>VGDO01000175.1 GCA_016869645.1 Alphaproteobacteria bacterium
CTGGCCCGGGGTCGGAAGACTGTTCGTCACGGCGGTGGCGCAGCGCGACCTGCCGATCGTCCAGGTCATCATCATGCTGGCCGGCGTGTCCATGGTGGTCACCAACCTCACCGTCGACCTGCTCTATGGCTGGCTCGACCCGCGCATCGGCGCGCTGCTCGCCAAGCGCATGAAGGGAACGGACCGGTGAGCACGACGACCGACCGTCCCGCCCTCGCGCGCGCCGCGGCGCGCCGCCTTCCATTCGGCCTGACCTGGGGGGCCGCAATCTCGCTCGCGTGGGTCCTGCTCATGCTGATCGTGGCGGTGAGCGCCAGATTCCTGGCCCTCTACGACTACGACCAGATCGATTTGCGCGGCCGGCTGCAGCCGCCGATCTGGCTCGAAGGCGGCAATTGGCGGCATCCGCTCGGCTCGGACGATCTCGGCCGTGATGTCTACAGCCGGCTGGTCTACTCGATCCGCACCAGCATCTTCGTCGCCATCATCGGCACCATGATCGGTGCCGTCATCGGCACGTCGCTCGGCTTTTTCGCCGCCCATTTCGGGCGCCTGGTCGACGAGGCCGTGGTCATGGCGATCGACTATCAAGCGGCACTGCCTTTCATGATCCTGGCGCTCGCCGTCGTCGCATTCTTCGGCAACAGCCTCTACCTGTTCGTCGCGGTCGTCGGCGTCTATGGCTGGGAACGCTACGCCCGCATCACCAGGGGCATGACGCTGGCGGCGTTGGGCCAGGGCTATGCAGTCGCCCTCAAGGTGCTGGGCGCGGGGCCCGTGCGTCTGCATCTGCGCCACATCTTACCCAACATCGCGGGCGCGCTGACGGTCTGCCTAACACTCACCTTCCCGCACGTCATCCTGCTCGAGACCAGTCTCAGTTTTCTCGGTCTCGGCGTGCAGCCGCCGCAGACCAGCCTCGGCAACATGGTCGGCTTCGGCCGCGACTATCTGCTGACCGCCTGGTGGATCGCGATCTGCCCGGCCATGGCGATCTTCATGACGACGCTTGCCGTCAGCATTTTCGGCGACTGGCTCGCCGACCGGCTCGATCCGACCTTGCGGGAATAGCTTCGCGTCAGGCCGCCGCATTCAATTCGTGCGCGAGCTCGATGCCGGCCTTGGCGTATTCCGTCTTCAGCCACTGAATCGACCGCCGGTTCGCTTCGGCTTCGAGGGCCACCGCATCCAAGCCATGCTCGCGCACGAACTCCTCTATGGTCGGCGCGCCGGGCGGCGGCTGATAGGGCATGTTCGGCACGCAGATGGCAGGATCGTAGGGCGGACGGCTATAGGCGAAGGCGCCCGCACCCATTGTGCCGTCGCTGCGCGAGCCGAGATACTTGGCCGCATAGGCCCAGCAGTTCTCGTAGCAGATACGATCAACGCCGGCCGCCACGAGGCGCCGCGTCGCCTCCACGACGGGAATGAATCCCTCGCCGAGGGGCACGCCGAGCCAGATCGGTTCCGAATTGCCCGCGGCGCCCACCGGGATGGTGACGTGATCCTTCATATGTGCAGAGCGAATCCACGGCCTCATATGCTCCAGCGTTGTCAGCGGCTCCTCCATGAACACCATCGAGTTGCCGTAGTCGTAGAGCGCGGCAATGAACGGATGGCCGACGCGCCGGAGGATCTCGGCCATCTCCGGCCCTGTGAAGTCCTCATGGTTCTCGAGCAGCAATGGGATGCCCGCACGCTCGGCGACCGGTCCGATGGCGCTCAGGTCGCGCACGGCATCGTCAATTCTCTGTCGCGTCTCAGCCACATCCGGCTTGACGTAGGTACGCAGATAGCCGGCGCCCAGTCGCCCGGCGAGATCGAGCATCGAGGTCAGATGCGCCGGGGCCGTGCCATTGCATTCGATGTCGATCAGCAGCTTGTTGGCCTCGACCCGGTTGCGTATGGCGCGCACGTGACCGGGCTCGGCTCCGTTGAGAGTGTAGAAGTTCGGCGGAAAGGCGGAGACGTTGACGCCGCTGAAGCCGAGCTCGGCCGCCTTGTCGAGAAAAGCGAAGATGCCGAAGCCCGGCTTGAACCGGTAATGGAACCGATAGCCGAAGCTGTGGATGAAGAGCTTGACCACGAGCGGGAGGAGCTATTCGGCGGCGCGACGTCCACTTTCGTCCTTGAAGGCCGGCATGACCTCGTCGATGAACAGACGCAGCGACTTTTTCTGCTCGGCCATCGGCATGGCGAAGCTCGCGATATAGGAGTAGTGGTCGACGCCGAGCGCCTCGTAGCGCTTGAGCTTGGCGATCACCTCGTCGGGCATGCCGAAGGGGAGGTGCGCGCGCAGCCACTCCGGCTCGTACTCGTTGCGGTTCTTGAGCGTGTTGAGATCGATGCGCTGGGTGAAGCCTTCGACCACTGACCCGGTCACGTCCTTGAACAGGTTCTCGAACTCAGCGGCGCGGAAGTGGAGCGCCTTGACCGGGATCTCCCAGCCGTCGGGCCGGTCGTAGACCGCGGTCCAGCGCTGGGTCATGAACAGCGGACGCGGCGTCTGCGGGTGCTTCTTGAGCGCGTCCTCGAACTGCTTCTTGTAGAGCTCGACCTCCGAAAAGGGCCGCGCGATTCCCCAGGACTGGATGCTGCAACCCTCCGACAGCGCCCAGTCGTAGGAGGCGGGGTCGCGCGCCGCGACCCAGATGCGCGGATAGGGCCTCTGCAGGGGCTTGGGCACCGAGGTCACGCGTGGGAAAGACCAGTACTTGCCCTCGTGCACGTAGTCGCCCTGCCACAGCTTCTTCAGCGCCGGCACCATCTCGCGCATATAGGCGCCGCCTTCCTGCTGCGGCATGCCGCGCGCCATGATGTTGAATTCGCGCTGATAGGCGCCGCGCCCGATGCCGAACTCGAGCCGGCCGCCGCTCAAGAGGTCGAAGAGCGCCGCCTCGCCGGCGAGCTTGACCGGGTGCCAGTAGGGCGCCACCGCAACCGCCGTGCCGAAGCGGATGCGCGAGGTGTGCGCCGCCAGATGAGCCATGAACTGGAAGGGCGCCGGCGCGATGTTCTGCTCGATGCCGTGATGTTCGCCGATCCAGACGATCTCGAAGCCGCCGGCCTCGGCCATCTGCACCATCTCGACGACGTGGCGCACCACATCGCGCATGTCGATGTCGGGGCTGGTGCGCTCGAGCTGGATCGAGATGTTGAACTTCATGGGCATGTCGATCCTTCTCCCGAAACTTCGCGGTCGGCCGCCTGGCCGGACGGGAACCATCCGGCCGATTGTGTGCCGCCACCGGCCGAAATCCAGTAGAAAATCCCAATACTTGGGAGGCGCGGCGATGCCGCGTCAGAGCAGGGCGACGAGTTCCGGATTCGCCTGGCGGTCGCGTTCAGCCTGCGCCGCCATGCGGACCGGCGCATTGGCCGCGCCATAGAGGTCGTAGGCGTCGCGGCGCTGGACGATCTCGAAAAAGAACCGCCGCTCGAAGGCCTCGGTGTAGACCTGCAGGTATTCGCCCGCAGGCGAGCGGTCATAGAGGATATTGTGCCGCTGCATCCGGTCGAGCAGATCGGCATCGAGACCGAAGCGGGCGGCAAGGTCGTCGTAGTAGTTGGCCGGAATCGGCAGGACTGGAATGCCGTTCGCCTGCAATCGCGCGGCCGCCGCGAAGATGTCCGGCGTGCGGAATGCGATGTGATGAATGCCGGCGCCGGCGAAGGTGCTGACCGAGCGCGCGGTCGTCGTGTTGTGGCTTTCCGAGACGTTGAGCGGAAATCGGACGGCACGGTTTTGGCTGCTCACCGTCCGGCTGTGCACGAGACCGTAAGGATCGGCCAGCACGACGACCGGCTCGGGCTCGAGGGCCAGAACCGAACGATAGAAGAGGATCCAGCTGTCGAGCTGGCCATGCGGCAAGGCATGCGCCAGGTGATCGAAGGCAAGCAGGCCGGCGTCTTCGACCGGGCTGTTCCCGGCGGCAACGGCGATGAAATCGGTGTCCAGCGGTCCGCCGCCCTCGGCTGGCGCAGCGACGAAATAGAGCAGGCTGCCGGCCGGCGAGCGTACAGCAGGAATCGACCATTCGTTGGGTCCGACGCGTCCCTCGTAGCGCGCGCACTCGAAGGCCTCGGCCCGGTTGAGCGCCTGCAGCTCGTCCCGTGTGCCGACACCGATGGCGCACAACGAGGGCCCGTGCATGAGGAAATAGGACTGCGCGAACGAATCGGGCTCGGCATTGAGCACGATGTTGATCTCGCCCTGCCGATAGAGACTGACGTCCTTGGTACGATGCCGGCCGGCGCAACGGAAGCCCAGCCGGCCGAGCCAGTCGGCCAGCGCCGCTTCCGAGCGGGCGTCGACGGCGAACTCGACGAATGCAATGCCTGTGAGCTCCGGCGCCGGCGGCGGATCGAACAGCTCGACGCGGCGGTTCGAGCGCGTTCGGTCGTTCGGAGCGGCGTCGGCGCGCAGCGCAGCACGCACCTGTTCCTCGAGAAAAAGCAGCGACCGCATGCCATCGAGCGCGGTCGGCCGCGTCGGTGACGCACGGAACTCGTCATTGAACACTTCGAGCGACACCGGACCGGCATAGCCGGCGCGCAGCGCCTGGGCGAGAAATCCCGCGACATCGAGATCGCCCTGTCCGGGGAAGCAGCGGAAATGCCGGCTCCAGGACAGGACGTCCATGGCCAGCTTCGGCGCGTCGGCCATCTGGACAAAGAAGATGCGCGAACCGGGAATGCCGGTGATCCTCGTCGGGTCGTCGGCGAGCGACAGCGTGTGAAAGCTGTCGAGAATCAGGCCGAGATGAGGATGATTGGCGCGCTCCACGATGCGCCAGGCTTGGCCGTAGGTCTTGACCCGCGTGCCCCAGGCGAGCGCCTCGTAGCCGATGCGCAAACCGCGTTTGGCCGCCCGGTCGGCCGCCTCGTAGAGCTGGGCCGCGGCGCGTGCATCGTCGTCGATCGCCTGGGGCAGCGCGTTGGAGCACACCAGGAGGAGCGGCGCGCCCAGCGCCTCCATGACGTCGAACTTGCGCTCGATGCGGTCGAGATTGCGGCGGAACTGCTCGTCGGTGACGCCCTCGAGATCGCGAAACGGCTGGTAGAGCACGACCTTGAGGCCGAGATCGTCGGCGAGCGCGCGCACCTGGCGCGGCGAGCCGCCGAAATAGAGCAGGTCGTTCTCGAAGATCTCGACCCCGTCGAAATGGGCGGCCGCAGCCGCCGCCAGCTTTTCCTCGAGGATTCCGCACAGGGACACGGTGGCGATCGACCGGCGCATTTTGCCCTCTCAAATCACAAATATAGGAAATTATGTCATTTACCCACTAATACTTCCAGCGGCCACGAATCGATTGACGGAGGCACTCCGATGCGTATTCCGGCCCTGCTTGCTTGCTGTGGGGTGGACAAATGCGCGACAATATCCAGGCGCGTAATCCGAGTATTGCCCTGGGAGCGCCGGTTCGATGGACGGGTTGATCACAGACGAGGCCGATGGGAGCGTGCCGCCGGCGACGCTGACCGAAGCCATCTATGGGCGGATTCGCAAGGATATCCTGCTCGGCCTGTTCAAGCCGGGCGACAAGCTCAAGCTCGACGCGCTGCGCCAGCGCTACGTCGCCAGCGTCAACACCCTGCGCGAGACGCTGTCGCGCCTGGTCTCCGAAGGGCTGGTCGCCAACGAGGGTCAGCGCGGCTTCACCGTGGTGCCGGCCTCTCTCGCCGACCTCCAGGACATCACGGAGATGCGCACGCTGCTCGAGTGCCACGCCGCCAATCTGTCGCTGCAGCGGGCCGACCTCGACTGGGAATCGCGCGTCGTCGCTGCCTACCACAAGCTGTCGAAGATCGAGGAGGTCGTCGAGGGCGATCCCAAGCGGTACAGCCCGCTACTCGAGCGCTACAACAGGGAGTTCCACCAAGCGCTGATTTCGGCCTGTGGCTCGCGCTGGTTGCTGACTTTCCACGGCTTCATGTACGACCAGAGCCTGCGCTACCGCATGCTCGCCTTCCAGGTGCGCGACTTTCCGCGCGATCAGTCGCGGCGCGAGCACCGCCAGATCCTCGATGCGGCCCTGGCGCGCGACGCCGATACGCTCGTCTCCGTGCTCTCGGCGCACATCAACAAGGGCGCCAAGCTGTACGAACAGGAAGGTCTGATCCGCGATGCCGGCCCGAAGCGCCGGCCCAGGGCGGCCGGCAAGTCCAGGTCGCGCAAGAAGTAGCATCCCCGTCGCCGGCGCGAGTGCGAGGATCACGTGGCGCTGCTCGTTACCGGGGCAATGGGGCACGTCGGATATGAAACCGTGCGCCAGGCGCGTGCCGCCGGCCTCGAAGTCGCGGCGCAGTACCGCACCACCTTCCGCCCGACCGACGCCGCGGCGATCGCCGGAGTCGACTGGATTGCGTGCGAGCTGGCGGACGCGGATGCAGTCGAGCGGCTCGCAAGCCGCCACCGCATCGACGCCTGCATCCACCTTGCGGCGCTATCCAACGAGGCCTATGCGCGTCCCCAGCCCTTGACTGCCGTCAACGCCAATATCGCGGCCACGGCGCATTTGCTCGAGGCAGCACGGCGCCATGGCTGGAGGCGCTTCATCTATGTCAGCACGGGCTCGGTGTTCCAAAATCGGGCCGACACGACCAGCGCCATACCCGAGGACGCGCCAGCGACGCCCGCCAACGTTTACGCCACGACGAAATACTGCGGCGAGCTGATCACGCGCATGTATCGCTCCCAGTTCGGACTATCCTGCGCTGTCGTGCGCATATCCTGGATCTATGGCCCGCCAATCGTCACGGATTCGCCAACCCGCGGACCCATACCGGCGCTACTCGGCGCTGCCTTGTCCGGCACGCCGGTCCGTGCACCATCCGGCGCCGACTTTGCCGCCAGCTTCACCTTCGTGGGCGACGCCGCCGCGGGCTTGCTCGCCGCTGCCGGCGCAGTGCGCCTCGCCTTTGACGTCTACCACCTGGGGCCGGGCGTGAATTTCAGCGCGGGCGAGGTGGCCGCCGCGATCCGGGCCGCGGTTCCCGGCGCGGTGATTGAGCTGGGACCCGGGACCGAGCCATGGACCACCTACACGCCAATGCGCAGTCCGCTCGCCGGCGATCGACTGCGCGCCGATACCGGGTTCGCGGTCAGGCGCTCCCTGGCCGAGGGCGTTCATGCCTATGCACGATGGCTGCGCGCCCGGCCGGCTACTTCCTGAGCAGTTCGTCCTCGATCAGCTTGCGCAGCTCCGCCGTCACCTTGGGCCGCACGCCAAACCACAATTCGAAGCCGCGTCCAGCCTGGTGCAGCAGCATGCCGAGACCATCCGAGGTGCGCAGGCCGCGCTGCCTGGCCGCTGTCAGCAGCCCGGTGACGAGCGGCACGTAGACCGCATCGGCGACCACCGCATCGTCACGCACCTCCTTGAGGTCGATGGGCAGCTCGGGATTTCCGGTCATGCCCAGGGATGACGTGTTGGCGACGAGGTTGGCGCCCTTCATCACCTTCTGCAGATCATCCCATCTGGTCGGCCACACGCGCGGACCGAAGCGCTCGCGGAACGCCTCGGCGCGCGACAGAGTACGGTTGACCAGGTGGACTCGCTCGGCACCGCGCTCGAGGAAGCCATAGACCACGGCGCGCGCCGCGCCGCCGGCGCCGATCACGACCGCATTGCTCACGTTCCTGTCCCAGCCCGGCGCTGACTGGTCGAGACTGCCGAGGAAGCCCTCGGCATCGGTGTTGGTCGAGCGCAGACGGCCGTTGTCGAACCAGATCGTGTTGCACGCGCCGATCGCGCGCGCGCGGTCGTCCGGCTCGGTCAGCTTCATCATCGCTTCCTTGTGCGGCAGTGTGATGTTGCCGCCGACATAGCCGCGGCCGGCGAAGCCGGCGATGAAGTCGTTGAGCTCCTCCGGCTTGACCGCCTCGCGGCGATACACGCCGGCTATGCCGTGCTTCTCCAGCCAGTGGCCGTGGATCAGCGGCGAGCGCGAATGGGCGACCGGAAAGCCGATCACGCAGACGGCCCGAGGTGCTTGATTCATGCCGCTTTCTCCTCGCTGCGCGTTGGCCGCGTCATGGGCGTTTCAACATGTCGTCGATTCGGATCGGCAGGCCGGTTCGGGCGGATTCGGTTATGCCCAACGTCGCCGCGAGCGTGCGCGTCCCTTCCTGGCCGCTGACCACTGGCTTGTCCTCACCACGAATGACCCGCGCGAAGTTGCGCAACTGCTCGACATAGGGATCGGCCGGCATGACGGGAATGCGTCGGCGGGTCAGCGGCTGACCCCAGCCCTGTCCCGGCTCGTGCCAGCCATGTTCGAGCGACGGTACCGCCAATGATCCCCGGGTCCCCGTAACGAGAAAGCAATCGCGCGGCTCGTGAGGATAGAACGGGTTCTCCTCCGAGGTCCATTCCCAGGTCCACGGTGATGACACCGCATCCGACACGATCAGCGTGCCCAATGCGCCATTGGCGAAACGCAGCACCGCGGCGGCCGTGTCCTCGACCGGCAAGCCGCGCGCCACCGACGATGTCGAGGCCTGGACGCTCTCGATGTCGCCGCACAGCATGCGCAGGCAGTCGATGTCGTGGATCGCGTTGATCAGCACCGGTCCGCCGCCGGGCTCGCGGCGCCAGGTCACGTTGTAGTAGTCGTCGGGCTTGCGCGACAGCCACAACCCGACGGCGGCGACCACCTGCCCGATGGCGCCGTCGCCGATGACCTCGGCCGCCTTGCGCATGATCGGGTTGTGCCGCCGGTGATGCCCGACCAGGATCGGCACCGCGGCGTGCCCGGCACGCGCGACGAGGTCGACCGCATCGGCCACGCGATCGGCAATCGGCTTTTCGATCAGCATGGGCAGCCTGCGCGCGACGCAGGCGAGGCCGGCCGTGACGTGATGCTGGTTGGGCGTGGCGATGACGACGCCATCGGGTTTCGCCTGATCGAGCATGCGCTCGGCATCGGCAAAATGCGCGACGCCGTGCGCGCGGGCGAACGCTTCGGCCGCCGGGCTTGGATCGGCGATCCCCGCCACCGCATAGGCCGGGTCGGCGAGCAGCACGCCCAGATGCCGCCGGCCGATCAGCCCGGCCCCCATCACGGCAATGCGCAGCGCGGCCATGGGCGATCCCTCAGGCCGTGAAATGCGCGGCCGACATGACGACCGGGTCGCGCGGCACGCGCGGCGTGAAGTCCATGCGCTCGAGCACGTCGCGGCGGATGTCGACGCCGGGCGCCACCTCGGCCAGCACCAGGCCGTCGGGCGTCAGCCGGAAAACCGCGCGCTCGGTCACGTAGATGACCTCCTGGCCTCGGCTCATCGCCACGGTGCCGGAGAATGTGATCTGCTCGACCGCGCGCACGAGCTTGCGCACCTCGCCCTGGCGACGAATGCGCAGGCTACCGTCTCCGGTCGCGATCTCCGTGCCCTTGGTGTCGAACGTGCCGCAGAACACCACCTTGCGCGCGTTCTGAGCGATGTCGATGAAGCCGCCCGGCCCGACGGTGAGGCCGCCCAGCCGCGAGACATTGACATGTCCCGACGCGTCGAGCTCGCCGAAGCCGAGAAAGGCGATGTCGAGACCACCACCGGAATAGAAGTCGAACTGGGACGGCGCATCGATCATCGCCGAGGGATTGCGCGCGAAACCGAACAGCGTCCCGGTCAGCAGGCTGCCGCCATAGGTGCCGTGCTCGATCGTCTGGTAGTAACGGTCGACATCGCCGCGCTCGGCGACCAATCGGGCGACAGCATCGGGGATGCCGAAGCCGTAGTTGATGACCGCGCCGTCGCGCAGCTCCTCTGCGGCGCGGCGCGCAATCGCCTCGCGCACGGTGAATGGCTGCGGCGCCTCTCTCGGCACCGGCGAACGCTTTTCTCCCGACATGGAGGGATCGTAGGCGATGTCATAGGTCATGGACTGGTTGGGCTCGACGACCACCGCGTCGACGATGGCCCCGGGCACGCGCACCGCGCGTGCCGGCAGCTTTCCGACCTCGACGGCGCTCTTCACCTGGGCGATCACCTTGCCCCCGGAATTGTGCGCTGCGAGCGCGACCGCGTAGATGTCGAGATTCGCCGCCTCCTGGTCGAGGCAGACATTGCCTTGCGCATCAGCCGACGAACCGCGGATGAGCGCGATGTGAACCGGAAACGGCTTGTAGCGCAGCATCTCCTTGCCATCGATCGTGGCGACCTCGACCAGGTCCTCGCGCGCCGCCTTGTTCATCTTGCCGCCGCCGAGGCGCGGATCGACGAACGTGCCAAGGCCGACATGGGTGAACAAGCCGGGACGGCCGGCCGCGATCTCGCGCCACAGCTGCATGACCACGCCGCCCGGCAGAACGTAGGCCTCGATCTTCTCGTCGCGCGCGAGCGCCTGCATGCGCGGTGACCACACCCAATGGCCGCCGATGACGCGGCGCACCATGCCTTCGTGGGCAAAGCAGTTCATGCCTCTGGACTTTCGGTCGCCGATGCCGAGCGCGTGGATGACGAACAGCTTGTTGGGATGCCCTGTCTCGAGGAAGCGCCGCTCGACCGCGGCAAACAGCGTGGACGCCTCCATCAGTCCGCCCCCGCCGCCGATCAGGCCGACCGTATCGCCGTCGCGAATGAGCGCGGCGGCATCGGCGGCCGAGACGAACTTGCTGGCTGGCATGATGTGGCGTCCGATCTGTCAATTCAGCGGATCGGCAAGCGCCGGTCCGTTCTTCATCAGGCTGCGCGCGATCACCATGCGATGGATCTCCGAAGTTCCGTCATAGATCCGGTAGATGCGCGCGTCGCGGTAGAACTTCTCGATGAGCAGGTCCTTGCCATAGCCGCTTCCGCCGAACACCTGGACGGCCCGATCGGCGACGCGGCCGAGCATCTCGGCAGCGTAGATCTTGACCATCGACAGCCGTTCGCGCGCATCGCCGCCTTGATCGAGCTCGGCGGCGGCGCGGCGAACCATCAGCCGCGCGGCCTCGATCTCGATCGCGCTGTCGGCCAGCAACTGCTGAACCATCTGAAACTCGCCGATCGCCTGGCCGAACTGGCGGCGTTGGCGCGCATGCTCGGTCATCAGACCAAGGATGCGCGTCGCGCGCCCGACCGAGCGCGCACCGATCTGCATCAGTCGGATGCGGCCCAATGTCTCGAGCGCCAGCTTGAGCCCGCCGCCTTCCGGCCCGAGCAGTCGCTCGGGGCCGAGCCTGACGTCGTCGAAAAAGAGTTCGATGTGGCTGGTGCCGCGCAGGCCCATCATCGGCTGGTCGCGGCCGACCGTGACGCCCTCCATCACCTTGTCGACGATGAACAGCGAAATGCCGCGCGTGCCGGCCGCGGGATCGGTCACGGCCGAGACGACGAAAAAATCCGAATAGGCGCCGTCGCTGATGAAGATCTTCTGGCCGCTGAGGCGCCAGCCCGTGCCGTCGCGCACGGCGCGCGTCTTGATGCCCGCCGCGTCGGAGCCGGCACCCGGCTCGGTGAAGCACACGGAGAACACGCGCGCGCCGCGCGCCGACGGTACGAGCCAACGCTGCTTCTGCTCGGGCGTGCCGGCCAGCAGAACCTCGTAGACA
>VGDO01000176.1 GCA_016869645.1 Alphaproteobacteria bacterium
TACATGTGCAGCTTGAATCACGGCACAACCAGCCTGTCGAGCCCCTCAAACAAATTACATGACTACCGTCAAAGCCAAAATCCCCGCACTTTCAATTGCTTAGCTCGAAAATGGGGCAAAGTTCAGATTAGAGTGCGGACCATCACGATAGTACATTTTTGGGACTATTTTTCCGAAGGGTGAACCGCATTGCGGTCAATGCCCAAAAATGAGCAGTTCGATCCAGGATATTTGGTCAAAATATGCGACCTATTTGTTACTTTTGCCTTGGTCTACATCGCTTTTTGCCCTAAGAGGATGGCACACCTCGCCGCCGCCGCGGCGGGCTCGACCGGAATGGGTAGCAAATGGCCGAGCGCATGTTGAAGTTCGTGTCCGTTGAGAAAGGCATGCCGGACAAGCGTGAACCGGCGGCACGGCGGGCCGATTTCGATGAGATCTATGGTGAGTTCGCGCGCGAAAAGGCCGCCGAGCAGGCCGGTCGCTGCTCGCAATGCGGCATTCCGTTCTGTCAGGTCCATTGTCCGCTCAGCAACAACATTCCCGATTGGCTCAAGCTGACGGCCGAAGGCCGGCTCGAAGAGGCCTACGAGGTTTCCTCGGCGACCAACAATTTCCCGGAGATCTGCGGCCGCATCTGTCCGCAGGATCGCCTGTGCGAAGGCAATTGCGTCATCGAGAAAGGTTTCGAGTCGGTGTCGATCGGCGCGGTCGAGAAGTACATCACCGACACTGCCTTCGAGCGCGGCTGGATCCGGCCGGTCAAGCCGCGTCGCGAATTGGACCAGTCGGTCGGCATTGTCGGCGGCGGGCCGGGCGGGCTGGCTGCGGCCGAGCAGTTGCGCCGGCGCGGCTACCAGGTGCAGGTCTATGACCGCCACGATCGCATCGGCGGCCTGCTGATCTACGGCATTCCCAACTTCAAGCTGGAAAAGCACATCGTCGAGCGGCGCACGAAGCTGCTCGCCGAGTCCGGCGTCACCTTCCATTGCAACGTCGAGATTGGGCGTGACGTGTCGCTGGCCGAGCTGCGCCAGCGTCACGATGCCGTGCTGATCGCGTCCGGCGTCTACGGGGCCCGCGACATCAAGGCTCCGGGCGTCGGCCTCGACGGCATCCATGCCGCGCTCGACTACCTGGTCGCATCCAATCGGGTCGGACTGGGCGACTCGGTCCCGGCATTCGCGGATGGCACGCTCGACGCGCGCGGCAAGAATGTGGTCGTGATCGGCGGCGGCGACACGGCGATGGATTGCGTGCGCACCGCGGTGCGCCAGGGGGCCAAGTCGGTACGCTGCCTCTATCGCCGCGATCGCGCCAACATGCCGGGATCGCAGCGCGAGGTGCAGCACGCCGAGGAGGAAGGCGTGGAGTTCGTCTGGCTGTCCGCGCCCGAAGCCTTCCTCGGTGACCGACGCATTCGCGGCGTGCGCGCTCACCGCATCCACCTGGGCGTGGCCGACTCCTCGGGCCGCCAGACGCCGAGTGCCATCGAGGGATCGAGCTTCAGCGTCGACGCCGACATGGCGATCAAGGCGCTTGGTTTCGATCCGGAAGATCTGCCCGTGCTGTTCGGTGAGCCCGCGCTCGAGGTCACGCAGTGGGGCACGTTGAAGATCAATCACCGCACCATGATGACCAGCCTCGAAGGCGTGTTCGCCGCGGGCGACGTGGTGCGCGGCGCATCGCTGGTCGTTTGGGCCGTGCGCGACGGACGCGATGCAGCCGACAGCATCCGGACCTACCTCCAGGCCAAGGCCTCGGCCCAGTCGCTGGCCGCGGATTGAACGGAGTCAGCTCATGAGGCGATCCCGCGAACATGCATCGACCGGCGAGAGCGGCGCGGAATTCGTTGCGCGCTGGCAGCGCGAAGCCGCGCGCCTGGAGACGAGCGGCCTCTATGATCCACGCGAGGAGCATGATGCCTGCGGCGTCGGCTTTGTCGCCGCACTCGACGGCAAGCCGCGGCGCGCCGTGGTCGAAGCGGCGATCAATGCGCTCAAGGCGGTCTGGCACCGCGGCGCGGTCGACGCCGACGGCAAGACCGGCGACGGCGCCGGCATCCATGTGCAGATACCCCAGGCCTTCTTCCGCGAGCACATCGCGCACCAGGGCCACCGGCCGGGCGACGGGCTGATCGCCATCGGCCAGGTCTTTCTGCCGCGCAACGATTTCGACGCGCAGGAGCGCTGCCGTTGCATCGTCGAAACCGAGATCCTCAATTTCGGCTACACGATCTATGGCTGGCGCCAGGTGCCGATCAACATCGACGTGATCGGCGACAAGGCGAACGCTTCGCGGCCCGAGATCGAGCAGATCATGATCGCCAACCGCAAGGGCGGCGATGAGCGCAAGTTCGATCTCGATCTCTACGTCATCCGACGGCGCATCGAGAAGAAGGTTCTCGACGCCCACATCAATGACTTCTACATCTGCTCGCTGAGCTGCCGCTCGGTCATCTACAAGGGCATGTTCCTCGCCGAGCAGCTCACCGCCTTCTATCCCGATCTGCTCGACGAGCGCTTCGCCTCGACCTTCGCGGTCTATCACCAGCGCTATTCGACCAACACGTTTCCGACCTGGCGCCTGGCCCAGCCCTTCCGCGTGCTGGCCCACAATGGCGAGATCAACACGCTGCGCGGCAACGTCAACTGGATGGTCAGCCACGAGACGCGCATGGCCTCGCCGACCTATGGCAGCCACATGGAGGACATCAAGCCGGTGATTCAACCGGGCGGCTCGGACTCGGCGGCGGCCGACAACGTCTTCGAGGTGATTATCCAGGCCGGGCGGTCGCTGCCCATGGTCAAGTCGATGATGATCCCCGAGGCATGGGGCGATGACGGCACCATGCCGCAGGCTCATCGCGATCTCTATCGTTACTGCAATGCGGTCATGGAGCCGTGGGACGGGCCGGCCGCGATCGCCGCCTATGCCGGCGATTGGGTGATCGCCGGCATGGATCGCAACGGGCTCAGGCCGATGCGCTACACCGTGACCGGCGACGGCCTCGTCATCGCCGGCTCGGAGACAGGCATGGTGCGCGTCGACGAAGCTTCCGTCATCGAGAAGGGCCGGCTCGACCCGGGCCAGATGATCGCCGTCGATCTCAGGAACGGCCGGCTCTACCACGACCGCGAACTCAAGGACATGCTGTCGTCCCAGCGCAATTACGGCGACTGGGTGCAGACCAGCGTCAAGCTCGACGGTCTGATCCGCGGCGAGCGCCGCGAGCCGTCCACCTTCGAGCGCGAGGAGCTGAGGCGGCGCCAGTATCTGTTCGGCTGGTCGCTGGAGGATCTCGAGCTGATCCTCCAGCCCATGGCCGAGGACGGCAAGGAGGCGGTCGGCTCGATGGGCGACGACACGCCGGTCGCCGTCCTGTCCGACAAGTATCGCGGCCTGCACCACTTCTTTCGGCAGAACTTCAGCCAGGTCACCAACCCGCCGATCGACAGCCTGCGCGAGCGGCGCGTCATGACCTTGCGCACGCGCCTCGGCAATCTCGGCAATATCCTCGACGAGGACGAGGTCCAGTGCCGGCATCTGCTGCTCGAATCGCCGGTGCTGTCGAATGCCGAGTTCGCCGCCATGCGCGCCTACATGGGCGAGACCGCGGTCGATATCGACTGCACCTTCGATCCCAAGGGGGGCGACCACGCCCTGATGGAGGCGATTCGCCGTATCCAGCGCGAGGCGGAGGACGGGGTCCGGCGCGGGTGCACGCACGTCAACTTGTCGGACGAGAAGGTCAATGCCGAACGGGCGCCCGTGCCCATGGTGCTGGCGGCGGGCGGCGTGCACAGCCACCTCGTGCGCCAGCAGCTGCGTACCTTCTGCTCGATCAATGTGCGCGCCGGCGAATGCCTCGACGTGCACTACTTCGCCGTGCTGATCGGCGTCGGCGCCACCACGATCAACGCCTACCTGGCGCAGGAGACCATCGCCGACCGTGTCCGACGCGGCCTGTTTCCCGGCGCCTCGGCCGAGGAATGCATCGCGCGCTACAAGCAGGCGATCGACGACGGCCTGCTCAAGGTGATGTCCAAGATGGGCATCTCGGTGCTCAGCTCCTATCGCGGCGGCTACAATTTCGAGGCGGTCGGTCTGTCGCGCGCGCTGGTCGCGGAATTCTTTCCGGGCATGACCAGCCGCATCTCCGGCATCGGCTTGACCGGCATCCAGCGCAAGGTGATCAAGCTGCATGGCCGCGCCTTTTCCGAGGACTTCCAGGCGCTCAATGTCGGCGGCTTCTATCGTTATCGCCAGAACGGCGAGACGCATGCCTTCGAAGGCTCGCTGATCCACACGCTGCAGACGGCGGTCGCGACCGACAGCTACCACACCTTCAAGAAGTACAGCGAGGCGGTGCGCCGGCAGCCGCCGGTCAATCTGCGCGATCTGCTCGACTTCCGCCCGCGCGGCGCCGGAATTTCGATCGACGAAGTCGAATCGATCACGGAAATCCGCAAGCGGCTGGTCACACCCGGCATCTCGCTCGGCGCGCTCAGCCCCGAGGCGCACGAGACGCTGTCGATCGCCATGAATCGCATCGGCGCCAAGTCGGACTCGGGCGAGGGCGGCGAGGATCCGGCGCGCTACAAGCCCAGAGTCAATGGCGACAACTCCAGCTCGGCGATCAAGCAGATCGCGTCGGGCCGCTTCGGCGTCACCGCCGAGTACCTCAACAACTGCCGCGAGATCGAGATCAAGATCGCCCAGGGTGCCAAGCCCGGCGAGGGCGGCCAGCTGCCGGGCATCAAGGTCAACAGTCTGATCGCGCGCCTGCGCCATGCGACGCCGGGCGTGTCGCTGATCTCGCCGCCGCCGCACCACGACATCTATTCGATCGAGGATCTGGCGCAGCTCATCTACGACCTGAAGCAGATCAACCCGGATGCCAAGGTCTGCGTCAAGCTGGTGGCGCGTTCCGGCATCGGCACGATCGCCGCCGGCGTCGCCAAGGCGCGTGCCGACGTGATCCTGATTTCCGGCCATGCCGGCGGCACCGGCGCCAGCCCGCAGACGAGCATCAAGTATGCCGGCATCCCCTGGGAGATGGGGCTGTCGGAGGTCCACCAGGTGCTGACGCTCAACCGGCTGCGCCACCGCGTCGTGCTGCGCACCGACGGCGGCATCAAGACCGGGCGCGACGTGGTGATCGCCGCCATGCTTGGCGCCGAGGAGTACGGGATCGGTACGGCGTCGCTGGTCGCCATGGGCTGCATTCTGGTGCGCCAGTGCCACAGCAACACCTGCCCGGTCGGCATCTGCACCCAGGACGACAAGCTGCGCGAAAAGTTCGAAGGTACGCCCGAGAAGGTCGTCAACCTGTTCAGCTTCGTCGCGGAGGAGGTGCGCGAGATCCTGGCCGTGCTGGGCGCCCGCTCGCTCAAGGACGTGATCGGCCGCACCGATCTGCTCGACCAGGTCAATCGCGGCGACCGCCACCTCGACGATCTCGATCTCAATCCGATCCTGGCTCAGGCGGACGCGGGCGGCAACGCGCGCTACTGCACGCTCGAGGGGCGCAACGAAGTGCCCGAGACGCTCGACGCGCAGATGATCCGCGACGCGCGGCCGGCACTCGAGGATGGCGAGCGCATGCAGCTCGCCTACAACATCCGCAACACGCACCGCGCGATCGGCACCAAGCTCAGCTCGCGCATCGTGCGCAAGTACGGCATGACCGGGCTGCAGCCGAGCCACATCGCCGTGCGCCTGCGCGGCTCGGCGGGCCAGTCGCTGGGCGCCTTCGCGGTCCAGGGCGTCAAGCTCGAGGTGTTCGGCGACGCCAACGACTATGTCGGCAAGGGGCTGTCCGGCGGCACCATCGTGATCCGGCCGATGACGGCGTCGAAGCTCGTCACCAACGAGAATACGATCATCGGCAATACCGTGCTCTATGGCGCGACCGCCGGCCGCCTGTTTGCCGCCGGCCAGGCTGGCGAGCGCTTCTGCGTGCGCAATTCGGGCGCCTACGCCGTGGTCGAGGGCTGCGGCTCGAATGGCTGCGAGTACATGACCGGCGGCGTCGCCGTCGTGCTCGGACCGGTCGGCGACAATTTCGCTGCCGGCATGACCGGCGGCATGGCTTTCGTTTACGACTCCGAAGGGCTGTTCAGCCGCCGCGTCAATGCCGACCAGGTGATGTACCAGCGCATCGAGGTCAAGCACTGGGAGAACCTTGTCCGCGCGCTGGTCGACGAGCACAGGCGTGAGACCCAGTCGCGGTTCGCTGAGCGCCTGCTGGTCGATTGGGCCCGCGAAGTGGGCAAGTTCTGGCAGATCGTGCCCAAGGAGATGCTCAACCGCCTGGATCAGCCCGTCAGCACGGCGGTCCAGAAGCGCGCCTAAGGGGTCTTGGGGATTGCGGGCGGGTCGCTTGACCCCGGGTCAGGCATGGGATACGCCCAACGGCCAGTGGGCAGGTGCCCACTGATCCCGGGAGCCCGATGACCGACGAAGTCCCGCTGCCCTCGCCCTGCGTTTCGGTGTGCATTCTCGATGGTGCCACCGGATTCTGCCGCGGCTGCTGGCGCACGATCGACGAGATCCGCGTCTGGGCCGTGCTCGACAATGCCGAACGGATGACCGTGCTCGAGGGTCTGCGTGCGCGCCGCCAGGCGGCGGGCCTTGCCTCCGAGCGGCGGCTCAACCGCCGGCGGACGGCGCGTCCGCCGGTCACCGCGGTCGATGCGTCCGGGATGGACCCGCAGAACTGACCGGTGCATCGATGTCCAATCGCTTTCTCCACTTGCTGGAGACCAAGCCCTATCTGGTTGCCGATGGCGCCACGGGCACCAATCTCTTCGGCCTCGGCCTCGCGACCGGCGACTCACCCGAGCTCTGGTGCACGGAGCATCCCGATCGGGTCGCCGTGGTCCACCGCAGCTTCGTCGAGGCCGGCGCCGACATCATCCTGACCAACAGCTTCGGCGGCAGCCGTCACCGGCTCAAGCTGCACAAGGCGGAGCACCGGGTGACCGAGCTCAACCGCGCGGCGGCGCGCATCGCGCGGACCGAGGCCGATGCCGCCGGGCGTCCGGTCGCCGTCGGCGGTTCAATGGGCCCGACCGGCGAACTGTTCGAACCGCTTGGCGCATTGACGCGGCCGGACGCGGTCGCCGCGTTCACGGAGCAGGCGCGGGCGCTCGCCGAGGGTGGCGCCGACGTGCTGTGGATCGAAACCATGTCCTCGGAGGAGGAAGTGGCGGCCGCTCATGAGGGCGCCGCCACAACCGGTCTGCCGATCGTGTGCACCATGAGCTTCGACACCAACGGCCGCACGATGATGGGTGTCACGCCGCAGCGCTATGCTCAATTCTGCCGTGAGATGAGGCCGGTGCCGGTCGCCTTTGGCGCCAATTGCGGTGTCGGGCCCGCGGAGCTGATCCACAGCGTGCTCGGCTTGACCGAGGCCGGATTGCAGCCTTTCGCGCCGCAGGTGGAGCAACCGCCGGCGCGGCCGATGGTGGTCGCCAAAGGGAATTGCGGCATCCCGCGCTATCTCGACGGCAAGATCCACTACACCGGAACGCCTGACATGATGGCGGAATACGCCAAGCTGGCGCGCGCGGCCGGCGCCCGCATCATCGGCGGCTGCTGCGGTTCGACGGCGGCCCATATCGAGGCGATCGTCGCGGCCCTGAAGTCGTTCGAGCCGGCGGGGCGTCCCGACCTCGACGCGGTCAGCCAGACTCTCGGTGCTCCGTGGTCGCGTGCAGCCGATACCGGCGCCGACTCGGCGCCAGCATCGGGCGAGCGGGCCGGACGACGTCGGCGTCGCGGCGGTTGAGGCGAACGGCCGCAGCCGGTCCGATTTCGCTACGAGGGCCAGAAATCCGCTCTTTGGAGCGGATCAACCTCGAGCGCCTGCGCGCGACAAAAAATTTTCCCGACGGGGCCAAAAGTTCTAACGGTCCGGGAGAAATTTTGTTATAGAGAAAACCGCGATGCGTCGCGCGGGCCCCCACCAGGGTGTTGGCCCGGGCTCGACAAGGCCCAAGGCACCGGCACGCAGCGGAGGATCGACGAGGGTGGGTATGCCGATTTTCCTGATGTGCGCACCGTCGCTGGTGCAGCCTTCCGGCAATACCGGTTTCGAGGTCGGTTGAGTTGACCGGGCTTGGGTGCGCGGCGATCCGCGCTGACCATGCTGACGGCGCTGGCCGGCTCGCTGCCGCCGATATCGGCGGCAGGCCGATGCTCGTATCGATGCTCCTGGCAGGTTCGGACGCGACGTCGCAGCGCGCGCGCGTCTTTTGTCGTCTCCAGGACGTGAGTGTGTGTGGAGGGGGAAGATGAAGGCGAAGAACACTCTTGCCTCGATGGCAGGGGCGCTGCCGGTCGAAGCCGGTGCCGCCCGGGCGACCGGCGAAGCAGTCGTCGCCACGCCGACGAAGCAGAGCCGACGCGGCCATCTGAAGGTGGTCGCCGACAAGAACGACCATTTCGTCGAGCGCGACGGCGTCGTCTTCGCGGGCGTGCACCTGATCGTCGATCTTTGGGGCGCCAAGCGGCTGGACGACCTCGCTTGGATCGAAAATGCGCTGCGCGATGCGGTCAAGGCGTCGAAGGCGACGCTGCTGCACGTCCACCTGCATCATTTCGAGCCGAACGGCGGCGTGTCGGGCGTGGCGGTGCTCGCGGAATCGCACATCTCGATCCATACCTGGCCCGAGCGCGGCTATGCCGCCCTCGACATCTTCATGTGCGGCGACGCCAAGCCACACAAGGCGATCCCGGTGCTCAAGCGCGCCTTCGAGCCGACTCAGGTGCTGCTCAACGAGCAGAAGCGGGGCATGGTCGGATGAACTGGTTCGAGGAGACGCTGTACCGAGAAGTCGGGCAGCGCTTCGTCGTCGGCCAGATACTCTACCGGGAAAAGACAGAGCACCAGGATCTGGTGATCTTCGAAAATCCGGTCATGGGCCGGATCCTGGCACTCGATGGCATCATCCAGACCACCGAGCGTGACGAGTTCATCTATCACGAGATGCTGACCCACGTGCCGATCCTCGCCCATGGCGGGGTCAAGCGCGTGCTCATCATCGGCGGTGGCGACGGCGGCATGCTCGAGGAGGTGCTCAAGCACCCGGTCGAGAAGTGCACAATGGTCGAAATCGACCGCGCGGTGGTCGACCTGTCGATCAAGTACCTGCCCTCGATCTGCGGCAGGGCGTTCGAGGACAAGCGCACCGACCTCATCATCGCCGATGGTTTGAAATATGCCGCCGAGACCAGCGACAAATTCGACATCATCATCGTCGACTCGACCGACCCGATGGGCCCGGGCGAAGTGCTGTTCACGACGCAGTTCTATACCGACTGCCGTCGCTGCCTGAACCCCGGCGGCCTGCTGGTCACGCAGAACGGCGTGCCTTTCTTCCAGGCCGAGGAGCTGCGCATGACGCGCGGGCGGCTCAAGCCGCTGTTCAAGGACGTCGCCTGCTATGTGGCGGCCGTGCCGACCTATTACGGCGGCTTCATGGCGTTCGGCTGGGGCACCGACAATGCCGAGGCGCGCCGTCAGCCGGTCGAGGCGATCCGCAAGCGCTTCCAGACGGCACGGCTCGAGACGCGCTACTACACGCCAGACCTGCACGTCGGCGCGTTCGCGCTGCCCAAGTTCGTCGGCGATCTGATCGCGTGATCTGATCCCACGTGCGCGACGCGCCGGCCTGTGCCGGCCCGCTATCACTTGCCTGGGCATCACTTGCGTGGGCATCACTTGCGTGGGCATCACTTGCCTTGGGCGCGATTTGCCGGGCGTCATTTGTCGGTCAAGAGCTTGCCTTTGCGGTCGGGCAGGGCCTCGCGGCCGACGACCTTGGCGATCACGTCGCCTGCCGAGGCGAAGGGCAGCAGGCAATGCGACAGCACCAGCCCGTCGCAGCGCGCCCGCACGGGCACCCGCTCCTGGGAAATCGAGTTGACGATGTCTGAGACCACGTCGCCCCGAGCCACACGACTGCCGATCGCGACCTGGCGCGCGATGACGCCGGGTATGGGTGCACGCAGCAGGTCGAGCGCCTCGAGCGGCACGGCCTCGTTCGCAAGCGCGGGTGTGGCGCCGGCCTCGCCGGCGATAGCGCCCATGCGCTGGAGCGTGCGGTAGAGGCCTGCGGCGCTCTCTGCGGCGCTCGCATCGTCGACGTCGGCCTTGCCGCGCAGCTCGACCGTGCCGGCCAGGCAGGGCGCCGCCGGAAGCGGCGTCGCGGCAAAGCGCGCGCGCAGCTTCCACCACGGCGTGGTCAGCGCCTCGTCGAACGGGTTGCCGCCCGACTCGCGCGCCAGCATGACGGCAGCGGCGCCGAGATCGGCCGCGAGCGCGCGCGCCGCGGGCCACAGGTCGGGCGTGGTGTAGAGATGCATGAGCGCGATCTCGTCACAGTGCAGGTCGAGCGCCATGTCGGCGTCATGCGACAGCCGCATCAGGATCTGTCGCAAATGATCCGCCTGGGTGCGCGGCTGGATCGCTTCGATCGCGGCACCAAGCGCGCTGCGTGCCAGGGCCAGGTTGGCCGATTCGTCCGCCCCGAGCTTGCCTGCGAGGATCTCCGCCGCCGCCTCGGTCAGATCGGGAAAGTCGCGGTTGAAATTGGCGCCGCCATCCATGTCGAAGCGGCCGATCATCTCGCCGCGGACGCGCTGCGCCTGACCGATCGGATTGGCGACCGGCACGATCACGATCTCGCCCCTCACCGCCTCAGGGGCGGCATCCAGCTGGCGCATCAGGTGATGCAGCGCGAGCTGGCCGGGAATCTCGTCGGCATGAAGGCTGGCTTGGAGATAGGCCTTGGGACGGGCGCCCGCAGCGCCGTAGCGGATGGCGGTCACCTCGCGGCTCGTGCCGAAGCTGGCAGCCTTGAGGGGGATATGGGTGATGGTTTTGCTCATGGGCGCACCGGCTCGATCGGATAGGTCGGCGTTCAGAGATCGCAAGCTGGTCGGTTAACTCACGGAGAAACCTAGCAGTTCTGTCCCTGGGCGGGGTAGTCGCAGGTGTCCCGGGGGCCACTGCGCTAACGAATTGTTGATAGTTACGTGTCAGGTTTCGCGCTACCGTTGCTCACCAAGTCAATGACATGGAGAAGGCCATGGTCGATTCCATTGGTTCTGCCCCTTCTCCGGCGCCAACCGCGCCCGGCGGTGCACAAGCCGCCGAAGGGGCCTCAACATCAAGTGCGCGGCCACAACAGCCGCAAGCCGAGCAGGAAGCCGGTGCGCAGCAGGACAATTCCGCGCCACCGCCCCCGCCCTCTGAGAGCGGACGCGGCCAACTGGTCGATATTCAAGCCTGAAGCGGGAGGACCCACCGGTCCTCCTGAACCATTCTGAATTTACCAGGGCGAACCCGCCGCGCGATGCGCGGCGGGACGCTTCGCGCGTCAGCCGGCGGCCGCGGCCAGGTCGTCCGTGAAGAACCCGTGACTTGAGATTTCAGACGGGTTTTGGCACCCAAAGAGCGGCTCGAAGGATCGCCGAGAACAGGGCACGCAAAAGCTCCTCGATCCAGCGCAGGAGC
>VGDO01000177.1 GCA_016869645.1 Alphaproteobacteria bacterium
CATCGGCAGAGGACATCGTCAATCACTGCTGCGACGCCTGGAATAAGCTCGTCGCTCAGCCCTGGCGCATCATGTCCCTCGGAATGCGCGATTGGGCTCATGGGTTCTGATCAGCGCGAGTTGGTATTAACTTTCAGCAAAAAGAACGTGGATTTGCGCGGAGTATCCTGAAGTCGTGTTCGGTCTGTTCAAGTCGAAATCGCGACGACGGCTGCCGGTCGTACCGCATGCCACGCGGGTCTACGCCATCGGCGACATTCACGGCCGGCTGGACCTGCTTGAGCATATCGAGGAGATGATCCAGCGCGACGTCGACCAGGGAGGACCGGACCGACGCGTGGTTGTCTATCTCGGCGACTACGTCGACCGCGGCATGGAGGCCCGGCAAGTGACCGAACGCCTGATGGCGCGGGCGCTGAACGGGTTCGAACTCGTCCATCTCAAGGGCAACCACGAGGAATTCCTGCTGCAGTTCCTCGAGGATGCGCGCATCGGGCCCGGGTGGCTGCGCAATGGCGGCAACACCACGCTTTACAGCTACGGCGTGCGCCCGCCGGAGCGCGCCACCGATCTGGCGGCATTGGAGCGCGCGCGCCTCGAATTCAAGCGCAAGCTGCCGCCCCATCATCTCGACTTCTACCGTAATCTGGCGCTCAGCCACGTCGAGGGCGACTACCTGTTCGTCCATGCCGGCATCGCGCCCGGCCGTCCGCTCGATCGCCAGGAGCCGAACGATCTGCTCTGGATTCGCGACGAGTTCCTCCAATCGGATGCCGACCACGGCAAGCTCGTGGTCCATGGTCATACGATCGTCGAGGAGCCGGACGTGCGGTCCAATCGGATCGGCATCGACACCGGCGCTTATGCCACCGGCCGGCTCACCGCCCTCGTGCTGGAAGGCGATACGCAGCGCTATCTGCAGACTTGACCGCCGCGTCGCCGGCCGCCAGCACGGCGGCGTCGAGAGCCGCGCGAGCGGTCGTCTCGTCAGCGCCGGAGCGCACGACGCGGTCGAGATCGTCCAGATGCCCGCCGAGGCGGCCGAGCCATTCCGCGTCGAGCGCGCGCAGGTCGGGCACCGGAATGCCAAGCAGGTCGCGCGGCTCGAATTTGAGCAACCCGCCGCCATAGACCCGGCTCAGCGCGCGCGCCGCCTCGGCGACGATCCGGCTGTTGAGCGCCGCGGCCAGTGCCGCGGCAAATTCAGACCGGCCGTCGCGCGGATAGATAACGTGGAAGGTGTTGAGCGTTTGAGCGCCGGATTGGTTGAGCACGAAGCGCAAGCCGGCCCGACCGAACACGCCGGCCCAGATCGGCGCAGGCGCGCGCACTTCGGCACGGAACCAAGGCGCGCGGCGTCCGAGCAGATAGCGGCGCGGCAAGCCGCGCGCTTCGCCGTCGGCGAGATAGGCGCGCTCCGCGGACGACAATGGCTCGGTCAACGCGACAAGCCGGCTCGGCCTGGCCGAGGCCTCGAGGGCCCGCAGGTCGGCCCTCGAGAAGACCGGAGGACGCACGCCGCTGCCGCGGCCGACGCAGGGCTGGAGGTGGTCGTCCGACAGGCCATGGCGGCGCGCAGCGGCCAGACCGACGTGGAAGAAAGCGTTGGCGCCGGTCGCAATGCCGCGCATCGTGGTGGCCAGCACGCCGAGCGGCACGAACCCGGCCGGCGCCGCCGGCGGGCGCACCCGTCCCAGGACATAGTCCCACTTGGGCTGCCGCCGCAGCTGCTCGCCATCGAATCGGCGGATGACCGCGCCGCCCGGAATCCCGCAGCGGATGCCGGAGACGCCGTCCTCCGGCGCGAAAGCCAGGTGCCTCAAGGCCTCCGGTTCGATCGCGTGATCGACATGGATCGCGCGAATCGAATCGGGCCGGGCGTCGTTCTCGAGCAGGAGCAGGCAGGCGGTCGTCAGCACACCCGGAAAAATTTGCTCGGCGTGCGAGAAATAGACCAGCGTCTTGAGCAGATGATTGGCAAGCAGGTAATGCTTGATCGGCGCGCCGAAATTCGCATTCGCCCATTCGCCCGGCACGATCATGGCAACGCGTCCGCCCGGGGCCAGATGGCTGCATGCCTTGATCATGAATAGGCCGTAGGCATTGGTGAATCCGGACAGACGGATGCCGGCGGCGCGGCCAATACGACCGACGACTTCGAGCCCGTAACCGATGTCGTGGTGGCGGATGTAAGGCGGGTTCAGGATCACCCCGTCGAAGCGCCGTTCATCCTCCCAGGTCAGGAAATCATGGTGCACGAATTCGGCATTTGCACCGATCGGCAGCGCGCGCTGCGCTGCCTCCAGCGCAGCGCCATCGACATCGACGGCGACGATGCCCGTGCCGGGCGCGCGCGCCAGCACGGCGCGCGCGAGAATTCCGGGCCCGACCGCGGGGTCGAGCACGCTGCGTGGCCGGCCGGCGCAGACCCATTCGGCCAGCAGTTCGGCGATCGACGCCGGCGTGAAGAACTGGCCTAGGCGCTTGCGGTGCACGAGTGGCATCGCGGTGGCAAAAGAATGCTCCGGCCGCGCCGGATCGAAGCCATGAAGCGGCGGCCAGACGATCGGGGCCGCCAGCCGGTCGCGTTTTGCCCCTGGCCTGCTCATGCGGCGGATTCCGGCGCCATGCGGGCGCGATAGAGCGCATTGCACTGCAGCACCACACCGTCGCGGTCGACACTTGCGCCGTAGATGCAATCGAGAATGAAACCGGCGCCGCGCAGATGCGCGTCGAGCGCGGCGAACAGCGGCTGGCCGGTGTAGAAAGCGACGAACGACAGTTCGATCATGATCGCGTCGATCGAGGCCATTGCGCTGCCAAATCCCTTGAGCACCTCGAGCTCGCCGCCCTGGACATCGATCTTGCAGAGAATCGGCCGTGTCGGCGCCAACCCGTCGAACAACCTCTCCAATCGCGCAACCTTCACGCTTTCTCTGCCGATCTCCTCGGTACCCGGAAACGTCGTGGTCTGCAGTGGTCCGATCGGCAGAAGCGAGGAGGAATCATGACGCCGTGAACGGTGCAAGGTGGCCTCGCCATCGGTAGCGCCAAGCGCCATGGCGAACAGCTCGATTCGACTGTCGGCGGCGAAGAGTCGCGAGAACACCGACCGCGCATCGGCCAGCGGCTCGAACGACAGGATGCGCGCTGCTGGAAACCGACGGCGGGCAGCCAGCGTGAATTGGCCGCAATTGGCGCCGACGTCGAGCACCGTTGCCGCCTCGAGGCGCGCCAGAATCGCGTCATGCTCCATGGCTGCGGCGACGCCGTGCCACAGGCCGCGCCGATAAGCCGGTTCGATCAGCAAGCGCCCCAGCTTGGCTGCCTTGTGCAAGGCGCCGCGGATTTGCGCGGCAATCATGGGCGATCCATGCCCTTGAGCCCATGGCAGACACGCCACAAGGCCTCGGCGGTGACGGCGATCGACAGATGCCGCTCGGCGTAGCGGCGGGCGGCCGCCGCGCAGGCGGCCCGGTCGACGGCGCGCGCCCGGTTCAGCGCGCGCAGGATGTCGTCGTCGGTCGGCGCGAATAGAATGCCCGCACCGGCCGGCTCCAGCGCGTCCCAGGCGAGGCCGCGCGTCACCAGCGCGGGCCGGCCGAGCGCCAATCCCTCGGCCACCGCATTGCCGAAATTTTCCCTCACATCATTGACCTCGATGCCCGAGGGCAAGGTGACGAAGTCGCTGCTGGCCATCAGGCCCCGCAGTTCCGCGGGCTCGACATAGCCGCGGAAATCGATGGTCGGATCGGACCGGGCGAGGATTTGGAACTCGCCGAAATATCTCCCCTCGCCGCTGCCGGCGACGATCATGCGCTCGTCATCGCGCCGCCAGCCGCGCCAGATCCGCAAGAGCCGATTGATGCCTTTCTCTCGTGAAATGCGCCCGGCATAGCAGATGGTGAGCGGACCGGACGCCCGCGGCGGCGCGGGCGACAATGCCAGCTCGACACCGTTGGCAATCACGGCAAGCGGCGGACGCCGCCCGTCGCCGAGGAATGCCGCCACGCCATCGCGTTCCAACTCGCTGGTGCAATGGATTGCGCGCGCCCGCCGCAGGCTCGGCATGGTCAGCCAGCGATAGAACAGCCATTTGTGCGGCTTGGTGCGGCGGATGTGATCGACGTGCTCGGCCATCAATCCGCCGCGCACCGCCACCGTAAAGGGACGACCGAGCCAGGCGCACAACAACGCGCCCAACGTCGCCGGCCACGTGGCGATACCGTTGACGTAGACGGCCGGCGCGGCGGCAATCGTTTTCCAGACTGCGCGCGGCGCGCCCGCACCGAATCCCCAGCGCGGAAAGACTTGCGCACGATAGAGGTGGACATGTGTCGCGCCGCACGCCGCGGCAACCTCGTCCCTCGTCAAGCGGCCGCCGAGCGATTCATCTGAGCTGCACAGCGCGATTCGGCGCCCCGCGGCAACCCAGGCGCGCACCAGATTGCCGCCCGAGACCGCCACCCCGCCATAGCCCTTGGCCGGTGGTATGTGCGTCGTGATCACGCCGAGTTCGATCGCCTCGTTCATTGCCGCGGCGGGTAGGCTCGCAGGTCGCCGGCGCGATCGACGACGTATTTCGTCGCTTCGAACCAGGTATAGATGAGGGCGTATTCGAATCCCGCGCGGCCATCGCGGAATCCCTGCTTCAGAAAGTAGTGATAGATAAAGCGCAGCGGTATGCGTAGCCATGTCCGGCCAAGCGCCACACTGACGCGGCTGCGGACCGTGATCGCCGCGCCGGCATTCCATACCGGATTGGCCTCGAGCGATGCCCAGTGCACATGCTTGTGCATCCAGGACACAAGGTCGCCGTCGTAGAAATGATGGTCATAGGGAATGTCGATATGGATGACAGGCGTTCCCTCGGCGACGCTTTCGCCGAACCGGGTGTGATTGACGAAGAAGCGCGCCTTCGCCGTGCGCGCCAGCCGGGGATGATAGATCGGGTAGCCCGGCGCATGGCGCAGCCGGACGCCTTTGAAGACGAGGATTGAGGCAACCATGCCGGCATCGCAGCCGGCGCTCTCGGGCGCCGCCGCCCACCGTTCGAACCACTCGTAGAATGCGCTCGGGAAAAGCTCGTCCGCGTCGATGAAAAGCGTCCACTCCGTATCGATGCCGCAGGCCTCGAGCGCGAAGTTCCGCTGCGCCGCGAAACCCGGCCACGGATTGACGAACACGCGCGCGCCGCGTGCGCGCGCAATGTCGAGCGTGCCGTCGGTACTGCCTGAGTCGACGACGACGATCGGGTAGCCCTCCGGGACATGGTCGAGACAGCGCGGCAGATGGCGCGCCTCGTTCAGGGTCAAGATGACGACAGTCAGCCGCCCGCTCATGCCCGATCACGCCTGGCAGCCAACCGACGAATTTCCGGCATGATGCCCGCGGCCGCCGCAGCGACCGAGTATCGACCAATGGCCCGACGCTGCGCGTCGGCATCGGTCTTCCGCGCCATCGCGCCGATCAGAGTCCGGGCAAGCTCGGGCGCCGCGCCGTCGACGACGTGGAAATCGGGCAGCCCACCAAACTCGGCGGCCGCGCCGACATGCCGGCTCGCAATGATACACAACCCCGCCTGCATGGCTTCGTTGACGACCAGCCCCCAGGTCTCCCCCGCCTGGCGCGACGGCAGAATCAGGCCGTCCGCGGCGAGATAATACCGCGGCAGGGTCCCACGGGTCACGAACCCTGGCATCGACAGCCGCACATCCGGGCAGTCGCGGGCGAAAGCGGCGCGCACCGCTTCTGCCAGTTCCCCCGCCCCGGCATAGATGACATGCAGCCGCCGGCGCAGCTCGACCGGCAGACTTGCCGCGGCGGCCGGAACGATCAGCGGATTCTTCTTGTCGAAGACCTTGCCGACGAACAGCAGAACCCACGACGATTGGCCGATGCCGAGCTCACGTCGAGCGTCCTGCCGAAGGCGCTCGCCGTCACGTACCCAGTCGACCTCGGCAAACGGGTCTTGCACACAATAAGGCGAAAACGACAACTGTTCCGGCCGAAAGCCGAGCCGCAGGAAATGCCGGCGATTCAGCTCGCCGATGAAAAAAGCGCGATCGATCGGTGCATAGAGCGCGCGATAGACGAGATCGCGCGCGACCGATTTGAGTCGTCCGCGCGCGAAAGCCTCGTCCTGATTCTCGGTGCGCAGCCAGACCTCGGCGCCGAGGAATGGCGCCAGCAGCAGCACGCCAAGATCGAAGGCAACACCGAATTGCGTGAGCATGACGGCTTTCGGCCGCAGCCGGCGCAGAGTGGCGAGCACGCCCCTGGGCGTGATCGACCATCGGCTCGCCAGTGGGTCGGCGCCGCGCGTGCTGCCGAGAATCTCGTTGGGATAGCCGGCGACCACCTGCTCGCCCCAGGCCACGGTACTGCCAAAGCCCGGGTCGCGGTAGCCGCGCAGATTGAAATCCGTGGCGTAGACGACCCTGACCGCGTCGGGCAGGCCTTCCTCCGTGCAACGCCGGTGGAGCTCGCGATAGACGTCGGCGTGGTAGTAGACGGGAAAGGGCTCGAAGATCGCGAGCAACGGCGACGGCGTCATTGGGTGCCTCTCCCTGCCGCCAGGCGCTGGAAGAGGTCCAGCGATCGCCGTCCATACGCCTCCCAACCGCCCATGCCACGCACCCGATGGAGTGCCGCCGCAGATTTCGCCGCCAGCAAATCGGGCGAGTCATGCAGCCGCGTCAGACGGTCGGCAATGGCATCGGCATTGCGAATCGGCACGACGTAGCCGACATCCTCGCCTTGCACGAGGTCCGGACCTCCTGTGTTCGTCGTGGCGATGATCGGGCACTCGCAAGCAAGAGCCTGGCACAACACGAGTCCGAAACCGTCCTCGATCGACGGCAGCACGAGCACGCTGGCGCGCGACATTTCGCGCGCCACTCCGTCCCACCCCAAATGGCCGGTCAACTCGAGCCGCTCGACCGGGAAGCGGCGAAGCAGCTCGTTTCCCTCGACCGAGATGCCGCCGACCAGCACGAGCCTTGCATTGGACAGCCGTGCCCGCGCGAAGCCCTGCAGCAGATGATGGATGCCCTTGCGCACCGATAGCGAGCCGACGAACAGCACGCGAAACTCCTGGTCGCGCGCACAGATTCGATGGAAGCGCTCGAGGTTGGCGCCATAGGGAACAAGGTGCAGCTTGGTCCTGGCCACACCCTGGCCGAGGAAGCTGTCGACCGCGAAGCCGGATGGCAGGGTGATCGCGTCGGCCAGGTCGTATTCGGCGCGCTCGCGGTCGATGACGCGCGGATCGACGCCAGGCCAGTGCATGCCGAGGCTGCCGTACTCCTCGCGCAACAGGCGATCCTGGACCTCAATATGGGACGAACCGCGGTCGCACACATAGGCGATACCGCGCGCCTTGGCAGCCCGGCCGATGGCCAGACCGCCGCCAGATAGCGCGCTCACGACATTGCAAGCGACCGAGCCCGAGGCTATCAGCCGCGCGAACCGTCGGTCGAGCGCGCATGTCGCCAGCCAGGCGAGCTCGCGCTCGACCCAGCGTGGCAGTTGAGGCCAGCGGACGAGCGCCATGTAAGGCGTGGTCAGCCAGGGAAACGTGCGGACACGACGGGGATCGATGCCGGTATCGCGCAGCTTGAAGCGCGGATAGCCGGTATGAATGCAGGCGAGTGCGCCGAGCCGGTCCAGCTCGCGCGCCAGATCGAAGCTGTGAAATCGACCCCCCGTCGCTACCGCCACGCGCACCCTCGGCGAACCAGCCGGGGCGCTTGAGGTCATTGCCGGCGCGCTCATCGGCCGAGGGCGGCAGCCGCCATGACGTCCTCGCAGGCCGCGATCACCTCGTCAGGGCCGATCGACATGATGCACTGCTTGCGGAATTGGATGCACACGTCGAGACCACAATTGAAGCAAGGGGTGCGATGGTAGATCGGCCGATGCCGCGCACCATGCGGGAACCAGACCCCCGGCTTGGCATGACCAGCGAACACCGCCACTGCCGGCACGCCGACAGCCGCCGCCATATGCATCGGCCCGGTGTCGTGGCCGACGAACATGCGCGTGCGGCCGATCGCGACGGCGCTCGCCCGCGGCGACATGCGCCCGCAAAGATTGATGACCGGGCCGGGCCACGGCGCGGCCAGCGCGCCGGCGCGCGCCGCCTCGCTGGCGGCTCCGACCAGGATCAGGCCATAGTCTGGCCATCGCCGCGCCATATGCGCCAGCACAAGCCGCCAGTTGTCGTCGCCCCAGTCCTTGATCTCGATCTTGGCGCCGATGCTGAAGGCAATGAAGTCGCGCGCGCCGGCGCCGGCGAACGCCTTGTCGACCTGGCGCCGCTCATCGTCATTGAAGTGCAGGTCCCAGCTCGCCGCATCGTCCAGCGCGACGTCGCCCAAGGGCGCCATGCAGCGCCCCAACCGGGACGCCTCGGATTCCCACAGGTCGCGCGACACATCGAGTCGATGCGTTCTCAAATCGTCGGTGGTCGGCGCGCCGACGATCCGAGCGACGCCGCACAGCCAGAAGAACAGAATGTCCCGCCATACCGCCCCGGACCCGCGCGGCTCGGCGAGGTACACGAGCACGTCCGGACGCCACGCGCGGATCGAGCGCAACAGGCGCCACAGCGCGACGGGATTCCTCAGCCCAAGCGGGTAGAGCAGCGTGCTGTGCACCAGGCCCGTTCCCGCCAGCATGTCGGCAACCGGAACCGCCCGCGAGTCGGGAATGGCCGCGGTCAGGAGGCGTCGCTCGGCCTCGGGGAAGACACGCCGGATCAGATGAAACGCCGGCAAGGCGACGATGGTGTCGCCGAGGCTGCCCAGGCGGTATATCAAGACGCGCTCGGTCATGACGGCGCGGCGGCGTCCGGATTTTCCAGCTCTGCGATGAGCTTAGCGAGGCGGCCGTCATTGCTATAGCCGGATTGCACGGCGCGCGCGCGCCCGGCGGTTGCAATGCGGGCACGCTCCTCGACGAGAGGCAGGTAGTGGCGGATCTGCCGGGCGCACTCCGCCGGATCGGCGAACAGCGCGACCTCCTCACCTTCCCGATAGGCCGACCGATGTCCCGCGGTGCGCTCAGCCAGTAGAAATCCTGCGCAGGCGGGGATGTCGAAGCTGCGTGTCGTGTATTCGTCCCGGTTGCCGTGCGACACCAGCCCGATCGATATGCGGGTACGCCAGATCGTCTCGCGATAGTCGGCGCCGTAAACCGGTCCCGCGGCATTCAGGCCGCGATATTCGTCAGTCGACAGGACTCGTTCCCAATGACTGCCGCGTAGGTTGACCGCGATGCCATGCCGGCGCCACAGCTCCAGGAAGAATTCTTTGCGTCGGTCGAACGGCGTCCCGACGAATCCGACGTCGATCGTACGATCGGAATCGCGCCACCCTGCAGGCGGCGGGAAATGCGTCTCAGGATCGTAGCCGTAAGGCATCAGGAGACAGCGCCGCGCACCGGCGCGCGTGTATTCCGCGATGTTGCTGGCACGCGGCAGGACATGGACGTCGTAGCTGGGTATTGCTGCCATGAAAAGACGCCAACCAGGATCGCCGCGCGAGCCAAACGGATTATCGGGATTGAAGTGGATCGTGCGCGCGCCGGTCGCGGCGATGTCACGCACCGTCGACGCGCGCAAGAAGAGCACCTTATCAAGCCATACATGGTCGTATCGGCGGGCGCGCGCCGCCGCGAGCAGATCGACGTTCATGCGTTCGACCTCTGGACCGATCAGCAGACGGATCCTGATGGCGCGCGCGATACGGCCGCCGGCCAGCACATACGGATCGGTATCGAATGGTTCCACGTCCCAGCCGAGCCGTCGGAACGCCTGCATGCGCTGATAGCAATGCCCGTTCCGGTCCAGGCTGCCGACGTAGAGGATTTGCGTCATTCAGCCCGGTCGATCGAACGCCGTACGCGGTGTCACAAGCGACTGCCGGGAACGCTGACGGCCTGTCGACGGCCGAGGACAATGCCGACCGCGAAGGCGATGATCGATACCGCCAGCAGGGTTCGCAACGTCAGCAGATATACAGTGACGGTTTCTTCAACGAACATGAAGCTGAACAGCACGTAGGACAGGTAGTAGACGACCATCCATTGCTCCGGAACGGTCGAGGTCAGCTTCGCCAGCGCCGCGCCGAGCAGCGCGAGAACAGCCGGGTATATCAACGGGCCGAAGATCCAGAAATCGACCCAGGACGAGGTGGCATAGGAGTTCGCCTCGTCGCGCACCTGCAGATTGAAGTGCGGGTGATAGAGCGACTCGTGCTTGCCGGCTTTCTCGATGATCTCAGTCTTGAGCGGGAACAGGACGCGAGGCACCGCCTCCAGCGTATTGATCGCAAGATCCGCGCCGACCATGGGACTCGACGGTTTCGTGTTGGCGATCAGGCTCGCGAAGTAGCCGATCATGAAAGTGCGGGTCGACAGATTCTCGGCCTGCATGCGCTTGAGCGCCTCGGTGCGCTGGCCCATGACCGCGCTGCCGCGCGAAAGGTGCTCCATCATGTTCAGCCGCGCGCCCGTCATTCCGCCGGTCCACTGCGCCATTCGGATGGCCAGGAAGAGTTGCGAGGCGTAGCTGATCACCGGCACGCCGATCAAGCCGAGGATGATGACCATGCGCACGGCGGCCTTGCTGCGCTTGGCCCACAAATAACAGGCGACGACGGTGAGCACTTGGTAGATCACGACGCGTCGGCCATATGCGAGGGACCAGAGGAATTCGAAAGGCAGCAGGCCCATCGAGAATGTGTAGAGGAGCGGCGATGAGAGGTTTCGTCCGCGACCGAGGATGTAGGCGCACACGGCGGCCACCGGCCAGGCGATTGCCACAATGGATGCCGTGAAGATGTCGAGCTCGCGCACCGAGGCGCTCGTGTCGAACCCTCCAAAGCTCCACCTGCCGGAGGCCAAAAGCCCGACTTGGGCGATCGCCAGAGCGACGAGGAGATAGAAGAGGTAGCCGGGTATCGGCCGGGGCTCGGTCAGCCGCACGAAGACCGGTCGCCAAAACCGACGCTCCCAGGTTCCGCAGATGTGCAGGGCAATGGCAAAGATGGCGAGATAGACGGCAGCCGCGTAGATGAAGGTCAGGTCAAAGTCTCGCGTGATGTTCCAGAACTTCAATTGCTCGTGGTCAGCGAACCATATGCTCGACGCCGCGCCCATGTAGTACCAGGCGGTCGTGGAACCAGCGAGGATGTCGCAGCATGACCAGTGATTGTTCTGCTGAGAGATGACGAGCCACAGCGTCGTCCCGCCGGCCACCGCGCCGAAGGCGAATCCGACGGCCATGAGGAAATCAAGCTCGGCCACATAGCCGAAGCTCAAGATCACCAGCGCCACAGCCGCCATGACGAGCCAAAAGAAGGAAGCGGTCACGGTGAAAGCCCGTTGGGCAAGGGCGGATTCTCAGAGCCGATCCAGGAAGTTGAGATTCAGGAGCAA
>VGDO01000178.1 GCA_016869645.1 Alphaproteobacteria bacterium
GCCCGTTTCCAGTTCACCCGTCACCAGCTCCATGCCCGGTCACTCCGATCACCTGCAACGTATTGAATCTTATATCATAATTGGCCGCTTTCGTCACGAATTGGTGCGGCCATCTGGGAAATGCGGGCTGATCTATGGGAACCGCGGCGACGACGTGCTCTATGGCAACCTCGACCGCGACACGCTCTATGGCGGAGCCGACAACGATACCGTCTTCGGCGGGAGCGACAATGACATCGTCTTCGGCAACATCGGCGCCGACTCCCTTGTCGGCGGCATCGGCAATGACCTGCTTCACGGCGGCCAAGGAACCGATACCGTGCAAGGCGGCGACGGTGCAGATACGATCAACGGCGGCGTGAATGACGATCTGCTTTCCGGCGGTGGCGGCGCGGACGTTTTCGAGCTCTCCACCTCCAACGGCCACGATACGATCGCCGACTTCAGCCACGGCGTCGACATCATCCGCCTCGCCCGCAACCTCAACAACAGCGGCATCGGCGATGCGGCTACATTGATCGCAACACGAACTAGCAGCGATGGCGCCGGACACGCCGTGATCGATCTGGGAGACAGCCACCAGGTTACTCTGCTTGGCGTCGCTCGATCGACTCTGACGGCGGCAGATTTTGCGTTCATCTAGGGTGCGGATCTCGAAGAGTGCTGGCTTGGCCTTGTGGCACAAGCGCCGTTTCGGCCCGCGCAGCCTCGACCCGGCTCGTCAAGACAGATCGGCGTCCGCGCGGATCATGTCGGCAGCTTTCTCGCCGATCATGATGCAGGCGGCGTTGGTGTTGCCGGAGACGACGGTCGGCATGATCGAGGCATCGGCCACGCGCAGTCCGCCGAGCCCGCGCACGCGCAACCGCTCGTCGACCACCGCCATGTCGTCATTGCCCATCTTGCACGTGCCCGAGGGGTGGAAGATCGTGGTGCCCGCGCGTCGTACGTAGTCGGCAATCTCCGCGTCCGACCGCACGTCGGGTCCGGGCATGTGCTCGGCCGCGATCCACGGGCTCAGCGCCTCGCTCGCGGCGATGCGGCGCGACAGCTTGAGGCCCTCGACCAGCATGGTCACGTCGCCCTCGGTCGCCAGGTAGTTGGGCCGTATCGCCGGCGGCGATGACGGATCCGCGCTCTTGAGCTCGATCGTGCCGCGGCTCTCGGGCCGCAACTGGCAGGCGCTGACCGTGAAGCCGGAGAACGGATGCAGCCCCGCGCCCGGCCGCTCCGCGCTGAACGGAATGACGTGGTACTGGATGTCCGGTGTCGCCAGCTCCGGCCGCGTGCGCACGAACATGCCGGCATAGCCCGCGCCGATCGTCAGCATGCCCTTGCGGAACAGCGCCCATTGCAATGCCATCACCGCCTGACGCGGCCGGCTCGCCATGATGTCGTTGAGCGTGACGGGCCGGGTGCAGCGGAACAGCGTGCGCGCCTGGTAGTGGTCCTGGAGATTCCTTCCGACACCCGGCAAGTCGCGGCGCACGGCGATTCCCATGGCGGCAAGATGCGCGGCCGGACCGACGCCCGAGAGCAGGAGAAGCTGTGGCGAATTGATGGCGCCGCCGCTCAAGATCACCTCGCGGCGGCAGCGCAGCTCGCGCTCCTCGCCGTCCTGCCGGTAGGCGATGCCGACCGCGCGCCCGTCCTCGATGATCACGCGGGTCGCGAGCGCATCGGTGACGACCCACAGATTGGGCCGGCGCAGCGCCGGCCGGAGATAGCAGGCGGACGTGCTCGAGCGCAGGCCGCGCCGCGTGGTGAGCTGGAAATAGCCGACGCCTTCCTGGCTTGCGCCGTTGAAGTCGTCGTTGCGTGGAATGCCGATCTCCTCGGCCCCGGCGATGAAGGCCTCGCAGATCGGATGGGGCCTGACGTCCGACACGCCCAATGGACCGTCGCCGCCATGGTAGTCGTCGCCGCCGCGCACATTGCCCTCGGAGCGCTTGAAGACGGGCAGCACGTCGTCCCACGCCCAGCCGGCGTTGCCGAGCTGGCGCCAGTGGTCGTAGTCCTCCGCCTGGCCGCGGATATAGACGAGGCCGTTGATGCTGCTGGTGCCGCCCAGCACCTTGCCACGCGGCCAGAAGATGCGACGCCTGGCGCAATTCGGGTCGGGCTCGGTCTCGTACATCCAGTTGACGCTGGCATCTGTCATGGTCCGGCCGTAGCCGAGCGGAATATGCAGCCACGGATTGCGATCGCGGCCGCCCGCCTCGATCAGCGCCACGTCGGTGCGGTGATCCTCGGTCAGCCGGGCGGCGATCACGGCGCCCGACGAGCCGGCGCCGACGACGATATAGTCGGCGATCACGCGCGAACCAGGAGCGTGACGCCGCCACAGATCATGGCGAGCGCCAGCACGTGCTGCCAGGTCATTGGCTCGTGCCAGATGAAATGCCCGAGCAGCGCGACCACGACGTAGCTGAGCGAGACGCTGGGAAAAGCGATCGACACGGGAATCCGGCCGAGCGCGAAGACATAGAGCAATGCGGCGAGACCATAGGCGCCGAGGCCGAGGATGGTCAGCGGACGCAGGAACTGATCGACGACGCCGGCGGCGCCATCCGCCCCCGCCTTGAGCAGCATCTGACCGGCGACGCCGATCAGGATTGCGCCGGCCAGCGCGCCGTAGTGCAGCATCGTCAGGTCGCCCGCCGCGCAGCCGGCGGCGCGCTCCTGATCGCGTCCTCGCTGCGGAAGACCTCGCGCACGATGGTCTGCGGCTTGCGGTTGACCGTGAGATAGAGCCTGCCGAGATATTCGCCGACCAGCCCGACGATGACCAGCTGCACGCCGGAGACCAGCAGCACAGTGACCATCAGCGAGCCCCAGCCGGGCGGCGTGTGAGTGATCAGCGCCTCGGCCGCAACCGCGATGGTGCCGACGAAGCCGCAGAAGCTGAGCAGGAGGCCGGTCAGCGTGCTGATTCTGAGCGGCATGACCGAGAAATTGAGGAACATATTGAGCCACAGGCGGATCAGGCGGCGCAGCGTGTAGTTGCTGCGGCCGAGCGCGCGCGGCAGGTGCTCGACCTTGATGCGGCCGACATTCTGCGTCACCTGCATGATCAGGCCGTCGACGTAGGGAAACGGCCCCTCGTAGCGCACCGCCTGCTCCGCGACGAAGGCACTGACGCACCGGAAGCTCGAGAGGTAGAGGTTCTTGGGCTTGTCGAGCAGGATGTCGGCGACCCAGTTGGTGAACTGGCTGCCCCAGTTGCGCCACGCCGCATGCTCCTTGGAGTCGTAGTAGGTGTAGACCGCGTCGTAGCCGTTGTTGCGCGCGTGATCGAGCAGCTTGATCACCTCGCTCGGCGGGTTCTGCAGATCGTCGTCCATGGTGATGATCCACCGGCCGCGCGCGTGGCGCAGCCCGGCCATGACCGCGTTGTGCTCGCCGAAATTGCGCGACAGGTTGACGAGCGTGATCGGCACCTTCGCCGTCGCCACCAGGTCCTTGCACACATCGAGGCTGTTGTCCGGGCTGCCGTCATTGACCAGCACGATCTCGAGGCCGCCGTCGACCTCGAGCCCGCTCAGCGCCTCGACGAGCTGCCCGACGGATTCGGCGCCGCGGTAGACCGGGACCACGATACTCAGCGTCGGGCGCAGCTCAGCCATGATGCGACACTCCTTGTGTGGCCGCCGTCCCCTGGGCGGATTTGACGGCGACGGCCATCACCGAACCGCCGAACGGGAGCGCGAAGCCGAGGCGCAGCCACCAGTTCTCGAGCGCCACGAAAGCGCGGAATAGTCTCTCGACGGGCCGCGGATAGATCATCACATCGCTGGCCGCGTCGCGTGGCGGAAACACTTTGCGCCGCAGCACCATGAGCGGGAACAGCACAGTGTTCCAGTAGGTCGCGCGGACCCGCTCGAAGCCGGCTGCGCGCAGCAGCGCGATCACGCGCGGCCGCGTGTAGCGGCGATGCTGGTGCACCCGCTCGTCGTGGGCGCCGCGCAACCACTGATAGGCCGGCAGGTTGACGAGCAGCGCTCCGCCCGGGACGAGGCAGCGGTGCGCCTCGCGCAGAGCCTGCGCCTCGTCGACGCCATCATGCGCCAGCACGTCGACACTGAGCACGACGCCGAACGCGCCGTCGCGAAACGGCAGCCGGTTGACGGTCGCTACGCAAATCGGCGCGCCGCTTTTGCGACGCGCGAAGGCGGCGGCGATCGGGTCGTAGTCCAAGCCCATGGACGGCCCCAGACGCGGCAACAGCCGCTGCAGCTTCGCAAGTAGTCCGCCAGTGCCGCAACCGGCGTCGAGAACGGCGCCGCCGGCGCCGGCGCCCGCCAGCAACGCGGCGACGTTGGCGTGGACCCCGTGGTACCACCACATCCGGTCCTCCGCCTCGTACATCTTGATGTATTCGGCCTGATCCATGTTGTCCAGGACCGCAGCCCGGCCGCACTCGTGGCGCGGCCAAGCCCGCGCGACGTCAGAAGCGCTGCGCGGTGGTCAGGGTGCGCACGATGTCACGCCGGTCGATCGCAACGGACAGCAACGTGTCCATGCGTTCGACGCGCGCCACCTCGGTGCCGGCCAGCGACTTGTGGCATTCCTCGTTGGTGAAGCTGATGAAGAATTCAGCCTCGCGCTCGCGGTCGGTCATGCGGAAGTTCGGCGGGAAATAGTAGGCGGCCGGCAGGGGCGGACCGCACACCTTGACCTTGAAGGTCATCGTGTCGAAGTCCTCACCGTACTGATCGCGCAGGTAAGCCTCGAGCTTCTCCACCGTCTCGGCATAGGAATTGGCCCAGTAGTCGATCTTGAACAGACCGACCGCGCCGTCGGTGCCGCCGATGAACTCGTTGTAGTAGACGTATTGGTTCGGGTGCAGGCGCACGAGGATCGAGGCGTGGAACGCGCCATAGGCAACCAGCAGCGCCACCAGCGCGCGCTGCGCCAGGAGCGGCTTCGGCAAATCGAGGGCGCGATCGAGCATGATGGCGGCGAGGCACGCGATCGGCGGAACCACGAAGAGGAAGTGGCGCATGCCGTCGAACAGGACAGCCTTGATGGCGACCGCGTAGGAGATCGGGAAGACCAGCGCAAACCAGACGACCAGATAGGCGAGCAGCGCGTGCCGGCCCTCGGTGCGCGCGCGCCGGGCCATGAGGCCGACGCCGAGCGTGAGCGCCGCCACGGTCAGCACCACGACCAGCTCCGGCATCTTGAGGACGACATGCACGGGCAGATAGGCGCGCGGCAGGTCCGCCTGATCGTAGTACTCGCCGGCGAACAGGGTCTTCCACGGGAAAGCGTGATGCGAGAATTCGGCCAATGCCGCCAGCGGATTGCTGACCGGCGCGTCCTGGGCCCACGGCCAGAACAGCAGCATCAGCGGATAGGCGACGACGACGGCAGGCGCGAGCACACGCCAGGCGAAGGTCCAGCACTGGCGGATGGCGAGCTTGAGATCGCGCGTGTCGAACAGTTCCCACGCGATCAGCACGCTGGCGACCAGCCCGAGGTAGCAGAACAGCAGCAGTCCGCCAACGCGCACGCCCAATGCAAAGCCCGCGGCGATACCGAACTTCACCGCCAGGCGAAGCGGCGGCCGCGGCAGCAGCGGAACCATGCGGACGATGTAGTAGAGCGCCCAGATGCTCGCGACGGCGAATGGAATGTCCTTCGGGTTGTTGAAGGAGTGACCGTAATAGGCGGGCGTCATGGCGAGCAGCAGGGCGGCGAGGAACGCCGCGCGCGGACCGGCAAGCGCGCGCGCCAGCTTCCAGCATCCGACGATGCCGGCGAGGCCGACCATGCCGTTGATCAGGTGGCGGGTCTGGTAGACGCCCAAGGGCGAGAACTTGTTGACCAGCGCCGCAATGAAATCGAACGCCCCGCCATAGAGGTAGAGGTTCCACCAGCTCAGCGCGGATTTGTCCTGAAACAGCGTCGCGTAATAGGAGAGGATGAGCTGGCCGTAGTAATTGTGGACGTCCTCGTCCCACGTCACGCCGTAGCCGTCATAGGTCGCGACCAGCAGCAGGGCGAACCCGCCGAAGAGAGCGAGCGCCATCGCGTGCCACGTCGTCTGCCGGTAGAGCGCCGCGCCCCAGGCGCGCAGCCGTACCCCAGCACCCATGAAATGAATCAAGTGCATCATCGGACCCGGCGTCGCCCGACTTCCCCCCAATGTCGCAGTCGGAGCCGATCGGATCGAAGCGGCCCCGCCTTCTCTTTTCCCGCCGCGCCGGACGCCACAGCGCCCACCGCGGCACCGTTTATCCCCGGAGGTTCGTGCCCTGTCAAGAGTGCGGTAGTGCAACCAATTGATGTCAAAGGAATAACGTCGCTCCTGCGTCAAGAGGGCGCCGCTGACAACGACCCAGACCCTGATGCTATTCCCATGTATCTGAAAGCAATTTTCGTCGTCCGGCGTTGTCAGGCATAGTCGCGCGGTTTCACGCGCTCGGTAACGTGGAGCGTCATGGTCTGGGTCCGCCGTGCGTCGATTGGCCTCATCCTCGTCCTGGCCGTCGCCGCGTCCGCCCTCTACGCGTGGCTTCGGCTGTCGCTGCCGCAATTGTCCGGCGAGATCGCGCTCGCCGGTCTCGACGCGCCGGTGGAGATTCATCGGGACGGTCAGGGGATTCCCGTCATTCGTGCCGGTTCAGAGCGCGACGCATACCGCGCGCTCGGCTTCGTCCATGCCCAGGACCGGTTGTGGCAGATGGAGCTGATCCGGCGCACCGGTGCCGGCCGCTTGTCCGAGCTCTTCGGCCAGGCCACGGTCGACGCCGACCGCTTCCTGCGCACCCTCGGCTTCATGCGTCTCGCCGAAGGCACGGTGGCTCAGCTCAGCCCGCCCTTGCGTCAGGCGCTCGAAGCCTATGCGGGCGGAGTCAACGCCTTCATCCGGCAGGCGAATGCGTTGCCGCCCGAATTTGCCGCGCTCGGCGCCACAGCCGAGCCGTGGCTGCCCGCGCACTCGCTGGTCTGGGGCCGGCTGATGGCGTACCAGCTCTCGAACAACTGGACAGACGAGCTGCTGCGCACGCGCCTCTCCACGAGACTGACGGCCGAACAGATCGAGGTGCTGTGGCCGGTCGAAGATGCGGCCACGCAGGTGCCGGTCGCGGACGCGGGCGCGGCGGCCGAAGTGCCGGCCTCGCTGGCCGACGCTCTGCTCGACCGGCTGCCGGCGTCACTGCGTCCCGTCGTCGCCTCCAATATCTGGGTGCTCGCCGGCTCGCACACGAGCACGGGCAAACCGGTGCTCGCCAACGATCCGCATCTCGGATTCAGCAATCCCAATCTCTGGTACCTGGCCCGGATCGAGACGCCAGAGCTCACGCTGTCCGGTGCGACCGTGCCCGGCACGCCCGTCCACCTGCTCGGCCACAACGGGCATATCGCATGGGGCTTCACGACCACGCACAGCGACACCCAGGACCTGTTCGTCGAGCGCCTGGCCGCGGACGACGACACGCGCTACCTGACGCCCGCGGGCACCGAAGCTTTCGCGGTGCGCACCGAGATCATCCGCCAGCGCGGCGGTGCCGACATTGCCCTGGTGGTGCGCGAGACGCGCCATGGTCCGGTCATTTCCGACATCGTCAGGCGAACCGAAGGCATGGCAGGAGCGAGCGACGTCGTGGCGCTGGCCGCCACTTCCCTGCTGCCCGACGATCGAACCGCAGAAGCCGTCTATCACCTCAACCGCGCGCGCAACTGGGAGGAGTTCGTCGCGGCGCTCCGCGACTTTCACGCCCCGCAACAAAACATCGGCTATGCTGATCGCGCCGGACATGTCGGCTTCCTCGCACCCGGACGCGTGCCGATCCGCAGGGCGGGCGATGGCCGCTATCCCGCACGGGGCGCGAGCGGCGAACGCGACTGGGTCGGCTTCGTGCCGTTCGACGCCCTGCCGCGCCACCTCGACCCGCCCAGCGGTCGCATCGTCAATGCCAACAACCGCATCGTCGAACCAAACTATCCGCATCTTCTTTCGACATTCTGGTTCCCGCCCTATCGCGCGCGGCGCATTGCCGAGGCGATCGAGGCGAAGCCGCGTCATGCCATCGCCGACGCCGCGGCGCTTCAGCTGGATCACATTGCCGTCGATGCGCGCGACCTGTTGCCGAACCTGCTGGCGGTACCGCCGCGCGGCGAACGGGAGAAGGCGGCGGTCGAGCTGCTCGCCAGGTGGGACTTCGCCATGGCGCGCGGACGCCCCGAGCCGCTGATCTACATGGCCTGGCTCAACGCGCTTTCGCGCGGCCTCTACGCCGACGAGCTGGGGCCGCATTTCGTCCAGCTGCGCGGCGCGCGAACGTTGGTCGTTCAACGCATGCTGACGCACGACCGCGTCTGGTGCGACGACATCGCGACGAAGCAGATCGAAAGCTGCGACGACGTCGTCGCGGCGGCGCTCTCGCGCGCGCTGGCCGAGCTGACGAGCTCCCATGGCAAGACGATGACCGACTGGCGCTGGGGCGACGCCCATCGCGCCATCTTCCGTCACGAGTTTTTCGGACACATTCCCATCCTGGGCAGCCTCACCGACATCGAGATCGCGACCGACGGCGGTGCGGAGACGGTCAACCGCGGCGATATGCCCGGTGGCACCGTCGATCCCTACCGCCACGTCCACGGCGCGGGCTTCCGCGCGGTCTACGATCTGTCCGATCTCGATCGCTCGCTGTTCATCCAGGCGACGGGCCAGTCGGGCCACCTGCTGTCGCCGCACTATCGCGACCTCGTCGAGCGCTGGCGCGACGGCCATTATGTCCAGATCCCGGCCGAGCCGCGCGGGCCCGGCAACCTCCTGAGGCTGCGTCCGTCCCATTGGCGTCCATGATATGATCGCCGCCACCATGACCGCCTCTCCCCTGCCCGTCACTCTCGACATGATCCGCGCGGCCGAGGCGCTGATCGCGGGCCAGCTCATCCGCACGCCCACGGTCGAGGCGCCGGCGCTCAGCCAGCGCGCGGGCGCCACCATCTGGGCGAAGCTGGAGAACCTGCAGGTCACCGGCTCGTTCAAGCCGCGCGGCGCGCTCGTACGCATGAAGCAGCTCTCGCCGGCCCAGGCGCGATCGGGCGTGATCGCCATGTCGGCCGGCAATCATGCGCAGGGTGTCGCCTACCATGCCGGACGTCTCGGCGTGCCCGCGACGATCGTCATGCCGCGCGAAACGCCCTTCACCAAGGTCGAGCGCACGCGCGCGCTCGGCGCGCGCGTCGTGCTTCACGGCACCAACCTGACCGAAGCCTTCGACCACGCGCAACTGCTGGCCGAGAGCGATCAGCTCACCTTCGTCCATCCCTACGACGATCCGCACGTCATCGCCGGCCAGGGCACCGTCGCGCTGGAAATGCTGGCCGACGCACCCGCTCTCGACACGATCGTCGTGCCGATCGGCGGCGGCGGCCTGATCTCGGGCATCGCCATCGCGGCCAAGGCGCTCAAGCCGGGCATCGAGATCGTCGGCGTCGAAGCCGAGCTCTATCCCTCGATGTACCAGGCGATCAACGGTCTGCCCGCCTCCTCCGGCGGCCAGACCATCGCCGAAGGCATCGCGGTCAAGTCGCCGGGCCGGCTCAACCGGCAGATCGTCGAGCGCCTGGTCGACGACATCATTCTGGTCGGCGAGAGCGCGATCGAGCGCGCCGTGCAGATCCTGCTCGAGGAGCAGAAACTGGTGGCCGAGGGTGCCGGCGCCGCCGGGTTCGCCGCGATCCTCGACCGTCCGGACCGGTTCCGCGGCCGGCGGGTCGGCTTCGTGCTGTGCGGCGGCAACATCGATGTCCGCCTGCTCGCCTCGGTCGCCATGCGCGGCCTGGTGCGCGACGGCAGGCTGGTGCGCCTGCGCGTCGAGATCAGCGATTCGCCGGGCACGCTGGCGCGCGTCGCCGGGCTAATCGGCGAGTGCGGCGGCAACATCATCGAGATCTATCACCACCGGCTGTTCCAGGACGTACCGGTCAAGCTCGCCGAGCTCGACGCGGTGATCGAGACGCGCAACGCCGACCATGTGCGCGACATCACGCAGCGCCTCGCCGCTGCCGGCTTCCGCGCGCGCGTGCTCGGCTCGACAAATATCGGCGGCGAGACGATCTGAGCGCAGTCATGGACGAGGGGGCAGGCCAGCAAGCGCTGTGCACGGCGCGTCTCGTGCTGCGTCAATGGCGAGAATCCGATCTCGCGCCGTTCGCTCGCCTCAACGCCGATCCACGCGTCATGGAACATTTTCCGTCGACGCTCGACCGTGCCGCCAGCGACGCGGTGGCGACGCGCATCCGCGACAGCATCGCGCAACGCGGCTTCGGCGTCTGGGCGGTCGAAATCCGCGGCGGCGCCAACTTCATCGGCTTCGTCGGGCTGACCGAGCCGAGGTTCGAGGCGCACTTCACGCCGTGCGTCGAGATTGCCTGGCGCCTCGCGCACGACCATTGGGGACGCGGCTATGCCACGGAGGCGGCCGAGGCCGCGCTCGCCTATGGCTTCGTTCGGCTCGGCCTCGAAGAGATCGTCGCCTACGCCGTCAAGGCGAATGCGCGATCGCGCCGAGTCATGGATCGCCTGGGCATGACCTATGCCACAGGACAGGACTTCGATCATCCAGTGCTGTCCGAGGGGCATCCGCTCCGCCGCCACGTGCTCTACCGCCTGTCGCGCGCCGCCTGGCGGGCGGGTCGGGCGTCGCCCGAGGCGCCTCAGTCCCCAAGGCCGCGATAGGCGCCGCGGTAATAGAGCAAGGGCCGCCCGTCCTCGCGGTGGGCGAGCGTCAGTACGCGGCCGAGCAGGATGACGTGGTCGCCCCCCTCATAGACGGCCTCGCGCGCGCATTCGAGATTGGCCAGGCAATCGATCAGCACGGGCACGCCGCTGTCCCACGTGGCGTGCGGCACGTCGTCCCATCGCTGGCCCACCGACCGCGCAAAGCGCTGCGACAGCTCGCGCTGGCTGTCGCACAGCACGTTCACGACATAGTGAACGGCGTCGCGGAAGACCGGGTAGGAACTGGCCGCGCGGTCGATTGAAAACAGGATCAACGGCGGATCGAGCGACACCGAGTTGAACGAGTTGACCGTCACCCCGACCGGCTCGCCGGCGGGCGAGCGTGCGGTCACCACCGTGACCCCTGTGGCAAAACAGCCCAGAGCGTTACGAAAAAGGCGCGGTTCGATGGTCATTTGCGCAACGATTGCGGGTCGGCCGGCAAGCTGGCGGCAGAGCGGTTGAGGGGCCTCGGCGGCCCGGAACGGCCGGTCAGTGCACACCAAATCCAGGGCGACCGCCGGTTCGCTGGCATGGCGCGGCTCACTATCGGCCCCGGCCGCGCTGCCCGTCAAGTTGCCCACGCCGGGGGCGGCGGTCGCCGAACCGGGGCAATCCCGCCAAATAGCCAATGATTAATCTGAACTT
>VGDO01000179.1 GCA_016869645.1 Alphaproteobacteria bacterium
CGGCGCCGCTCAACGCCCGTATCAACCGTTACCGTCGTCATGTGCCCTCATTGATTCGCAAATCAATGGGCACACCATCTCACGCGTAACGGCGCACCGTAAGGCGGCCTCTACCGGACGCGTACGCTTCACCGTGGACGGCGACGATATTCCGGCGCTGGCCCGCGAACTTGCTCGCCTCCTGCCGGGCTGGCCGTTCAGCATCGGCGAAACGAGTGGCGAAGCGGACATCGTCATCAGCCATGCGGCCGGCGGCTACGTCGTGCACACCAAGATCGCCGGTTGCGACGCGCTTCCTGCCATCGATCTCATGGACGCCGGTTACCAGACGACTTCGGCATTGTTCCTGCTGGCCGCGTCGACCGGGCCTCATCAGTTCGTGGTCCATGCCGGCGCGGTCGACGTCGGCTGTGGCCTTGTTGCCTTCGCCGGCGATACCCATGCCGGAAAGAGCAGCTTGGCCCTGCATCTGGCGGCCGCCGGTCGTCGCATATTCGGCGACGATCGCATCATTCTTTCGGTACCGCCGGTCGCGCCTGGACGTCGCGCGACCGCCATGGCTCTGGGCCTCGCGCGCAAAGTGCGCCTGCCCCTGCCGCAGGACTTCGCGCCAGCGGCCGTTGCCTACGCCCGTGCGCACCAGGTCGGGCAAACGGTCGAGGACGTGGTCTACCTCGACGCGGCGCCCGGTGAGGCCGCGCCGTTCGGCGAGCGCCTGCCGATTTCGGCCCTGGTCTTGCTTGACCGGCGCCCCGACGCCGTGATGGCCTTTGAAGCCGTCGGCGCCGCCGAGACGGTCCGCCGGCTGATCGGGTTGACCATGGGTCCACACCTCACCACGCAGGCTCTGTTGGCGGCCCTGGCGCTCCTGGCGTCCACCGTTCCCGTGTTGCGCCTGACTGCGCCGAACAGCTGTTCGGCTGCGACCGCTATCTTGACCCACGATTTCACCGCTGTGTCGTGAACGGGTCCGATGTTCTGACGCGTAGTGCCGCCGTCTCGGCCACAGCGGTCGAATCGGAGACCTTTCTCGTCGATGCCGACGGCAACCAGATCTACCACCTCGACGCGATGGCCTCCGCTGTCTGGCGCCTGCTCGAGGCGCCGCAGCGTATCGACGACGTGTACGAGACGTTCTGCCAGGCGTTTCCCGACGTCGAGCGCGCCCGCATCCGGATCGATATCGAATCCTGCCTGGGCGAACTGCTGCGCCTGGGCTTCGTCGTCCGCGTGACCTGAATGACGATCGGCGCCGTCGACGCTTTCAGCGAAGCGTGGCGCCGGCTGCTGGGCGAACCGCCGAATGCCGCGGCGCCGCCGCTCCCGGCCGAAGCGCGCGCACGGCTCGACGAGCTGATCGGTTCGGCTCTTGCTCATGACTTGCTGGACGCCGGCGGGAACGACGCCGCCGCGTCCGCCAACGCCATTCGCGCGCGACAGAGCCTTTTGCTCAACCGGTTGACACGACACCGTCAGCTCGAGTGCCTGGAGCAGCTGGCTGCCGCCGGCGTCGAGGTCGTGGCCATGAAGGGCTTTGCCACGGCGCACACGCTCTATCAGGATCCTGACCTTCGCGTGACCGGCGACCTCGATATTCTGGTTCGGCGCGCACAGGCCGCGACGGCGGCCCGACTCTTCCTCGAGCGCGGTTTTCGCGTTGCGACTGATATCGAGCTGTCGAGATGGGGCTTCATTTCCGAAGCGAGCTTCCTGCCGATCGTGTCGGCGGATGGCATCGCGAACATCGACATCCATGTCGAGCCGGACTGCTATCCGCTTCATCGCGGCCTCGAAACCGACGCGGTGTTTGCGGCCGCCCGCGCCATCCAGGTCAGCGGCCTGGCCTTGCGCATCCCGGCGCCCGAGCACGGCTTCCTGATCGCGGTCAGCAATGCGACCAAGGAACGCTTCAGCCGCGACACGATCAAGAGCCTGCTCGATGCTGCACGCCTTCTGCGGCGCGGCTTCGATTGGGGCGACGTGGCCCGGCGCGCGCGGCGCGCGCGCCTCGGCCGGCCACTGGCCGCCACATTGTCGCTGCTGGTGGAACTAGGGCTTCGCGCCGACCTCGCGCCGCCCGAACTCGCCCGCTTGCCCGGCGCTCTGGCGCGCTTCGAGCTTCGGCGCATACTGCGCGATGTCGAGGCCATGTTTCCGCATGAGCCGGGCATGATCGAGAAGTCGCGGCGCGAGCTGCTGCTGACCGCGGAGCCGGAGACGGTCCTCTATCGCGCGTGGTTCCGCCTGCGCGGCCTGGTTCAGCCCCACACCGGCGACCCGCGCCAGCTTCTGAACGCGTCGTGATGTCGTTGCGGTCATGCCGTCATGGCCGAGCCTCCGCGGATTGGGGAGCGGCCATGTTCGTGGTCGGCAGGCTTGTCGCGCTTTGTCTTGCCCTGATCGTGCAGCCTGCGGTCGCCGGCGCGGCCGACCCAAGGTTGCTTTTGTCCTATGAGGTGACCTCGGCGCAGCTCGGCTTTGCCAGGCTCGCCGAGGCGTCCTATGCGGACCGGGCGGCGGTGACCGGATCGGCGCTCGCCGACATCGTGCCCGCCGTCGTCGCCGCGCTCGGCATCGATCCCGCTCGGATCGAAACCCAGATGACGCCGGGTGGCTATCTCGGCCGCACCAATGCCTCGCTCCAATCCAAGGTGGCGCTCGACCGGACGCGCGCCGACCGGCTGGCGGCGGGGCTCGGCTTTGTCTTCCGGCAGTCGAGCGTCCTGGTCTCCGACCTGCGCGACCGAGGCGGCGGCACCGGTTTCGCGATCGTGCGCTTCGCGCCGGGCGCGCTCGATCCGGGCCGCGCGCACCACTTTTTCGTTCATGCCGGCGCCGTGCACAAGGGGCTGGGCGGCGGCTACACGGCATTCGGCGACGACATGATCCTTCTCAATGTCCGCGATGAGGCGGGCAGGCCCTACAGCGAGCTGACCGACGCCGCTTTCGTCCGCGCGCTGCGCCGTGCCGTCGCCGGCTTCCCGCACGGCCGTCCGCGGCTTGCCGAAGCCGGCATGGCGCGCGCCTGGTTCGTCGGCAACTCCTGGCGCCACAAGCCGGACGGGGCGGACTACGTCGAACGGCTGGGCGGCGGCGCGGCACCGGAGATGACCGCATTGCGCGCCCTCCAAGCGCGCCATTCCGAACGCATGAGCGCCGCCGCCGATCGCTTCGGCTGGCGCTGACGAGGACACCATGATCGGTCCCGAGGGCCGATTTCGCGCGGGAGTACGGGCCTGACATGAGCATGGAACCTTTGGTCGTCTTCATCGCAACGCCGCTCGAGCCGGAGCAGGTGGCGCGCATCCGGTCGGTCGCGCCGAATCGCGTCGAGGTCATTGCCGAGCCCGATCTGTGGCCGCCGCAACGCTACGTCGCCGACCACAAGGGCGTCGACGGCTTCCGGCGCACGGCCGAGCAGGAGGCGCGCTGGCGCGCCCATCTCGGCCGGGCCGAGGTGCTATGGGACTTCGCGCCGAACGGGCCGGACGGCGCCGGCGGCATGGCGCTCGCGCCCCAAGTCAAATGGGTGCAGACGACGAGCGCCGGCGTCGGCCTGCTGGTCAAGCAACTGGGTTTTCAGGACTCCGATCTGCTCGTCACGACGGCCAGCGGCGTGCACGCCGGCCCGCTGGCCGAATTCGTCTTTCTCGCGCTGCTCGTCCACGTCAAGGAGCTGGGGCGCCTCAAGGACGAACAGCGAGGCCGTCGTTGGGAGCGCTATTGCGGCGACGAGCTGGCCGGCAAGACCTTGGGTGTGATCGGCGCCGGGCGCACTTGCGCGCAGGTTCTGGCGATCGGACGTGCCTTCGGCATGCGCGTGATCGCCGGCGTGCGCACCGCCGGCGCAGACCGGGCGGCGAAACTGGGTGCGGATGCGGTCTATCCGCCGGCGCGCCTGCATGAGCTGCTCGGCGAGGCCGACGCGGTCGTTTTGGCCGCGCCGCACACGGCGGAGACCGAAAACATGATCGACGCCGCCGCGTTCGGGGCAATGAAGGACGGTGTCGTCTTCATCAACATCGGGCGCGGCCGCACCGTCGACGAGGCGGCGCTGGTCGAGGCGCTGCGCAGCGGCAAGATCGGGTTTGCCGGCCTCGACGTCGCCGCCGTCGAGCCGCTGCCGGTCGCGAGCCCGCTCTGGGACATGCCGAACGTGCTGATCTGTCCGCACTCGGCCAGCACCGTCGGCCGTGAGAACGAACGCATCACGGACATCTTCTGCCACAATCTGCGGTGCTATCTGGATGGCCGGCGCGACGCCATGCGCAACGTGCTCGACAAGGCGCGCATGTATTGAGCCGCAGGCTCAGCTCCGCAGCCGCCGCCAGACCCGTGCCATCAGCGGCATTGACAGCCCGGCGGCGGTGATCAGGAACAGCACGACGACGACCGGCCGCGACAGGAACATGAGCCAGTTGTGGTCGAAGATGAGCAGCGACTGCTTGAGCGTCTCCTCGACCAGCTTGCCCAGCACGAGGCCCATGATCAGCGGCGCCGGCGAGAAGCCGAAGCGGCGCAGCGCGAAGCCGAGCACGCCGAAGACCAGCATGGTCCAGACGTCCGCCATGGACTGGTTGGGCGCGTAGGCGCCGACGACCGACAGCACGAACACGGAAGGCCACAGGAACGCCGCGGGCACCAGCGCAATGCGCGCGAACAGCTTGGCCGCACCCAGCCCCATGACGAGGTAGAGCAGATTGGCGGCGAACATCGAGCTGAATACGACGTAGAGCAGGGTCGGCTGCTCGGTGAACAAATGCGGTCCGGGCCGCACGCCCTGGACGATCAGGCCTGCGAGGATGATGGCGGTCGTCGTGCTGCCGGGAATGCCGAGCGCCAGCGTCGGCACCATGGCCCCGCCGACGGCCGCGTTGTTGGCGGCCTCGGGGCCGGCCACGCCCTCGATGGCGCCCCGGCCGAATTCCTCCTTGTGCTTGGACCAGCGCTTGGTCTCGTTGTAGCAGATGAGTGCCGCCGTCGTGGCGCCCAGCGCGGGCAATGCGCCGATGAAGGTGCCGATGCCGCTCGACAGCATGATCGCCTTCGCGCATTTGCGGAAATCGGCCAGGCTCGGCAGCTGGACCGTCTTGAGGCGGACGTAGTCCTGGACCGTGCTGCGCTGGGCCGCCTGCTCCAGCATCTCCGCGATCGCGAACAAGCCGATCAGGACGGGGATGAATTCGATCCCGTCGGACAAGGCATAGATGCCGAAGGTAAAGCGCTCGACGCCCGTGGTCAGGTCGAGCCCGATCGTGGCGAGCAGCACGCCGAACGTCGCGGCGAGAAGATTCTTCACGGGAGAATCACCGCCGATCGCGGCGACCATGGACAAGCCGAAAACGGCGAGCGCGAAATACTCGGGCGGACCGAACTGATAGGCCATGCGGGCCAGCAGGGGTGCGGCCACGATCAGCACGAAGACGCTGAAAATCCCGCCGATCGCGCTCGCGACCGCCGAAATGCCGAGCGCGCGGCCGGCTTCGCCGCGCGCGGCGAGCGGATATCCATCGAAAGCGGTGGCCGAGGCCGAGGGATCGCCCGGCGTATTGATCAGAATGGCCGTGATCGAGCCGCCGAAATTGGCCGCGCAATAGATTGCGCCGAGGAAGGCGATGGCCGCGACCGGGGTCATGGTCACGGTGAGCGGCAGGAGCAGCGCCGTTGTCGTGCTGCCGCTGATGCCGGGCAGCGCGCCCACGACGATGCCGAGCACGGTTCCGGCGACGACCAGGAACAGCATGTACGGGTCGACGAGGATGGCCATGCCGGACAAGAATGCGTCCATCCCGGCGGCGTCCTATTGCCAGAGGCTGGAGATGGCGCCCCAAATGGCGCCCATCGGAAAGGTCACGCCCAGGACCCGCGCAAACAGGAGGTAGAGTGCGCCCGTGAGAGCAAGCGCGCTGACCGTGAGGCGGAGCAGGCCGCGCTCGCCCCAGACGCGTCCAAGGGCGACCAGGAACAAGACGCAAGCCGGCCAAAGGCCGATGAGTTCGATTGCCGCCATGAAGACGAGCATGGCCCCGCCGGTCACCCAGACCATGGACGGGATCGGCGGCGGTGGCGCCAGCGCGGAAATGCCGACGCCGCATGCGATGAACACCGCCAGCAGCGCCATGGTTGCCAGAACCAGCCGCGGAAACAGCTCGGCGCCGAGCCCCTGCATGAGCGCCGCCGGGACCTCGTCGAACCGATAGGTCCAAGCAAAAACCGCAATGCAAAACGCAATCGTCACGACCGCCACCCAACGGTCGGCCGCGCCGGCGGCGGCCGGCCCCTGATCGGGCCGGCCGGTTGCGTGCGACACGGGATTGCCCTGCGGGTTCGAGAGGCCTGGTTCGAGAGGCCTGGCTATTTCAGGAGGCCGAGCTCCTTCAATGCCGCCTGGCCCTCGCCGTAGAAGGCGTCGAGCTGCGACTGCCAGGGCGCGCGCCCGACCACGCTGTCGGGCGACTGGCCGGAGGTCTCGATGTAGGTCGCATACATCTGGCCCTTCATCGCCTCGATGAGCCCTTTTTCCAGGGCCTGGAGGCGATCGTCCGGCACGCCCTTCAAGGTGATGAAGCCGCGCACGGTCGAGTAGTTGGCATCGATCCCGAGGTCCTTGGACGAGGGCACATTGGGCAGCGGGCCCAGCCGCTTGGGCGCCAAGGTCAGCAAGGCGCGCACATCGCCCGACTTGATCTGCGACTCCGCCTCGGCGTAGTTGAGGATGCCGACGTCGACATTGCCGCTGACGGCATTGATCACGATGTCGCCGCCGCCGCGGAACGGCACGACCGTCGGCTGCTGCATCCCGGCCTTCTTAGCAAAGCCGAAGGTGGCGAGGTGGTCGACGCCGCCGAGCTGGGTCGCGCCGACCTTGAGTGGTTTGGTCTTGCCGGCGGCGATCATCTCCTGGGCGGTCTTGAACGGGCTGTTCTTGCCGACCATCAGGATCTGCGGATCGTCGGTGGCGCGCGCGAGCGCCACGATCTCATCGTATTTCACGGGCGCCTTGCCCTGCATGATCGTCAGCAGATGGGTCTGGGTGATCAGCATGATGGTATGGCCGTCGCGCGGCTTGCTTGCCGCATAGGCGAGCGCCGCCGCCCCGCTGCCGCCGACCCTGTTGACCACGGCCAGCTCGGTGCCGAACGACTTGGGCGCGTGAACCATCATCATGCGCGCGGTGATGTCCGTCCCGCCGCCGACGCCGGCATGGGTCACCACCTCGATCGTCTTGGATGGAAACTTCTCCTGGCCCCGCGCCGGCGACACCGCCAGCGCGGCCAAAGCGGCGGAGCCGGCGGCGAATTGGCGACGCGTCAGACCGTCCCGGCCCAACGGGGTGCTCATCTTGCTCATCGCTTTCCTCCCTCGAATTATCGCGCTCTTTCGGCGACCGGCTTTGCGGTGCGACCCGCCGGCACGCGCGCCAACCTTGACGGACATGGGGCGGCCGATCAAGGCCGCATTGCACTGTTTCCACCGGCCGGATGTTGCGTGGAGCAGTCAACAAACGTATCGTGACTCGAATGCTGTCCAGCCCATATCTTAATCTTGCGCTAGCGGTACCGCTTGGACATCCCGGCGCGACATGGACCGACCCGAAAGAGCGCCGCATTGGTGAACGATCCGTCCCGCACGACCAACCTGGCTGCACAGATTGATGAACTCCTCAGGGCGAGTCGGGAAGCCGACGCTCTGCCACTGCTCCAGGAGATGCGGCGGCGCGAGCCGAATTCCGTCCAAGCTGCCTGGACGACAGGCGTCATCCTCTACAACACACGGCAATTCGCCGAGGCGGTCGATGTTTTGCGTTCCTGCATGCGGCTTGCGCCTCAGGCCGCGGATGTTCGCCTGCTTCTAGGCAAGGCGGCGTTCTCGGCCGGCTTGTTCGATGGTGCAGAATCGGCCGCCCTGGCGGCAACAGCGCTTCAGCCCGGCTCGGCCGTTGCAATCGAACTGCTGGCCAGAGTCCTGCTGAAGAAGGAGGCATCGGCGGATGCCGAGCGGCGATTCCGCGATTGCATCCTGCTCGGAGCGGCCGCGCCGGAAACGCTCGCCGATCTCGGCGCGGCCCTGCAGAATCAATTGAAGTTTGCCGCAGCGGTCGAGGCGTATCGTCGTTCCATGGACGCAGGACAGACCAATCCGGATGTCGTCCTGTCGCTGGCGAACTGTCTATTCATGTTGGGTATGCCGCGCGCAGCGTTGCTTTGCGCGAAATCGCTCGGTCCGGATGCGATGAACGAAAAGCTGGACCTTCTACGTCTGCAAGCGGAGCGCCTGACCGAGTCCTTGTCCGGCGTCGCCTATCGGGATGATCATCCGGTTAAGAGACGCAATCTCGCGAACACGAAGCATCTGATCGCGGTGTGTCGCCACACCAATCATTTGGACCATCTCCTGCCGATCCTCCATGCCTGGATCGCACGCGACGACCATGTCGCCACAATGCTCTTTGGTGGCCACGTCGTCGGCGAGGAGGATTATCGTATGGTCTATATGAAGCGCGTCGGCATTGAGGTCGCGCAGTTCTCCGAGCTGCTTCCCATAGATCACGAACCGGGTATGGCCGCGCTGCTAGACCTGCTGGCACCCGACACCTGCGAAGCCGCAATCCTTTGCGAGCAAGGACCTCATCCGCTCGATCTGGTGATGGCATCCAGCGCACGCGCCAGGAACCTGCCGGTCGTCGGTACTCCTGCGGGCGAGGACAATATGTTGAATCAAATGACGCGCAAAGATCAGTATGTTCCTCCTGAGACGAAAGAAAGGTCGTTTGGCCATCTCGACACCGTCATCTTCGCTAACGACGTCCTGCCTCCCGCGGAGCTGCGGAACAGCGAGGGGCGCGGTGTTTCCGTCGTCCTCGGATCCGTCCGCTATTGCCGGGACTGGCTCAATTTCCTTCGCCAAATCGTTCCGCCGCTTGACATCACGGTTGAAGACGGGCTGCTCAGGGTCGTCGTGTTCTTGGTCAACGAAGTCTATCCGGTCAACTGGAAAGAAATGGCGCGAACGGTGCAGATGCTGTTGTCGATACCGCGCCTCTGCGTGGTCGTGCAGCCGCATCCGCGCCTGTTCGAGCCCCAGCTCGGTGTCGTCAATCCGGATGGATCCGTCGCCGATCTCCTCGGCTTTCTACGCGATTGGGCTGCGGAGTCCAAAGATCGCAATCCCGAAAGCACTCTCATCATTGCGGAGAAGATCAACTATGGGGCATCGCTGATCGAATGGGGCGACGTGTTCCTGTCGTTTTCGACCAGCATCGCCTATCAGGCGATCATGCAGAGAAAACCGGTACTCGATCTGTCCTATGCACATGGAAACTACACGGCGATAGCCCATTACCTGCCAATCTCCGACATGCGATCTCTCGATCATGTTTGGGAAGCGATCCACCGCATCAAGGAAGCAAAGGAAGCACATCGTGCCTTGGATTTCTACGATGAGCAGCAGCACCAGACATTTGTGCGCACGCTGATCGAGTGTGGCGACGTAAGCCCGCTCGAGCGGCATGTGCGCTATTTCGAGGGTTTGGTGCGTCGGCCAGTGGCGCAGACCACGCCGGGATGACGAGGTTCAACCGAATCCTTGACGGCACGGCTTCCGCCATGGCGCTCAAGATCGAGACGTTCAGCAATCAGCGCGGCGGGCACAGCCTGTTCAAGGCGGTCGGGCACCCTCATGCCGCGCGCGCCATGGCCGCGCTGATCGGCCGGCTCGGCGGCGCCGGCCGTGTCGCCATATACGACCCGCTCGGCTGCGCGGAGACCGTCGGCCAGCTCTACGATCTGAGCGGCGTCGACATCGCCGGCAGCTACGTGCAGGATCTGGGCGATCTCGGCCGGTCGGTGCTCGGCCGGCCTGGACAGCCGGTGACCGATCTGCTGGCGGCAGAGGTCGACGCGCTGTTCGTCACCGGCTTCGACGCCGAGCGCCTGGTCGGCCAGATCCGCCATCTGATCCCGTCGCGGGCCAAGGTATTCACCCTCGATGAGGTGCGCCTGCCGGCCGAACGTCTCAGCAATGCCCGCAACTACCTCGATCCGCTCAACTTCGCGACCAACCTCGCCTTCTTCCGCGACGGCGAGGGCCATCACACCCGGGTCATGACGGCGAATTATTGGGCCGGATACGGCGCACGCGGCGTGCGGCTGTGGCAGATGCTGTTCGACGCCGAGGGCAAGCTGCTCGCGGAGTGGACCGACCCGCTGCCCGATGCGGCGGCCAGCATCACGATCGACAGCGCCGCGGTGCGCCAGCGCTTCGGGCTCGGCCCCTTTACCGGGCAGCTGTTCCTGCATGCGACCGGCGTTGCCGGCCACGACGTCGTCAAATACGCGCTCGACACCTATGGCGACGATCCGCGCGTCCTCTCATGCAGCCACGACGCCAATGACTGGCCGGCCGATTTCTATGCCGGGCTGCCGGCACCCGGCCAGGGCGAGCGCGTGGTGCTCTGGGTGCAGAACCATCACCCCTGCCCGATCCCTGCCGGCGCGGTCGGCCTCAACCTGATGGGCGACGACAAGGTGGCGTGGACGACCGAGGCCGTCGCCCCTTACGGGACAGCGGAGCTCGAGGTGGCGAGCCTGCTGCCGGACGCGCGCTGGCCGCAGCAGATCGAGATCCGCGCCGGCAAGTATCTCGTGAGGCCGCGCTACGAGGTGATCCAGGCGAGCGGACGGCGCCTGATCGCGCACGCCAATGTCGAGCGCGTCGATCTGAAACCCGATCCGCACATCCCCGAGATCGCCAATCTGATGGGCAAGGGCTACCTGCTGCCGGCGCCGATCCTGCCGGTGCGGCGCTGGCGCAGCCTGGCTCTGCCGACGCCGATGGCGACCGGCCAGGAGGAGCTGCCGGTTGCCGCGGTGGTCTACGATTGCGAGGGCCGCGAGCGCGCGCGCCGTTCCTTCGGCCTGCTGCTGCGCCACGACAGCGTGGCGCTCGACCTCAACGGCTTGCTGCAACATGGCGGCGCCGAGCTGCCGGCCGATGGCTGGGCAGCCGAGGATGGCGGCTATGGCCATGTCGAGCTGATCTACGATTTCGCCGGGGGCGGTTCGGCCGATGGCTGGCTCCACGGGTTGTTCCGCTATCACGACCGCAAGAGCGGCCAGGCCGCCGATACGAGCTTTAGCGCCAACATGTTCAACACTGCGCTGACATACAACAATGAGCCTTTTTCCTATTCCGGCCGCGCACCGGGATTGAGCACGCGTCTTTTCTTGCGCCTTGGTGCCGCACCGGTCGATACGCTTTGTCATCTCATTTATCCGACCTCTACGCGCTGGCATAAACAGTCATCGACGGAACTCCGGCTGACGCGCGCCGAC
>VGDO01000180.1 GCA_016869645.1 Alphaproteobacteria bacterium
GCCGTGCCACCGCCAGCCGCTTTGCCACCTGCCAGCCGCGCCACCACGACGATCGGCGGCGCGGGTGGCGCTCCGACGAGCGTCGCGCAGGCGCCGGCGAGCGGGACCCGCACGCAACCGCCAACCACCGCACAGACGCAGGGCGGATCGTCGCGTGCGCAAGCGCTGGTTCAGGCGCTCCGCGCCGATGCGCCGCCGCCGCCCGCGCGTTCGTTGCCGCAATCGGCAGGGACGCAAACGACCGGGGCCGCATCGGCGGGATCGGCGCAGCCGGGCTCCCCGAGCACAGCCGTGACCATGCCGCCGCGCACGGCCGACTCGACGTCGACCGTTCCGCGGCCGGTCGCGTCCGCGCCGCCGCCACCCGTGCCGGCCCAGACCGCTCCGGCCTTCGGCGCGATGACGCCGATGCCGGCGCCGCCGGCGACCGGCAGCGGCGGTGTGGATCAGGCCTATCGTCAGGCGCTGGCGCAAACCGAGTCCGCCCAGCGTCCCACCGTGGTTCCGTCGCTGCCGCCTCCGACGACCATGGGACTGGCCGTTCCACGTTCCCGCGTCGTCTATGATGCGCGCGCCCTTGCGACCATTCCGTTTGGCGCGGGCTCGACCAAGCTGTCGAACCAGGACATGGCCGTGCTGCGCGAGGTCGCGCAAGTTCAGCGCGACCGCGGCGGCCTGATCAGGGTCATCGGCCACGCCGTCCAGGAGGGCCGCACCGGCGCCAACGCCCGGGTCGCCAATTTCCGCGTTTCGGGCGAGCGCGCCGACGCGGTTGCCGGCGCGCTGGTGAGGCTGGGCGTTCCCGCCGCCGTCATCGAGGTCGAGGCGCTCGGCGATGCCGAACCGATCCTGACCGCGCTCGGCCAGGCCGACGCCGCACCCAGCCGGAGGGTCGAGATCCACCTGGAGTGAGCCGGCGGCGCTATCGGCAATTCGCCCGCCGGGACTGACAAATCCGGCTGGCAAATGGGGGACGGGGCCGCTACAACAGCCCACCCTGGAACGGGACGACGCGGTCGGCGGCGCTCGCTCCAGCTCGTGATGACCTGAGCTCGCGCCATGCAGCAGGACTTCCACAGGATCAAGCGCCTACCGCCCTACGTCTTCGCCGAGGTCAACGCCATGAAGGCGCGGGCGCGGGCGGATGGGCTGGACATCATCGACCTGGGCATGGGCAATCCCGACAGCCCGACGCCGGAGCATATCGTCGAAAAGATGATCGAGGCCGTGCGCAATCCGCGCACGCACCGCTACTCGACCTCGCGCGGCATTCCGGGATTGCGCCGGGCCATCGCCGGATACTACGAGCGGCGCTTCAATGTGCCGATCGATCCCGAGCGCGAGACCATCGTGACGCTGGGCTCCAAGGAAGGGCTGGCCAATCTGGCCAACGCGATCACCAGCCCCGGCGACATCATCCTGGTGCCCAATCCGAGCTATCCGATACACCCCTACGGTTTCATCATGGCGGGTGCGGCGGTGCGCCACATTCCGGTCGGTCCGGGATACGATTTCATGCGCGAGCTCGAGCGCGCGGCCAAGCACTCGGTCCCGGCACCGCTCGCCGTCGTGCTCAACTATCCGTCCAACCCGACCGCCCAGGTGGTCGATCTCGATTTCTACGCCGAAATCGTCGAGTTCTGCCGCGGGCGCGGCATCTACATCCTGTCGGACATCGCCTATTCCGAGATCTATTTCGACGGCGACCCGCCGCCCTCCATTCTGCAGATTCCCGGCGCGCGCGACATCGCGGTCGAGTTCACCTCGCTCAGCAAGACCTATTCGATGCCGGGCTGGCGTGTCGGCTTCGCCACCGGCAACGCCAAGCTGATCGCGGCGCTCGCACGCATCAAATCCTACCTCGACTACGGCGCCTTCACGCCGATCCAGGTGGCGGCGACGGCCGCGCTCAACGGACCGCAGGACTGCGTCGTGCAGATCCGCGATACCTATCGCAAGCGCCGTGACGTGCTGATCGACGGGCTCGCCCAGGCGGGCTGGCAGGTGCCGAGCCCGCCGGCCACCATGTTTTGCTGGGCGCCGATCCCCGAGCGCTTCGCATCACTCGGTTCGCTCGAATTCTCCAAGCTGCTGCTCGCCCACGCCAAGGTCGCCGTGTCGCCCGGCATCGGTTTCGGCGAGTACGGCGACGACCATGTGCGCATCGCGCTGGTCGAGAACGTCCATCGCACGCGCCAGGCCGTGCGCAACATCAAGGCGTTCCTGGCCGACAGCGACCGCATGCTGGCTCAGTACGCTGCGCAGCGCCCGGCCGCAGAGTAGAACGCGCGTGGCGGCTCCGTTGAAGATCGCGATCGCGGGCCTCGGCACGGTCGGCGCCGGCGTGCTCAAGCTGTTGACCGAGCATGCCGACCTGATCGCCGAGCGCTGCGGCCATCGCATCGTCGTCGGCGCCGTATCGGCGCGCGACCGCAAGCGCGACCGCGGCGTCGACATCCAGGGCGTGCGCTGGTATCAGGACGCGGCGGCACTCGCCGCCGACCCCGAGGCCGATGTCATCGTCGAGCTGATCGGCGGTGCCGATGGCGTCGCGCGCCAGGTCTGCGAAGCGGCGCTCAACGCCGGCAAGCACGTGGTGACCGCCAACAAAGCGCTGCTCGCCCATCACGGCGCGACGCTGGCCAGGTTGGCCGAGAGCAAGGGGGCGACGCTCGCCTTCGAGGCGTCGGTCGCGGGCGGCATACCGATCGTCAAGGCGTTGCGCGAAGGGCTCGCCGCCAATCGGCTCAGTCGGGTCTATGGCATTCTCAACGGCACCTGCAACTACATCCTGACGACCATGCGCGAGAGCCGGCGCGAGTTCGCCGAGGTGCTGGCCGAGGCGCAGAAGCTGGGCTATGCCGAGGCCGATCCGAGCTTCGACGTCGACGGCGTCGATGCGGCGCACAAGCTCGCGATTCTGACCAGTCTCGCCTTCGGTACGGCGGTCGATCTCGCGGGTGTCCACGTCGAGGGCATCCGTCACGTCTCGTCGCTCGACATCGACTACGCCGACGAGCTCGGCTACCGCATCAAGCTGCTCGGGATCGCCCGGCGCACGGAGCACGGTATCGAGCAGCGCGTGCACCCCTGCATGGTGCCGAAGGGGACGCCGATCGCCCATGTCGAGGGCGTCTACAACGCCGTGGTCGCCGAGGGCGACTATGTCGGCCGCGTCGTGCACGAGGGCCGCGGCGCAGGCGCGGGGCCGACCGCTTCTGCGGTGGTCGCCGACCTCATCGACATCGCGCGCTCAGGTTCGCGAACGCGCCTGCCCACCTTCGCCGTGCCGGCCGCGCAGCTGGCGCCCGCGCAGTCTTCACCGATGGATCGCCATGTCGGCGCCTACTATGTCCGCCTCATGGTGCTCGACCGGCCCGGCGTGATCGCCGATGTCGCGGCTGCGCTGCGCGACGAGCAAGTGTCGATGGAGTCCATGCTGCAGCACGGCCGGGCACCGGGCGAGGTCGTGCCGGTCGTGCTCACCAGCCACGACACGGGCGAGGCCGGCATGCGCCGCGCGCTTGCCAAGATCGCCAAGCTCGAAGCCATGATCGAACCACCGCGAATGATCAGGATCGAGCCGCTATAGTCAGACAATTGGCGGGGGAACGCCGGGAGGCTGTGATGGCAACGTTCCGATACCTGGTCGCCAATGTGGATGATGCAGTCAGCTTCTATGCGAACCGGCTCGGGTTCACGGTGAAGCAGCAGTTCGGCCCCAACATGGCGATCCTGTCGCGGAGCGATCTGACGCTGTGGCTCGCCGGTCCGAATGCGTCGGCCGCCCGGCCGATGCCCGATGGACGCAAGCCCGAGCCCGGCGGTTGGAACCGCATCGTGATTGAGACGCCCGATCTCGCGGCGCTGGTCACCCGCCTGAAGAAGGCCGGCGTCGCGTTCCGCAACGACGTCGTCAACGGCCCCGGCGGCCAGCAGATCCTGTGCGAGGATCCGTCGGGCAACGTGGTGGAGCTGTTTCAGGCGGCGTGAATTGGCGTGTTTACCAGGTGAGCAACGAAGCGTCGTGACCTGCGCTGCGGTCAGCCGACCCTGCCCGTGGGCGCTGCCGGCGATGCAACCGGGCACGGCTTGTTGAGGAAGCGCCACGATGGATTGTTGAGCACCATCTCGCATTGCGCGAGCGATTGCTTGCCATCGACCTTGAGACAGACGATCGCTCCGGGCTGCGCTTCGCCGCCGGCGTAACGGCACGGACAGGGATGGGCGGTGTGGGCTGCCGCCAGGCCGGCCATGGAGGCGACGACGAACAACAAGCCGCCGACAACAAGATATCCGGCCCACGGCGCGCTGCGGCTTCCAATGGACGACATCGAAATGCCCTCCCTCGTATCACGCCCAGTGTGATGCCGTCGGCCGCGAACATCTGCTCTCGGACCGGCAGCCCGGCATGGCGCCAGTCTACCAGACGAGCTGCGCGGCCGACATGCCAATCGGGTCGGGCCGGCGCGCCGGCGAGCTGCGGTCCCAGCGACAACCCCTTGCGGCATCGTGCGGCTTCCGACATCTTCGAACGAAATCGGACCGCGTGCGCCGCTCGGAAGGGGCGGCGTCGGCTGCGGACTCGGGGATGGAAACGTCAGGGAGCTCGATTATGACCAGCATGGATCGCAATCTCGCGCTCGAGGCCGTGCGCACGACCGAAGCGGCGGCGCTGGCGGCGTCGCGCCTGATGGGACGCGGCGACGAGAAGGCGGCGGATCAGGCCGCGGTCGACGCCATGCGCCAGGCGCTCAATGGCCTGGCGATCGATGGCACGGTGGTGATCGGCGAGGGCGAGCGCGACGAGGCGCCGATGCTGTTCATCGGCGAGAAGGTCGGGCAGGGCGGTCCCAAGATCGACATCGCGCTCGATCCGCTCGAAGGCACGACGATCACGGCCAAGGGCGGTGGCAACGCGCTTGCGGTGATCGCCATGGCGGAGGCCGGGAATTTTCTGCATGCGCCCGACGTCTACATGGACAAGATCGCGGTCGGCGGCGGCCTGCCCGACGAGCTGATCGATCTCGACGCCGGCCCGGCCAAGAACCTGAGGGCGCTCGCCAAGGCCAAGAAGATCGGAGTGTCCGATGTGGTCGCGTGCATCCTCGACCGGCCGCGTCACGCCGAGCTGATCGCCAAGACGCGGGAGGCCGGCGCGCGCATCATGCTGATCTCCGACGGCGACGTCTCGGGCGTGATTGCGACCGCCCGGCCCGACAGCGGCGTCGACATCTACATGGGCTCGGGTGGCGCGCCGGAGGGCGTGCTCGCCGCCGCTGCGCTGCGCTGCATCGGCGGCCAGATGCAGGGCCGCCTGCTGTTCCGCAACGACGACGAGAAGGGCCGCGCGCAACGCTGCGGCATCAAGGACTTCAACCGCAAATACACCATGCTCGACATGGCCAGGGGCGACGTGATGTTCGCCGCGACCGGCGTGACCGACGGAACCATGCTCAGAGGTGTGCGCCGCTTCGGCCACGGCGCATCGACGCATTCGCTGGTGATGCGGTCGAAAACCGGCACGGTGCGCTATGTCGAGACCCACCATGACTTCACGCGCAAGTCGGCCTTCGAGCCGGCGATCAGGTGAGGTGATAGGTCAGGCCTTCATTCCTCGTCCTGAGCCCGTCGAAGGACGAGGGCGATTCCGCACGCCTATCGTGTCGTCGAGAATGATGAAGCGACTGCGCCGACCGAGTTGATCAATGCCGTTGCTTGCGGTGACGGCCTCGTCCTTCGACGGGCTCGGGACGAGGCAGTAAGGGAAGCGCATGCGGTTTGTTTCGGGACTGAGCACCTGAAATGACGGCCCCACTTGTCCTCGGCGTCGAGCGTTCGCTGACCGGGCGGCGCTGGACGCGACGCGGCGCGGAGGCCGAGCGCCTGGCGCTGACCCTGGTTCAGCGCCACGGCTTGCCCGATGCGGTGGCGCAACTTCTGGCGGCGCGCGGCATCGACGCCGATCACGCCGAAGGCTTCCTCGCGCCGACTTTGCGCGCGCAATTGCCCGACCCCGATCATCTGAATGACATGGGTGCCGCGGCCGATCGCGTCGTGCGCGCGCTCGATACCGGCGAGACGATTGCGATCTTCGGCGACTACGACGTCGATGGTGCGACCTCCTCCGCGCTTCTGCAACGCTTCCTGTCGGCGTTGGGCGGCAAGGTCCGCGTCTACATTCCAGACCGCATGGCCGAGGGCTATGGGCCCAACGCACCGGCGCTGCTGCGCCTCAGATCCGAGGGCGTCGGACTGGTCATCACGGTCGATTGCGGCATCACGGCGCACGCGCCGCTGGCGGCCGCGGCCGATGCCGGCCTCGACGTCGTGGTGGTCGATCACCATGTTGCCGAGCCGGCGCTGCCGCGCGCGGTTGCCGTGGTCAACCCGAACCGGCTCGACGAGGCGAGCCCGCACCGCCAACTCGCGGCCGTGGGCGTGGCTTTCCTGCTCGTCGTGGCGGTCAACCAGCGGCTGCGCGATTCCGGCTGGTTCGCCAAGCGAAGTCTTTCGCCGCCCGATCTGCTGCAATGGCTCGATCTCGTGGCGCTCGGCACGATATGCGATGTCGTGCCGCTGACCGGCGTCAATCGCGCGCTCGTCGCGCAGGGACTCAAGGTGATGGCGCGGCGGCGCAATGTCGGGTTGACGGCGCTGGCCGATGTGGCCGGCATGGACAGCGCGCCGGGCACCTACCATGCCGGTTTCGTTCTCGGGCCGCGCGTCAATGCCGGCGGCCGGGTCGGCCGGGCCGACTACGGTGCGCGCCTGCTCGCGACCGACGATCCCGCCGAAGCTCAGCGCCTGGCGCGCGAGCTGCACCGCTACAACGAGGAGCGTCGCGCGATCGAAATGGACGTGCTCGCCCAGGCGATCGCCGCGGTCGAGCTGGAGGGCGCCAACGAAACACCGCTGGTCTTCGCCGCCGGCGAGGGATGGCATGCCGGCGTGATCGGCATCGTCGCCAGCCGCCTGCGCGAGCTCTACAACCGCCCGGCCTGCGTCGTGGCGCTCGACGGCGTCGGCAAGGGCTCGGGCCGCTCGGTGTCGGGCGTGGCGCTCGGCTCGGCCGTGATCGCCGCGCGCCAGGCCGGATTGCTGATCAATGGCGGCGGCCATGCCATGGCCGCCGGCTTCACGGTCGCCCGCGAGCAGCTTGGCGCGCTGCGCGCGTTTCTCGCGGGACGCGTCGCCGATCAGCTGGCCGGCGCGCCGTTGGTGCCCATGCTGGGGCTCGACGGGATCGTCGCGCCGCGCGCGGCGACGCCCGATCTGGTGGCGGCGCTGGGCCGTGTCGGACCGTTCGGCGCCGGCAATGCCGAGCCGCGCTTCGCCCTGCCGTCAGTGAGCATCGTCAAAGCCGAGGTGGTCGGCGCCGACCACGTGCGCTGCATCCTCGGCGCCGCGGACGGCGCACGGCTGAAGGCGATCGCGTTCCGCGCTCTCGATGCCGCGGGGTCGCCCCGGCGTTCCATGCAGGCCCCGCTCGGCGAGGCCCTGCTCAGTGCCCGCGGTCTGCCGCTCCACGTCGCCGGTCATCTGCGTGCGGACGAGTGGCAGGGCCGGCAGGGCGTGCAGCTCGTCATCGACGACGCGGCGCAAGCCGGCTGATCCCGGCAGAATTTGCCGGGCCTGAAATCGCCCGGGGTCGCGGGCCGCGCGCCGGCCGCCATGCCGGCGCCCGTAGAGAAACCTCCAATCGACTGGCAACACTGGGGAAATTGGCCGATGGATCGCGCGGATCGCCGGCACGGACTTTGCTCAATTCCGCGGCAGAAGTGAGATGCGAGCCACCACGGGTTGGTCCATGCCCAACAACTCGATTCTGACCAATACCGCCTCGATGACGGCGCTGCAGACCCTGTCCGCGCACAACCGGACGCTCGACGTCACGCAGGATCGCGTCTCGACCGGCCACAAGGTGACCGGCGCCGTCGACGATGCGTCGAGCTTCGCGATCGCCCAAGGCCTGCGCTCCGATCTCAAGGCCTACGCCGCCGTGCAACAGGGCATGGCCAATGCGCGTGGGGTCCTCACTGTGGCGCTCGCCGGCGCCAATACGTTTTCGGACCTGATGGGTGATCTCAAGGAGCGCATCATCTCCGGCATGAACCCGGGCAATACGACGCAGCAGCAGGCGATCCTGCAGCAGGACTTTTCCGCCATGCTCGGCACCATGCGGACCGTGCTGGAGAACGCAGCTTACAACGGCACCAACATCCTCATCGAGACCGCGGTGCCTTTCAACACTGTGGTCGGGCAGGTCAACGACCTGGCCGTGATCGCCGATATCGATGGTTCGACCCTCACGATCCGCGGCCAGCGCGTGGATTTCGTCTGGGCCAATCTCGCGCTCGAGGACGTCACGACAAACGCGGCGGCCCAGGCGGCACTCGCCCAATGGGAAACGCAATTCCAGACAGTCGGCATGGCGCTCGGCCAGCTCGGAGCCGACTGGCGGTTGCTGGACAGCCAGGACAAGTCGATCGGTGAAGTGGCGGATACGCAGGAGGTCGGGCTCGGCAACATCGTCGATGCCGACCTCGCCAAGGAGTCGGCGCGGCTCCAGGCGCTCCAGGTCAAGCAGGACCTGGTCGTCACCACGCTCAGCATCGCCAACACGCGGCCCAACACGATCCTGCAGCTCTACAAGAGCTGAACCTCGGTCGTACGGTGCTGGGTCAGCACGCAGCGCACGAGCTCCTGCGCATAGGCGAGTGCATTGAGTCCCGAACATGCGAGGAAAATAACCACGAACCAGAGCGGCGGCGGATCGGTACTCAGCTTCATGCCCAGATCGAGTGGCCGATCGCCCATTCCGACCCATGCCAGCAGGGGGCCGGGGTGGGAGATGACAAAGATCAGGACGAGAGCAAGCGGAATGGCCGTCATGAAGTCATGAATGCGCTGTTCGGTTGCGGACACGTTCCGACGCGGCGCCGCGTAGCCGACGTCGAAGCTCGTGGTCACTTCATGTGCGACATAGGCACCGACAACGATCAGCATGACGAGGCTGGTCGTTTCCAGGAACATGCCGGCCAATGTGCCGCAGGCTGCTTCGGCGGCGAGCAGGAGATGCCACCGGGATTCGCGCCAGCCCGAGGTAGCCTCGATCTCCGAGAGCCGGTGCTGCTGCCAATCGGCCCAGCCGAGCGCGATCCAGCTCAGTAGAAGGGTGCCAAGGATCAACCGGTCGGGCGCGAAGCTTTGATCGACCATGCGGCCCGCAAGCGTCGCTCAGGAACCGCGCGCCGCGGTCACGCGCCAGATGCAATTGCCGACGTCGTCGGCGACCAGCAGGGCGCCCTGGCGATCGAGCTCGACGCCGACCGGCCGGCCGCGGGCATTGCCGTCGCGGTCGAGGAAATCGGTGAGGACGTCGATCGGCTGCCCGGCGGGCCGGCCATCGGCAAAGGGCACGAAGCTCACCCTGTAGCCGCTCGGCGGTCTTCGATTCCACGAACCGTGCTGACCGATGAAGACACCCGAGGTGAGATCGTCGGGCAAGTCGCCGGCTCGCGAGAATACCAGCCCGAGCGACGCGGTATGCGCTCCCAGGGCGTAGTCGGGCTTGATGGCCGTCGCAACGAGATCGGGTCGCGGCGGCTTGACCCGTTCGTCGACATGGGCGGCGAAGTAGCTTTAGGGCCAGCCGTAGAATCCGCCATCCCTGACCGAGGTCATGTAGTCGGGCACCAGATCGCTGCCGATTTCGTCGCGCTCGTTGACCACGGTCCACAAGGTGCCATGCATCGGCTCCCAGGCCATGCCGTTGGGATTGCGCAGGCCCGAGGCAAAGACGCGTGCCTCGCCGGTTTTGAGGTCGATTTCCCAGACCGCGGCGCGTCCGTCCTCCTCCTCGAGGCCATTCTCCGCCACGTTGCTGTTGGAGCCGACGGTGGCGTAGAGATGCGTGCCGTCGGGGCTTGCGATGATGTTCTTCGTCCAATGATGATTGCGCGGGCCGGCCGGCAGATCGGCCACCTTGACCGGCTCGCCGACGATCCTGTCCTGGCCTGGCTTGTAGGGAACGCGGACGACGCCGTCGGTATTGGCGATGAACAGGTGCTCGCCGACGAGCGCCATGCCGAAGGGCGAGTTGAGTCCGCTGACGAGGATGGAGCGGAACTCGGCCACGCCGTCGCCGTCGCCGTCACGCAGCAGTGTGATGCGGTTGGCGCTGGTGTTGCCGGCGCCGGCTTTCTTCTGGAACAGCCCGAAGATCCAGCCCTTGATGCTCGTGCGCTCCTTGGGCCGGGGCGGCGCATCGCTTTCGGCGACCAGGACATCGCCGTTCGGCAAGGCGTAGACCCAGCGCGGGTGATCGAGATGCCCGGCGAATTTCGTGACTGCCAGGTCCTGGCGCGGCGTGGGCATCTCGCCGTCCTGCCAGCGTTTGACATCGGCGACCTTGACGGTCGGGAACAGCGTTTTGCGGGGCGGCGGCAGCACGGGGTCGGGCCCGTAGCCGGCCGAAACCGGCAGCGTCGCCTGCTCGCCGCATGTCGATAAGCCGAACAGGACGATGGCTGCCGCGGACAGTCGGAAGACCCGCCGCCCTGCTGGCAACACTCGAAACATGGCGCGGCTCTACTCGGCCGCATGCCTTGCGCCGCGGTCGTAGGTCGGCGTGCCCGCGGGCGGTACTTCCGACGCGCGGCGCCCGCCCACCATGCCGATGCGGTAGCGGAACACCAGTTCGCCGCCCAACCAGCCGGTCACGAGCAGGAGGCCGACGACGACCAGCGACAGCGTCAGCTCGCCGCCGGTCACGAGCGGGTCGGTCTGGCTCATCCGCAGGATGAAGCTGATCACGGACATGAGGACCGCCGTCACGTTGCCCAGGGCATGAATCCAACCGGCTCGAATCCGCGCCGACCTGACGGTGGCGAAGTCGATCAGGCCAGCGACCGCGGCAAAGGCGCCCGAGACCAGTGCCGCGCCGAGCAGCCAGATGGAGGCGCGCGCCCAGAAGGCGTCGCCGGTGCTCATATAGGCGATGTCCGATGCCAGCGTGCCGACCAGAAACGCAATCGGAAACGGCACCAGCATGGGATGAATGGGGTGGCCGCCAATAGCGGCGGTACTCGGCTCGCCGCGATGGTCTTGGTCGTACATGAGCGTTCTCCAATGAAAGATGTTGTTGCGCCAACGCCGCATGGCGACTCCGGTTCCGGAATTGGCGCGCGGCCGGGCAGGGGAATCGGGTGAAGCAGTTATGCGGCGATGAGACTGGCGAGGAAGTCGTCGTCCCAGGCTGCGACCTTGCGCCTGAGGCGTAGCGAATCCTTGCCGGGCGCG
>VGDO01000181.1 GCA_016869645.1 Alphaproteobacteria bacterium
CGCGCGCTGGCGCCGCCGTGGCCTCCGTCACACCCGGTTCCAGCCCATTATTTCCGTCCATGCCCTACCTCCGTCTTTACGATCGGTAGCGCAGTGCGCTGTCTCAGGAAACCGTGCCCCACCCCACCAATCCCAACGGCGACATTTTCGGCGGTTGGCTGCTGGCCCAGATGGACATCGCCGGCGGCATCACCGCCAAGCAGCGCGCGCGCGGCCGGGTTGCGACCGTGGCAGTCGACGGCATGACCTTCAAGCTGCCGGTGAAGGTGGGCGACGTGCTGTGCTGCTACGCCGATGTGATCCGCATCGGCCGCACGTCGCTGACCATCCGCGTCGAAGCCTGGGTCATTCGCGCCGATCCCGGCAAGACCGGCCATCCGCCGGGCGGGCGGGTCCAGGTGACCGAGGGGGTGTTCACTTACGTCGCGATCGACGGCGAGGGCAAGCCGCGCCCCGTACCGCCCGGGTAGGATTTCGCTCGGCCGCACCGCAATGCTATAAGCGCCGCTCGATCATCGCCTCCCACCGCTCGAGGTCAGCCGCCCGTGCCGCCCAAAGTCAATCCGCTCAAGCTCAATCCGTTGCAGCTCAAGACGCTGACCCTTTTGCAGGAGCTCGCCAAGTTGCCCGGCCACGGCACGCCGGCCCAAGAGCCGGGCGCCACGGTGGTCAGCAACCTGCCGCATCCGCATGGCGATCACTTTCATCTCGGCAATTACGTGGTGGCGGCGCGCGACGCCTCGGGGCTCAGCAATCCGGCGGCCTGGATCGTGCTCGAGCGTCGCGGCCTGATCAAGTCGATGTTTCCGCTGTCCTGCGTCCTGACCGCCGACGGCGCCGGCTACGACACGGGGCTGCGCAGTCATATCCTGCACGGTTCGGACCACTAGGATCGCGCCGATGTTCTACGAGCCGGACAAGAACAACCACGGCCTCAAGTACAACCCGTTCAAGCAGCTGGTCGTGCCGCGGCCGATCGGCTGGATCTCCACGCTCAACGAGAACGGCGTGCCCAACCTGGCGCCCTACAGCTTTTTCAACGCCGTCGCTGAGAACCCGCCCGCCGTGGCCTTCTGCACCGGCATGCGGCCGAAATCGCCCGAGCTCAAGGATAGCCAACGCAACGCCGAGAAGACCGGCGAGTTCGTCGTCAATCTCGCGACCTATGCGCTGCGCGAGCAGATGAACCGGAGCTCGGCCGGCCTGCCGCACGGCGTCAACGAGTTCGAGACGGCCGGGCTCGAGACCTTGCCGTCGCGGCTGGTCAAGCCGCCGCGAGTCAAGGGCACGCCGGTTCACCTCGAATGCCGGTACCTGAAGACGGTCGAGGTGCCTTGCAGCGATCCGACGCGCGGCAACTTCGTCGTGTTCGGACAGGTCGTCGGAGTCCATATCGACGACACGCTGCTGGTCGACGGGCGAGTCGACATCGCGCGCGCCAAGCCGATCGCCCGGCTCGGCTATATGGACTACACCTGGATCGAGCAGGTTTTCACGCTCAACCGGCCGGATTAGTTGCTCGGTTCGGCTCCGCCAGATAGAGTAGGGGCCGTCGCCCCGGCCACCAGATATTGAGGATCACGTGACCTCCGCCCGGTCTTCCGCCCGGCCACAGGCTACCCGTGGCGCCGTTGCCGCCGGCGCCGGGCTCGCGAGCATGACCGGCTTCGCCCGCGCCGAAGGCCACGCCGATGGCGTCGCGTGGATGTGGGAGCTGAAGAGTGTCAACGGTCGCGGTCTCGATGTCCGCTGCCGACTGGCCCAGGGGGCCGAGCATCTCGATGGCGCGGTGCGCCAGTCCTGCGCGGCGCGCTTCAAACGGGGCAACCTCTCGGTCCAGCTCACTCTGGCGCGCGCGGACGGGCTGGCGCCGCTGCGTCTGAATCGCGACTTGATCGACCAGATCATCAGGCTGCACGGCGAGCTGACGGGAAAGATCGAGCCCGCGCTGCCACGCCTGGAAGGTTTGCTCGCCGTGCGCGGCGTGCTCGAGGCCAGCGAGCCCCTCGAGGATGAAGCGCAGCGCGCGCGCCGTGACGAGGCGCTGATGGAGAGCCTGTCGAGCGCCCTCGATCGCATGGACGAGGCGCGTCGCGCCGAAGGCGGCAGGCTTGCGCAGGTGCTGATGAGCCAAGTCGATGAGATCGAGGGACTGGCGCGCGAGGCGGCGGCGAGCGCCGCGCTTCAGCCCGATCAGGTCAAGGCGCGCTTCGAGGCGCAATTGCGCGAGTTGATGGGCAGCGTGCCGATGCCCTCGGAGGAGCGTCTTGCGCAGGAGATCGTCCTGCTGGTGGCCAAGTGCGACGTTCGAGAGGAGCTCGATCGCCTGACCGCGCACATCGCTTCGGCGCGCGACATGCTTCGCGAAGGCGGCGCGATCGGCCGCCGTCTCGATTTCCTGTGCCAGGAGCTCAACCGCGAAGCCAACACGATCTGCTCCAAGGCCGCCGAGCTGGCGTTGACCCGCGTCGGCCTCGCGCTCAAGTCGACGATCGAGCAATTGCGCGAACAGGTTCAGAATGTCGAGTGATGGCAGTGTCCTTGGCCCGCATGCCGCAGGCCGCCCGGTCGGAAGACCGCACCGTGGCTCCCGCTGACGTCCAGCGCCGCGGCCTCATGCTCGTGCTGTCGTCCCCTTCGGGCGCGGGCAAGACAACGATCTCGCGCGCGCTCCTGGAGCGCGACGACAATCTCGTGATGTCGATCTCCGTCACCACGCGGCCGATGCGCCCCGGCGAAACCAACAACAAGGACTACCGATTCATCTCGACCGAGGAATACAACCGCATGGTCGAGCGCAATGAGCTGCTCGAGCATGCGCGCGTGTTCGAGAACTTCTATGGCACGCCGCGCGCGCCGGTGCTGTCCGCGCTCGGCCGGGGCCGCGACGTGCTGTTCGACATCGATTGGCAGGGCACTCAGCAGCTCAAGAACAATGCGCGCGACGATCTGGTCAGCGTGTTCGTGTTGCCGCCCTCGACCAAGGAGCTGGAGCGGCGCTTGCGCGCGCGGGGACAGGACAGCGACGCCGTGGTCGCCGCGCGCATGGAGAAGGCGGCGGACGAGATGAGCCATTGGCCCGAGTACGACTACATCATCGTCAACCGCGATATCGACACGAGCGTGCGCAGCGTGCAGTCGATTCTCGCGGCCGAGCGGCTGCGTCAGAAGCGCCAGCAGGGGCTCGCCGACTTCGTCAACCGGCTGCGCGAAGGCGTCTGAGCGCCCGGATCAGCCTGTGGAATTCGGCGAGCTCCAGCGTCTCGGCGCGCCGCGTCGGGTCGATATCCGCCGCGGATAGGAGCTGTTCGGCATCCGGCCACAGCGGCTTCAGGCTTTGGCGAAGCATCTTGCGGCGCTGCCCGAAGGCGGCCGCGGTCACGCCTTCCAACAACATGATCTCCTCGGCGTCGTGCGCCGATGACGAGCCGTCGGCTCGCGGCGTCAGGCGCACCAGGGTCGAGGTCACCTTGGGCGGCGGCGTGAAGGCGCGCGCGGGTATGTCGAACAGCCGTTCGGCCTGGGCGACCCAGCCTGTCAGGACCGACAGGCGCCCGTAGGCGGCATCGCCCGCTGTGGCGACCAGCCGGTCCGCGACTTCCTTCTGGAACATCAGCGTCAAGGACTCGAACTCGGTCATGTGCTTGAGCCAGGCGACGAGCAGCACCGTGCTGAGGTTGTAGGGCAGGTTGGCGACAATGCGGACCGGCTCGGGGCCGAGCGCCGACGCGTCGATCGTCTGCGCATCGCCCTCGATCACGGTCAGGCGCCCCTCCGCGGCGGCCACGAGCTCGGCGAGCGCCTCGACCGCGCGCCGGTCGCGCTCCACGGCGACGACGCGCGTGGCGCCCTCCGTCAGCAGCGCGCGCGTCAGTCCGCCCGGTCCCGGTCCGATCTCGACCGTGGTGCCGCGCGTGAGGTCGCCCGCCGCGCGCGCGATCCGGCCGGTCAGATTGAGATCGAGAAGGAAGTGCTGGCCGAGCGACTTGCGGGCGGCCAGACCGTAGCGGGCGATGACGTCGCGGAGCGGCGGCAGCCCGGCGATGCGGCCGCCTCCCGTCATCGCTGCGCGGTCACGTCGCGGCTTGTCAGGTCGCCGAGGCGGGTGCGTGCGCGCCGGCGGTGCGGCGCTGCACGATCTCGCCCGCGAGCTTGATGGCCGCGATCAGGCTTGCAGCATCGGCCTTGCCCGTGCCGGCAATGTCGAGCGCGGTTCCGTGGTCGGGTGATGTGCGCACGAAGGGCAGACCAAGCGTCAGGTTGACCGCGCCCCAGAAGTCGATGGTCTTGATCGGAATCAGGGCCTGGTCGTGATACATGCACAGGATGGCGTCGTAAGTGCGGCGCGCCGCGGGATGGAACATGGTGTCGGCCGGCATCGGTCCGAACGCATTGATGCCGAGCTTGCACAGCTGCTGCACGGCCGGGGCGACGATCTCCTGCTCGTCCCGGCCGAGGGACCCTTCCTCGCCCGCATGCGGGTTGAGCCCGGTGACCGCGAGCCGCGGGGCCGTGATGCCGAAATCGTCGCGCAGCGCCGCCGCGGTGATGCGGCCGGCGGCGATGATCTCGGCCTGCGTGAGCCGCTCGACGGCTTGGCGCAGCGAAACGTGGATGGTCACCGGCACGACGCGCAGCTCCGATGACACGAGCATCATCACCGCGCGCGCATTCTTGCCGGCGAGCTGGGCCAGGAACTCCGTGTGCCCCGGATGGGTGAAGCCCGTTTCGTAGAGTGTGCGCTTGTGGATCGGGTTGGTCACGACGCCGCCGGCTTGGCCTCCGCGGCAATGCTCGACGGCGCGGCGGATCGAGCCGAGCACGGCGGAGGCATTGGCGTGATCCGGTCGACCGGGCTGAACCGGCGTGCCGAGCGGCTGGGGAAACACGGGCAATGCGCCCGCGAACAGCCGCGTGGCCTGTTCGGGCCTGTCGATACGCGCGATCGGCGCGACGATGCCGAGCTGTGCTGCCAGTGCGGCGAGGCGATCGGGTTCGTCGATCAGATAGAAGACCGGCAGGCCCTGTGCGCGCGCGAGCCACGCCTTGAGCGCGATCTCGCCTCCGATGCCCGAGGGCTCGCCCATGGTGACCGCCAGCGGCAACGGCCGCTGCGCCTGCGCGGCGCGCGCCGTCGGCGACAGGGTTGTGGCGAGGCTCATCCGCGCAGATCGACGAAGGCGGCGCGACGTAGGTCGCGCAGGATGCGCCGCGCCTGCTGATCCAGACGCTGGCGCGTGATCTGCTCGCGCACATCGTCGCGATCGGGAGCGGCTTGCCGCGGCTCTATCCGATCGCACACCATGAGGACGAGCACGACATTGGTGAACTTGATCGGTTTGGTCGGCTGATTGACGGCCAGGCTTTCGACCTGGGGCCTGAGCTGGGGCGACATTTCGCCGAGCTTCACGCGGCCGAGGTCCGGGTTGGCCGGCGATTTCAGCTCGCGGGCGGCGTCATCCATGTCGGTGCACTTCTTCGCCGTCTCGCTGATCTTTGTCGCCTGCGCGAGTTGCGCCGAGCCGTCGCTGCCAGGCGGCACGGGCAACAGAACCTGGCGCATGGCGAGCACGGTATCTGCGCTGCGTTGCGAGGGCACGACGACTTCGGCGAGCGAGATGACGTAGAAGCCACCCAGCGTGCGAACGGGCTCCGAGACCTCGCCGGGCTTCATGGCCGCGACCGCCCGCTCGAGCTCGGGATCCATCTGATTGCTGCGCACCCAACCGACCTCACCGCCGACGGCGGCGCTGCCGGCCTGGGAGAATTGCCGGGCGATGGAGGTGAAGTCGGCGCCGGACCGGATTTGCTGGATCATGCGCTCGGCGAGGCGGCGCACGTCGTCCTCCTGGTCCGAGGTGTCGACCGGCAGGAAGATCTCGGAGATGCGGTACTCCGGACGGTCCTTGTTGGCCGTGGCATCGGCAATCGCCTCGTCGATCTCGTCCTCGGAGATCTGCACGGCCGGACCGCCGCGCAGCCGAATCAGCTTGTTCCAGGCGATCGTCGCGCGGATCTGATCGACCAGGCTGGCGCGGTCGATGCCGGTCCGTTCGAACAGTGTCTCGATGCCGCCCGGGGGCAGGCGATTCTGCTGCTCGATGGTGGCCAGCGCACCTTTGATCTCTGTCTCGCTGACGGGGATCTTGAGCCGACGAGCTTCCTGAAGCTGCAGTCGCTCGTCGATCAGGGTGCGCAGGATCTGCGGCCGCAGGCGTTGGCGCAGCTCGCCGCTGTCGCGCAGCGCCGACGACACGATAACCAGGTGCATGCGCGCCTCGACGTCGCGCACGGATATGGCTTCTTCGTTGACCACGACCGCAATGCGCTGGGCGCCCGGGGTGCCCTGGGTCCAAGCCTCGCGCGGACCCGGCCAGACGCCGAGAAGTCCAAGGATCGCTACGGTCGCGGCGGCGATACGAAACAAGTCCCGATCCTCAAGGAGTGACCAAACCAACAGGTAGCGCGGTCCGCGGCGCCGGGCAAGTCGCTGCCATTCCAGGACCGTCGAATTCTAGTTCACCGAGGTCTTGGTGTCGAATTCGCCCAGATATTTGAACAACAGGCGAAACATGATGGCATCGCCCGGCTTGATGTCGTTGTCGAGAATGAAGCGGCGCTCGAAATCGATCAGCATGATGAAGCATTCGTCGATGTAGCGAAGCTGGCCCGCGATGATGCGCGTGCTGCCGTCGCCCGTCAGATCGCGCACGGCGCGCATGCCGAAGCCCCAGTTGTCGCCGATCTTGGTCTCGAACCGTGCCTGGACCTGTTCGCGGTTGCCGAACGGTGGCGTGTTTTCCTGCGTGTCGAGCGAAACGTAGTCGGCGCCAATGCGGAAGCGCGGCGGCCCGGCGTTGAAGCCGAACTCGGTGCGGTGCGAGTCGAGCGACGACCGATCGAGACGGAAGCGATAAAGCAGATCGAGATAGGAGGCGGGCGAGACGAGAACGCGTCCAACCAGGTCCGAGCGCTTCTCCTCCAGGCCGCTGCCGACGTTGTAGGTTTCGTCGGCGCGCGTGCGGTAGCTTTGGCCCATGAATGCGCGCACGCCGTTGCCCTGCTCGTTGAAGGTGCCGACGTTGAGGCCGTAGTCGACGCGCTGGCCGCTGGACACACGGTCGTATCCAGCGAACCGGTTGCGGCTCAGCAGGTTGGTCTCGTCGAATTCGAAGGCGCGGCTGTCCTCATTGGCGATCTTCGGCGGATTGCTTCCGTTGGGCCCCGCCACGAGATTGACCACGGGCTCGACGAGCTGGCGCTGGTTTCCATCGCGCCTGATCCACGGGTAGCGCCACAGAAGCGAAACCTGGGGGAACACCCGTCCCACCGATCCCTCGAGCAGCGATCGGCCGCCATCTTCCGGGTTCAGCACGTCGTTGACCTGGTAGAGATCGGTTTGCAGCGAAGCGGTGAATGAATAGACGTCGCCGAGCGGGCCGACATAGGGCACGGTCCAGGCGTTGCGCACAGCGAGCCGCCGGCTGTCCTGTCCGTTCTCGCGGGTGAGCGCCAGCAGGCTCGCGTCGGCTGACCAGTATCCGCCGGCACGGTTGGGCAGACCCATGTGATGGTATTCGAGCAGCGGCAGGACGAGCGGCACGCGCTCGCGCGGAGTGTCGGCGCGCAGATCCTGGAAATGATAGGCATTGGCCACGGCATAGTTGCGGCCGCGGAAGCCCTCGGCATACACGCGATTGATCAGCACATCCTCGCGGCCGAGTTCGAAGCGCTTGAGGTAGGTGCGGTCGCTCGCCTTGTAGATGTCGGCGCCTGACCGCCAGGTGTCGTCGATGTCGTAGCGCGCCTTCGCGCGGATGTGGCCGCGCTGGGTCGAATCGTCGGTTTCAACGCCGTTTTCGAAGCGCGTGACCTGGGCGCCGCTCGCGATGACCTGGAGCTCGCCTTTGGCGAAGCGTTGGCGGTACTCGCCGAGCAGCAGCGCGCCTTCCTTCTCGTAGACGACCGGTTCGATCGTCATGTCGCGATCCTGGTCGATCGCGATGTGGTAGGGCACGCTGGCGAACAGACCGACGTCGGAACCGCGGCCGGCACGAGGCGTCAGCACACCGCTGCGTTGCTTGACCGTCGGGTCGGGATGGCGGAAATAGGGCGTGTAGGCGACCGGCACGCCGAACATCTCGAGCGTGGCGTCGGCGTACTCGATGTCCTGTGCCACCTCGTCGTGGACAACGCGCGCAGCCTTGATCTGCCAGAGCGGAGCGCGGCTGGGGTCCTCCTTGCAGAGCTCGCACGGGCTGAACACGGCCCGTTCCATCTCCTTGCGGGTGCCGTCGACCCGCACCGCCTGCGTCGCGGCAAGCCGCGAGTTGTCGGTCAGCAGGACGCGGAGGTTGCGGATGACGCCATTCTTGAAGTCGCCCGACATCTCCGCGTAGTCGGAAAACAGCACTTCGCCTGACGGTTCGAGCAGGCTGACATTGCCGGTCGCGATGACCGTGTCGGTCTTCTGGTTGTAGGTCACCTGATCGGCAAGCATGATGCGCGGGCCCTGGGATACCTCGACGCGACCGCGCGCCGTCACGATGCCGAGGTCCTGGTCGTAGGTCACTTCATCGGCATTGAGCAGGCCGGGTGTGCCCGGAGGCACCTCCTGGAACTGCGGCCGTGCGCGCGGCGGGCCGGCGAAAGGCGGCGCCGGTGCGCGCGGCTCGGATGAGCGGAGCTGGGCGAACGCCGTCCCGCTCGACAACGGCGACGGGACCCATGTCGGATGGAACAGGAGCAGACCGAGAACGAGCGCGGCAAGCGAACGATGCATGTGCTCTAGCCGTCCTCGGAATGGAGAAGGGAGGCGAGGCCGAGGAGCGTGGTCACGGTCGCCGGCGCCCATGCCGCCAGCGCCACCGGCAGACGCGCCGACATGCCGAGCGCAAAGATGAGGTCGGAGAGAAAGTAGACGAGGAAGCCGATGATGACGCCGGAACCCACCACGATGGACGTTCCGCCGCGGCGAGCCGAACGCAGCGTGAAGATGGCGGCGAGCAGCACCATCGCGCATTGCAGCAGAGGGGCGGCGAGCAGCGAGTGGAAATACAGCTTGTGCCGCACTGCGGAGAATCCGGCACGTTCCAGCAGCGCGATGAATCCCGGCAGGTCCCAGAACGACAGCGTCTCGGGCGGTGCGAAGCTGTCTTGAATCTTCTCCGAGGTGAGCTCGGTCGCGATCCGATACTGGTCGATGCGCTGGGTCTGCCGGCCTTCGGCGGAAAGCATCGCCTGCTTGAGCGACCAGTAGCCGGGCTCGAGCGTCGCCGAGCGCGCATCGATGCGACCGACGAACCGGTCCTGGCCCTCGAACAGAAAGACGATGACGTCGCCCAATTCCATCGAATCCTGAGCGATGCGACCGGCGGACAGCACGGCATGGCCGCGCTCGCTTGGCTGGCGTAGCCACAGGCCGGCATCCGAAACCGCGAGCAGGCTGACCCGGCCCTTGAGGTATTTGCTCTCCAGATGCTCGAAGCGCGCCGACATGGCCGAGGCGAACGGGCTGAACACGCCGATCTTGATCAATGCCAGCAGGAATGCCACGACCAGCGGGGGCGCCAGGAACTGCCAGACAGACACGCCCGCGGCTCGTGCCACGACCAGCTCCTGGCTTCGAGTCAGACGCCAGAACGACATCATGCCACCGAACAGCACGGCAAACGGCAGCATGAGCTGTGCCATGTGCGGCAGCTTGAACAGCGCCATTTGCAGGACGATCCGGACGCCTGCGTCGTCCTTGCTCGCGGCGCGGCGCAGCAGCTCAACGATGTCGAACAGGAAGATGATCGAGAGCAACGACAGAAACACCGCCACGACCCAGAACAGAAAGTAGCGACCGATATAGAAAGACAGGGTCAGCGGCAGGCGCATCGACGTCTATTCCGCGGCAGCCGGAACGGGAGACGCCAGCGGCGGGCGGCTCGGGCGGCGCAGCATGAGCCAGAGGCCGATCGGGATGGGCAGCAAGGGGTTCGCGTACATGAGGACGATCGCCCAGGTGCCCGCCTTCGCGGCGAGGTTGATCAGGCCGAGGCTGGCGATCTGTACGATCGCGGCCGCAAGAATGGCGGCGAGGATGCGACCGAGCTGGCCGCGGCGCGTGAACTGGCCCGACAGCAAGGCGGCGAGCGCGATGATCGTGAATGCCAGCGTGTGAAGCGGCGTTACCAGTCTTTGATGGCCCTCGATGTTCAGCCTCGTGGCATGAACCCGATCGACCTCGGTGTCCTCCGGGTAGAACAGCTCGTGCAGGTAGCGCTCGCGCGGCTCGCGCCAGCGGTCCTCGGTGCTGCGCGACAGCCCGCCAAAGTCGAGCGTGTAGTTGTCGAAGTAGAGCACAGACAGTCGCTGGCCCTTGCGGTCGTATTCCTGGCGGTTGCCCTGCGCCATCACAACACGCGGGCCATCCATGGTGCTGACCAGCGCACCGCTCTCCGCGATGTAGGTGACGGCCTTGTCGGGGTCGCGGCTGTCGTGGACGAGCAGACCGGCCAGCTCGCCGCTGCGCTGGCGCTCGCGGACATAGACCGTGATGCCGCGCACGAACGGCGTGAACACGCCCTCCTGCAAGAGCACGGAGGCGGCATTGTTGCGGATCTGGAATTGCAGATCCTTGAATTCGCGATAGGCGGTCGGCAGGAAATAGAGATTGAGGCTGTAGACCGCTAGCGTGAACAGGAGCGACAGAATCAAGGCCGGCCGGGCCAAGGCGATCGGCCCCAGGCCGGTCGCGCGCAGCGCGATCAGCTCGCTGTCGTTGTTCATCTTGTTGTAGGTGAAGAGCACGGCCAGAAACGCCGAAATCGGCAAGGCGATGGCCAGAAAATTTGGAACCAGCAACATGACGAGGAACAGGAAAGTCGTGAGCGACAGGCCGCGGTTGACGATCAGGTCGACGAAACGCAGCGACTGCGTCAGCCAGATCGCGCAGGTCACGCTGAGCGCGACGAAGGCCGCCGCGAGCAAGGTCTGCCGGAAGATATAGCGGGTAATCCCGTCCATGCGCCGGATTATACAGAGCGGCCGCGGCCCCGAGCGAGTACTTTGCAGGGCGGTATCGGCTCCGGGCAGGCGAAAGCTACTTCCCGGCTCGAACGGTTGGCATTAGTCTGGCCGTCCGGAGTGGTTGCCTGCCCGCCCCGATCCAATTCCCCGTTTTCAGGAGTCGAATCATGAGGATCGCTTTTGCCAGCGCCGAGCTGCCGAAGAGAGGCGCGGTCGCCGTTGGCGTGATCGAAGGCAGGAAGCTCTCTCCGTCCGCCGCGCAGCTCGACAAGCGCACCGG
>VGDO01000182.1 GCA_016869645.1 Alphaproteobacteria bacterium
GCCGAGCCCCAATGCGAACACGTCCCGCGCTTCCACGCCATCCTCCCATGCTGAACCCATGTCAGCATGCAAGGCGCGAATGCGCCTTTCAACACATCCTCATTTCCACTTGGAACGTCGAGGAGCCTTAATTAGGCTTTTCGGCGTATATTGACATGATACGCGTGCCCAGACGCCGCTGGGGCGATGCGGTTGCGCGGGGGTCTTGCGCCAGAGGTGCAAAATGCTGGTCGCCGTCGGTGCGGTTTTCGTCGTGGTTTGCGTGCTCGGCGGCTACATGGCCATGGGCGGCAAGCTGGGCGTTCTGTGGCAGCCATTCGAATTCGTCATCATCTTCGGCGCCGCGCTCGGCGCCATGATCATCGGCTCGACCAAGCCGCTGCTCGGCAAGATCGGCAAGGGCATGGGCCAGGCGGCCAAGGGCCCGCACCACACGAAGGAAGACTATCTCGAGCTGCTGAGCCTGCTCTACGCCATCTTCAAGCTGGCGAAAACCAAAGGCATGCTCGCGATCGAATCGCATATCGAGCGACCAGAAGAGAGTTCGCTCTTCCAGCAGTTCCCACGCTTCATGCACGACCATCACGCGCTGGTCTTCCTGTGCGACTACCTGCGCATGATGACGCTCGGCACCGACAACCCGCATGAGATGGAAACGCTGATCGACGAGGAGATCGAGACGCATCACAACGAGGCGATGCAGGTGCAGTCGGCGATCCAGACCATGGCCGGCGCGCTGCCCGCCCTCGGCATCGTGGCGGCGGTGCTCGGCGTGATCAAGACCATGGGCTCGATCACCGAGCCGCCGGAAGTGCTCGGCAAGCTGATCGGCGGCGCGCTGGTCGGCACCTTCCTCGGCGTGTTCCTGGCCTATGGATTCGTCGAACCGCTCGCCTGCGTGCTCAAGCTCGTCTACGACGCGGAATCGAAGTACTACCAATGCATCAAGGCGGGCCTGCTCGCCCACATGGCCGGCTACGCGCCGGCCGTCTCGGTCGAGTTTGCGCGCAAGGTGCTGTTCTCCACCGTGCGGCCGACCTTCTACGAAGTCGAAGAAGCGGTCGCTGCCCTGCCACCGGTTTAGCTTCCGCTTGCGGAACCGGCGCGGCGTAGCCCTCTAGAGACCAGAGATGGCCGAAGGCAACTCCGAAACAGTCATCAAAAAGGTCAAGACAAGGCGGACATGGTGGACACCATGGCGGCGCCTGGAAGGTGGCGTATGCCGACTTCGTGACCGCGATGATGGCGTTCTTCCTGCTCCTGTGGCTGCTCAACGCCACGACCGAGGAGCAGAAGATGGGCATCTCGAACTACTTCGACCCGACCGCGATCAGCCGCGCGACGCGATCGGGCTCGGGCGGCGTGCTCGGCGGCACGTCCGTCACCCAGCCGGGCGCGCTCAAATCGTCCAATTCGCCGCCCATGATCACCACGCCGGTGGTGGCGCGGCCGGAATCCGAGGAAACCGACGCGACCGATCCCGACGACGATCCAGCCGCGAAGATGAAGGGTGCGCTCGGCGGCAACAAGAACGCGATCGCCGGCCTCGGCGACAAGCCCGAGATCAACCCCTCGTCGGCCGGCAAGGACGGCAAGGACGACAAGGAGAAGCTGCGCCAGCTGTCCGAAGAGGAATTCGAGAAGCTGAAGGCGCAAAAGGAGGAGCAATCCTTCCAGGAGGCCGAGAAGCAGCTCAAGCTGGTCATCCAGGAGAGCCCCGATCTCAAGGGCCTGGCCGACAATCTCCAGATCGAGCAGACCCCCGAGGGGCTGCGCATCCAGATCCTCGACAAGGAGAAGGTCGCGATGTTCCCGGTCGGCAGCGCCGCACCGATGGATCAGACCCAGAAGCTGCTCAACCTGGTCGCCCAGGCGGTCAAGCAGCTGCCCAACAAGATCTCGATCACCGGCCACACGGACGGCCTGGGCTACGCCCGGGGCGCCAACTACACCAATTGGGAGCTGTCGGCCGACCGGGCCAATGCGAGCCGGCGTGCCCTGATCGCAAGCGGCGTGCCCGAGGAGCGCATCGCCAATGTGGTCGGCAAGGCCGACAAGGAGCATCTGTTCCCCGAGGAACCGAACAGCCCGCGCAACCGTCGCATCAGCATCGTGATGCTGCGCGAGGCGTCACGCCCGCCGGCGCCGCGCGCCGCGGGCGAAGCGCCGGCTGCCCGACCGGCCGCCGCTCCGGCGCAACGGGCCTCGACGCTGCTGCCGACCACGACGCAGCGACCGACGCTCAACCTGGCGCCGACGTCGAACTAGAACGCCTTTGTTTCGTTGTTGACGCCGTCGGACGTACCACCGGCGGCCGAGGCAAATTTTTTTTGGAGTCGTCCGGATCGGGATGGCTGGCCATCGACAAGACCGCCGCGCAGCCGGCATACTGTCTTGATCGGGGCCGTACCCGGCGCAGCAGGCATTGGCCGCAGCCGGAATCGGGCATAGGGGGCAACGGACCGATGAACAGCACGCTGCCGACGCCACCGGCGCTCGTCCAGATCTTCCGGACGCTGCCGGCGCCGTGCCCTTACCTGCCGGGGCGGGTCGAGCGTCGGCTGGTCGTCGACCTGAGCCACGAGGATGCCGCCGATCGTTTCGCCGAGCTGAGCCACGCCGGCTTCCGCCGTAGCCACAACTACGCCTATCGTCCGGCCTGCCCGGGCTGCGTCAGCTGCGTCGCGGTGCGCGTCGACGTCGCGGCCTTCCGCCCGAACCGGACGCTCCGGCGCATCGCGAATGCGAATGCCGATTTGGCCGGCCGCCTGACGCCGGCGCGCGCCACGGGCGAGCAGTTCGACCTGTTCCGGCGCTATCAGCGCGCGCGCCATGGCGAAGGCGACATGGCGCAGATGCGCTATGGCGACTATCGCGCCATGGTCAACGAGACGCCGGTGGAAACCGGCATCCTCGAATATCGCGACGAGGGCGGCATGCTGCGCGCGGTCTGTCTCGTCGACCAGCTGCCGGACGGCCCGTCGGCGGTCTACAGCTTCTTCGAGCCGACCATGCCCCGGCGCAGCTTGGGCAGCTTCATCATCCTCGACCTGATCTCGCGCGCGCGCGCGGCGGGCCAGCCGCACGTCTATCTCGGCTACTGGATCGAGGGCAGCCAGAAGATGTCATACAAGGCGCGCTTCGCGCCGCTCGAGGCGCTCGGCGCGGCGACCTGGGCGCCGATGTCCGTCGCCGGCTCGCGCACCGGCTGAACCCGACCCAGCTGCGCGATCGCGCCGGCACCTCGCCTTACACCAAGATGACGCACGCCCCCGCGACGACTGCAGGGCAAAGATTCTCATGGCACCCGGGATGAATTCTGCTAAAGGGATCAACCATCGGCGCCGGACAAGCCGCCGAGCGGCGCCGGCAAGCAGGGGGGCATCGTGGCGGGTCTGCTCCGTCTCAGCGAGCTGATCGACTGGATCAACGAGAAGCTCGGCACGTTTGCCAACGTGCTGATCCTGCTGGCGTGCCTGATCAGCGCCGGCAATGCCATGGTGCGCTATGCCTTCGACATGAGCTCGAACGGCTGGCTCGAGATCCAGTGGTACATGTTCGCCTGCGTCGTCATGTTCGGCGCGTCCTATACGCTCAAACGCAACGAGCACGTCCGGGTCGACATCGTCTATCTCAATCTCAGCGAGCGCGGGCAGCACTGGGTCGACTTGCTCGGCACGCTGTTCTTCCTTCTGCCGGCCTGCATTCTGCTCGGCTGGCTGTCCTGGCCATTCTTCATGCAGTCCTATTCGATCGGCGAAATATCGGGCAACGCCGGTGGCCTGATCCGCTGGCCGATCAAGATCGTCATGCCGCTCGGCTTCGCTTTGCTGGCACTGCAGGGCATCTCCGAGATCATCAAGAAGGCCGCCTTCCTCCAGGGTTACGTCCTGGTCGAGTCGACGTACGAGAGGCCGACGCAATGATCCCGCTCGATATGATGCCGCCGCTGATGTTCGGCGGCTTGGTCCTCTTCATGCTCATCGGCTACCCCGTCGCCTTCTCGCTGTCGGCCGTCGGCCTGTTCTTCGCCTTCATCTCGATCGAGCACGGCTTCTTCGACCTGAACTTCCTGCAGGCGATCCCGGGCCGCGTGTTCGGCAGCATCCTCGCCAACGACCTGCTGCTGGCGATCCCGTTCTTCACCTTCATGGGCACGATCCTCGAGCGATGCGGGCTGGCCGAGGACATGCTGGACTCGATGGGCCAGCTGTTCGGGCCGGTGCGCGGCGGCCTCGGCTACTCGGTCATTCTCGTCGGCTTCATCCTCGGCGCGATTACCGGCACGGTCGCCGCGCAGGTGATCGCCATGGCGCTGATCTCGCTGCCGGTCATGATGCGCTACCGCTACAACATGCGCTATGCGACCGGCGTGCTGGCGGCGTCGGGCACGATCACGCAGCTCGTGCCGCCGTCGCTCGTGCTGGTGGTCCTCGCCGACCAGCTCGGCAAGTCGGTCGGCGACATGTATCTCGGCGCCTGGGGCCCGTCGCTGCTGCAGATCGCGTTGTTCGCGATCTACACCTTCCTGCTCGGCCAGATCAAACCCGATTGGGTGCCGCCCGTGCCCAAGGAGCACCGCACGCTGCAAGGCTGGGCGCTGTGGCGCAAGTGCCTGCGCGGCATCATTCCGTCGGCCGTCCTGATCTTCCTCGTGCTCGGCACCATGATGATGGGACTGGCGACGCCGACCGAAGCCGGCGCCATGGGCGCCGTCGGGGCCATCGTGCTCGCGGTCGTGCGCGACCCCAACCTGGGCACGACCGGCAACCGCGTGTTTCTTTTCGGCCTCGCCATGGCGGGCGTGGCGGCCGCCATCGGCTTCGTCGCGTTCAAGTCGCTGCCCTTCAAGCTGGCGATCGCGGCGATGTACGTCGCCGTGGTCTGGATCGGCACCTATGCGATCCGCATCGACAGCCTGCGCAGGCTGCTGGTCCAGGCCTATCAATCGACCATGCGGCTGACCGCCATGGTCGTGTTCATCCTGATCGGCTCGACCTGCTTTTCCATCGTGTTCCAGGGCGTCGACGGCGGGCTGTGGGTCGAGCACTGGCTGACCTCGCTGCCGGGCGGCGTGTGGGGCTTCCTGATCTTCGTCAACCTGTTCGTGTTCTTCCTCGCCTTCTTCCTCGATTTCTTCGAGATCGCCTTCATCATCGTGCCGATGCTGGCACCGACCGCCGCCAAGGTCCTGGCGCCGATCGTCGGCGCCGACGCGGCGCTGATCTGGTTCGGCGTGATCCTGTGCGTCAACATGCAGACCTCGTTCATGCACCCGCCGTTCGGCTTCGCGCTGTTCTACCTGCGCGGCGTGGCGCCCAAGGAGGTCAAGAGCTCGGACATCTACTGGGGCGCCATTCCCTGGGTCGGGCTTCAGCTCGTCATGGTCGCCCTCGTCATCGCGTTCCCGATCCTTGTGACGGCGACGCTCGACAAGCCGCTCAACATCGATCCGAGCAAGATCGAGATCAACGTCGAGCCCGACGATACGCCGACCGAGCTGGAGGAACCGAAGACCGAGTAGGCTCGAGCTGCCGGGTCCTACGCTCGGCACGCCCTCGCCCCCGAACCGGTGAGAAGGCGGCGCGAAGCGCCGGGTGAGGCACTGTCTGGCATTTCAAGCGATTGGGATTCGGTGACAGTGCACTTATTCGGGATTCGGTGACAGTGCACTTAATTTCACCAAGCGCGATTCGGTGACAGTGCATTTAATTTCACCAGCAGGATTCGGTGACAGTGCACTTAATTTCACCAAGCGCGGATTAAGTGCACCGTCGACAAGTGTATTGCATTAAGTGCACTGTCACCGAAAAGTAATTAAGTGCACTGTCACCGAAAAGTGGTGGCACCGACCCGAAGGTCGCTCTCGATCCGGCAGCCCCTCATCCGGCGCGGTAGAGTCGCGCCACCCTCTCCCCCTTTGGCGGGCGAGGGTATTCGTCCGGGTGGGAAAAAGAAGCCCCGCGTGAGCGGGGCTTCAGTCGTCAGGCTGAACGCCGCGGCGTCAGGACTTGCGCTGAGCGTTCTTGCGGTACATGAAGTCGTCGAAGCTCTGCTCCGCGAAGCGGAACCAGAGATGCTGGTCGTCGCGGAACTTCTTCCACGGCTCGTAGATCTTCTTGAACTTGGCGTTGGTTGCCGCGGTCTCGTCATAGAGCTCGTAGGCCGCCTTGTAGCAGGCTTCCATGACCTCGTTGTTGAAGCGGCGGAGCAGCGTGCCGCCGGCCACCAGACGGCGCAGCGCGGGAGCATTCTGCGCGTCGTACTTGGCGAGCATCCAGCCATTGGCCTCGGCGCATGCGGTCTGAAGCGCGGACTGATAGGCCTTCGGCAGGCCCTCCCACTGCTTCGAGCCGACGAACAGCGAAACCTGCGGCCCGCCTTCCCACCAGCCCGGATAGTAGTAGTACTTCGCGACCTTGTTGAAGCCGAGCTTCTCGTCGTCATAGGGGCCGACCCACTCGGCCGCGTCGATCGTGCCCTTCTCCAGCGCCGGATAGATGTCGCCGCCGCCGATCTGCTGCGGCACGACGCCGAGCTTGCCGAGCACGCGACCGGCGAAGCCGCCGATGCGCATCTTGAGACCCTGGAGGTCGGCAACCGTCTTGATCTCCTTACGGAACCAGCCGCCCATCTGCGCGCCGGTGTTGCCGGCCGGGATGGGATGGATGCCGTAGTCCTTCATGAACTCCTGATAGAGCTCATTGCCGCCGCCGAAATGCATCCAGGCAAACTGCTGGCGCGCATTCAAGCCGAACGGAATCGCCGTGTCGAAGGCGAAGGTCGGATCCTTGCCGACATAGTAGTAGCTCGCCGTGTGACCGCACTCGACCGTGCCGTTCTGCACCGCGTCCAGCACCTGCAGCGCCGGCACGATCTCGCCCGCGGCGAACACGCGGATCTGGAACCTGTTGTCGGTCAGCTCGGCCACGCGCTTGGCGGCGAACTCGGTGGCGCCATAGAGCGTGTCCAGGCTCTTCGGCCAGCTCACCGTCATACGCCACTTCAGCTCGGGATTGCTCTGTGCGATCGCCGGCGCCGCCACCGCGCTGGCGGCAAGACCGACGCCCGCGGACTTCAGAAATACGCGTCTCTTCATCAGGGCCCTCCATAGGATTGACCAATCGGCAACAGGCCCCTGGTGAATTGCGTATCCCCGCGCGAGCCCGCCCGGGCCGGATCATACACAAGGCCGGCCGGATGTGTAGGCCGATGTGCAGGCGGGATTTCGGGTTCGGATGCAGGCCATTTTCGGCCACGGACGATCGCGGGTTCAGCTCAGCGAACCCCTACCGGCGCCTGGACAAGGTGGAACGGCGCTCGCGCCTCACCCGAACTTGTTGGTCCGCGGGAAGCCGCGCGGCGGCAACCGTCCGCTCTGCGCGCGCTGGCCGACCCATTCCTTCAGGTTGGTCTCGGTCATGGTCCGGCCGCCGCTCTTCCAGGTCAGGCCCTCGGCCATGCCGAACACGCAGATGTCCGACAGCCCGCCATTGCGATACTTCTGGAGAATGACCCCGCGGCCGCGGTTGAGCGCCGGCACCTCGGCGAGCGGGAAGAGCAGCAGCTTGCGGTTCTCGCCGATCACCGCGACCGTATCGCCCTCGACCGGGGCGAGTGCAACCGCGCGGGCCTCCTCGCCCGGCGTCATGACCTGCTTGCCCGTGCGGGTCGCCGCCAGCACCTCGTTCTCCTCGGCGATGAAGCCGCGGCCGTCCGACGACGCGAGCAGCAGCTTGCGCTCGGGCTTGTGCACGAGCACGGCGACGATGTCCTGGTCCTGCGCCAGGTCGATCATCAGGCGCACGGGCTCGCCATGGCCGCGGCCGCCCGGCAGCTTGTCGACGCCCAATGTGTAGAACTTGCCGTCGGTCGCGAAGATGACGAGCTTGTCCGTGGTCTGGCAGGGCAGCACGAACTTGGCCGCGTCGCCCTCCTTGTACTTCGCCTCGGAATCGTCGGTCATGTGGCCCTTGACGGCGCGGATCCAGCCCTTCTCCGAGCACAGCACGGTCACGTCCTCGCGCTCGACCATGGCCTCGAGCGGCACGATCACGTCAGATGGCGGCTCGCCGAGCTCGGTGCGCCGCCTGCCCAGCTTGGTCTTGGCGCCGAAGTTCTCGCGCATGCGCTTGATCTCGGCGGCGATCGCGTCCCAGCGCTTGCCCTCGTCGGCCAGCAGCTCCTTCAGCTCCTTGCGCTCCTTGGTCAGGGTCGCGTGCTCGCGCTTGATCTCCATCTCCTCGAGCTTGCGCAGGCTGCGCAGGCGCATGTTGAGGATCGCCTCGGCCTGATTGTCCGTGAGCTTGAACTTCTTCATCAGCACGGGCTTGGGCTCGTCCTCGTTGCGGATGATGCGGATCACCGCGTCGAGGTTGAGATAGGCGATCAGGTAGCCGCCCAGCACCTCGATCCGGCGGTTGATCTCCTCGAGCCGGAACTTGGAGCGCCGGACCAGCACGACCTGGCGATGGTCGAGGAAGGCCTGCAGCACCTCGCGCAAATTCATCACGCGCGGCACCGAGCTGGCGTCGAGCACGTTCATGTTGAGCGGCACGCGCGTCTCGAGGTCGGTCTGGCGGAACAGGGATTCCATCAGCACCTGCGGCTCGACGTTGCGGCTCTTCGGCTCGAGCACGAGGCGCACGTCCATGGTCGACTCGTCGCGGATGTCGGCCAACATGGCGAGCTTCTTGGCCGCCATCAGCTCGGCGATCTTCTCGATCAGGCGCGACTTCTGCACCTGGTAGGGGATCTCGGTGACGACGATCTGCCAGTTGCCGCCTTTCAACTTCTCCTGGGTCCAGCGCGCGCGCACGCGGAAGCTGCCGCGGCCGGTCGAATAGGCCTCGACCAGCGTCTCGCGGCTGTCGACCAGCTCGCCGCCGGTCGGGAAATCCGGGCCGGGCATGAAATCGACCAGCTTGGCGATGGTCGACTTCGGCGTCCGGATCAGGTGCAGCAGCGCGTCGCAGATCTCGCCCGCATTGTGCGGCGGAATGCTGGTCGCCATGCCGACCGCGATGCCCTGGGCGCCGTTGGCGAGCAGGTTCGGGAAGGCGGCCGGCAGGACCACCGGCTCCTCGCCCTCGCCGTCATAGGTCGGGCGCAGATCGACCGCGTTCTCGTCGATGCCATCGAGCAGCGCCTGGGCGATCGCGGTCAGCCGCGCCTCGGTGTAGCGCATCGCCGCGGCGTTATCGCCGTCGATGTTGCCGAAATTGCCCTGGCCGTCGATCAGCGGATAGCGCTGCGCGAAATCCTGGGCGAGGCGCACCAAGGCGTCATAGACCGCCTGGTCGCCATGGGGGTGGAACTTGCCGATGACGTCGCCCACCACGCGCGCCGATTTCTTGTAGCCCTGGCCCGGATCGAGCCGGAGCTGGCGCATGGCGTAGAGCAGCCGGCGATGCACCGGCTTGAGCCCGTCGCGCACATCGGGCAGCGAGCGCGACATGATGGTCGAGAGCGCATAGGACAGGTAACGCTCGCCAAGCGCATTGGCGAGCGGTTCCGGCCGGATCTGGCCGGCGAGAGCTGCGTTCGAAGCCATAGGCAATCCCGGGTCCTAATTTCTACCAGATATAGTAGCCGAACGCTCGAATCGGTCAACAAATCGTGTTCGCGCGGCCGGCATGAGCTGGCCTTGCGGGCCCAGGACATGGCGCTCCAGGAAGTAGCCCGCAAGGGTCAGGCCCTGCAGCACCTCCTCGGCGCCGCCGCCCGCGTCGTTGCGCGCGCGGCCGATCAGGAATCCGGGCAGGCGCAGCAGCCGGTCGCGATAGGCATCGCCCGCGGCGAGCGACACGGCGCGGCCCGAGCGCGGCGAGACATAGGCGAGCTGGTCGTTGCTGCCGGTGGCCGCACAACTCGCCAGATCGAGGCCGAAGCCGAGGCCCGCGAGCACGCCGATCTCCCAGCGCACATAGGCCTCGGCCCAGAACGGCCCGGCGAAGGCGGCGAGAAGCGCCTCCATGCCGGCGTAAATGTCGGCATGCGGCTCGCGCTCCGGCAAAGCGGCCTCGGCGACAGCGCAGGCCGACGACAGCGCCGCCAATCGCAGCGGGTCGTCGAGCAGCGGCGCCGCGACGCTCTCCTGCAGCTCGCAAGAATAGTTGCCGAGATGCTCGGCAAGCCGCGCGCGCCAGGTGGCGGTCACGCGGTTGCCCGGCTGATAGAGCGCCTTGTGCCCCTGCCCGCCGCGCACCAGCCCGGCGTGGCGGCCATGCTGCTCGGTCAGCAGCACGACGAGCAGCGCCGCCTCGCCATGGCTGCGCGCCGACAGCACGATGCCGCGATCGGTCCAATCCATGGGCGTTGTTCTAGCAGAAGGCGATGCTAAGGTGGGATGTGTCGCTTTCGCTCACCCTCGCGCTGATGACGCTCGCCGGCGGCGCGCTCGCCCTCTCGATCCGCCAGGAGCGCCAGCCGCCCGAGCCGATGAAGCCCAAGCTCGTGCCGTGGGTCTATGTCTCCATGACACTGGTCGTCGTGCTGCTCGTGCTGGCGGCGCACGCCGTGTCGGAACTGACCGGCGTACCGCTCCGGGGGAGGTTTGCGGGGTGATGGCATGCGGTTCGGGTTCCAGCGCAAAACCTTGGGGCCGCTTGCCACCCCGCGCGGAACGGTCTGTGGACCAGTCATGGTCGCGTTTACAGCGGACGCGCTTGCCCAAGCCATCGATTCGCTGATCGCCGATCATAAGCGATATTCGGCGGGTGCTTCAGCGGCCATGGATATCGTGCGCGGTCGGCACAACCGACGCGCTTATCTCGATGCACTCTTCAATTTGCTCGGAGCTACGCAGCAAGCATTGGCGGTCGGTAACGACAATTGCCGTCTGACTAGACTGAACTTTGCCCGAATTTTGACCAAGCCACTGATGTGACTCGCGTTTGTCTGCGGGTCCTGACTACAGGCTGGGCTTGACGGCGAGCAGATCGAGTGCGCGGCGCTGGATTTCGGTCGGGGTGGCGAGCACCGGGAAGGAGGCTGCGCGGCCGAAGCGGACGGTGTTGCGGGTGAGCGTGGCGAGATCGGCGAGCAGCGAT
>VGDO01000183.1 GCA_016869645.1 Alphaproteobacteria bacterium
GGCCGTGTCGCGCGGCGTCACGGCGATGCTCGGGCTTCCACATCGTGCACCCCTCGGATACGATTCGGGTGCCCGACAATGAATCACAACAGATTCGTCCGATTCAACAACTTTCAGGATCGGCTCTGAGGCCTACGGCGACCACGCACGCAGCGGCAGGCTGCAATTCCGTAAAGTTCCCCACCATGCTATAGTCTCGGCCATCGCGACCGTCGCGGCGTTGCGACGTCTCGTCCGATCTTGCGCTGAGAGGCGGAGCCTTGACCACGCTCAAGGAAGCAATTGATCCGACGACTCGACCGGCCCAGACGGTACCCAACGTCTTTCGCGACATCATCGTCATCTATGTGAAGGCGTCAGCCTTCGCAGTGGCTTCGTTCATCGTCCTGATGCTAACGGACGGTTCCTATTCCGTCTGGCAGGTGGCGGCCTTCATGATCGCCATCGGCACCCTGGTGCCGGTCTACGTCGCCGTCGACGTGCTGGTGATCCGCGGGCAGATCGCGCCGCTGCGCAAATACTTCGATGGCGTGGCCGCCGGCCGCCGCGACCCGAAGGCGGCGGTCGAAGCCATCATCTGCCTGCTCAATCTGCCGTGGCGCACCGTCGTCCGCATCCTGACCGTGCATGGGCCGGGCGCCGGCATGGTCGGCGGCGTCACCATCATCATCTGCAACACGCTGCTGGACCTGAATTTCAGCACGACGCAGAGCATGTTCCTGCTCGGCTTCATCCTGATCTTCGCCACGCCGGCGCACGCGCTGTTCGAGTACTTCGCGATCACGCGCTACTGCGAGCAACTACTGAAGCAGATCTGGCCGCAAGTACGCGGCTTCCCGCCCGAGATCGCGGCCAACGTCCGGCGCATGGGCCTCAAGCCAAAGCTGATCAGCCTGATCCTGTTCATCTCGACCATGCCGATCGTGTTCCTGTCGGCCTCGATCATCATGAAGCTGGGCGAGATGGGCGAGTTCGGCCTCGCCGGCATCGATGCCAAGGTCTATTGGTCGGTCGGCAGCATCAGCCTGGTCAGCCTGCTGGGCGGTCTCGCCGCCTCGCTGCTGATGGGCCAGGAGGTCGGGCACCACGTCAATCAGATGCTCTCGGTGATGAACAGGGTGGAGCGCGGCGACCTCAAGCAGGAGCTCCACATCGTCTCGGCCGACGAGTACATGCAGCTCTACCGCGGCTTCAACATGATGATCGAGGGCCTGCGCTCCGAGATCGAGCTGCTCGAGGTGACCAAGGACGTCTCGGGCGAGATCCAGCTCGATGCCCTGCTCGGACGGCTGATGCAGTCGGCCGCAATGCTGCTCGATGCGGAGCGCGCCAGCGTGTTCCTCTACGACAAGAAGACCGACGAGCTCTATTCGCGCTATGCGATCGGGCTGGAGCGCGGCGACATCCGCTTCCCCGCCTCGGCCGGCATCGCCGGTCACGTGTTCCGCAGCGGCGAGGCCCTGCAGGTCGACGACGCCTATGCCGATCCGCGCTTCAACCGGGACGTCGACCGGCGCACCAGCTTCCGCACGCGCAACATCCTGTGCATCCCGATCCTGACCAAGATCGGCGAGCAGATCGGCGTGACGCAGGTCATCAACAAGCGTGACGGCGCTTTCAACAACCGCGATCTCCAGCGCCTGACCGCTTTCACCTCGCAGGTATCGGTGGTATTGGAAAATGCCAAGCTGTTCGACGAGGTGCTGCAGGTCAAGAACTACAACGAAAACATCCTGAAGAGCGCCAGCGATTCGATCATTACCGTCGAATCGGACGGCACGATCATCAAGATCAACCTTGCGGGGCAGAATCTCCTGGCCAAGGACGTCGACCCGGTCGGCCGCAACATTCGCGAGCTATTCGCGCAGTCGAGCGACTGGCTGTTCGCGGCGGTGCACAAGGTCATCGAGTCGGGCAAGCCCGACAACTTCACCGACACCGAGATCGTGACCGAGGACGACCGCGCCGTATCGGCCAACATCAAGATCGACCCCCTGTTCGACGCCGAAGAGAAGATCATCGGCGCCCTGCTATCGATCGAGGACTTGAGCGACGAGAAGCGGCTGAAGTCGTCGATGTCGCGCTATCTCTCGAAGGAGGTGGTCGACCAGGTCATGTCCGGCGGCCTCGACGCGCTCGGCGGCAAGGACCAGGAGGTCTCGGTCCTGTTCTCCGACATCCGCAGCTTCAGTTCGATCGCCGAGGCGCTGTCGGCGACTGCCATCGTCGAGATGCTCAACGAGTATTTCACTAGCATGGTCGACCAAGTGTTCGCCAACCAAGGCGTGCTGGACAAGTTCATCGGCGATGCCGTCATGGCGATCTACGGCACGCCGTTCCCTGGACCGAAGGATGCCGAGAACGCCGTGAAATCGGCGATCGGCATGTTCCGGGAGCTCGACGCCATGAACCACGCACGCGCCAAGGCCGGCAAGCCACCGATCAAGATGGGTGTGGGCATCAATTCCGGCCGCGCGGTGGTCGGCAACATCGGGTCGCCCAAGCGCATGGAATACACGGTGATCGGCGACGCGGTGAATCTCGCCTCCCGCATCGAGAGCCTGACCAAGCACTACGGCGCGGAGATCCTGATCAGCAAGGCGACGCTGCAGCGGATCGAGCCCAAGCTGCTGGTCCGCGAGGTCGACCTGATCACGGTGAAGGGCAAGGACCTGCCCGAGACCATCTACGAGGTGATGCGCGAGGACGGTCCGAAAAGGATCCTCAGACACCAGGGCGGGCTCGCCGACTTCGCCGGCGGCATCGAGCTCTACCGCAGCCGCCGCTTCGCGGACGCAGCGACGCTGTTCGACGCGATCGCCAAGGCGGCACCCGACGACACCCCCTGCAAGATCTACCTGGAGCGCTGCAGCAGGTTCATGGCTGCGCCGCCACCCGACAACTGGGACGGCGTGTGGCGCCACGAGGAAAAGTAGCCGACCTCGCGCGGGGCACCCCGACAGCCCATTGAAACGTCGCATTTTTTTGCGCGTCTCGGCGTCCCAAGCGTCTTGTGTGACGATTTGTGTGGAGCTTCACACATATGGCATCGAACCTGCAGATCGATCCCGAATTGCTCGAGCGCGCACTCCAAGTGAGCGGTGAGCGCACGAAAAAGCGGCCGTCAGCAACGTTGAAGATCTGGAGCGAACGAGGTTGTCTGCCGACCCGAGGTCGTCAGAAGGCGCCGACCAGCGCGCGGTTCGCCAGCGCCAGCAGCAGGGACGAGACAGCGCCGAACATCAGCACGTAGCGCAGGTTCTCGGCGAAGGCGAGGCGCGGCACCGGCACGCGGAACATCGCCGCCGCCACCGCGATCGACACCGATGACATCGAGACCATGGTGCCGAGCGCCCAGCCATAGAGGCCGAGCTCGAGCAGCACGACGGGCGCCAGCCGACTCGCCTCGCCGCCCAAGGTCACGAGGACCAGCGTCATGGTGACCACGGGATGCACGCCCGCGACGGCGGCGATCAGCATGAACGCCATGGCGCCTGCGAGCAGCGCCACCACCGGCAGGCCGAAGCCGGCGAGCTGCGCCAGCATGCCGGTGACCCCCGGATTGGCCTCGAGCACGCGGCCGAACAACACCGCGCCGGTCAGCAGCACGAGGTCGTCGTTGATGCGGCCGAGCGATGCGCGCGTCGCCGCCGCGATCGGCAGCGCCACCGCCAGGACGCCGCGACGGCCGCGCCTGACGATGTCGATGAGGCAGAGCGGTGGCACCGTCAGCAGCACGGCCTGAAGGCTGCTCAGCGACGTGACCGCGCCAACGAGAACGATGCTGCAACCCGCGATCAGCAGCAGCGGCAGCGACGGCGTCAGCGCACGGAGCGACTCGATCAGCGCCGCGCGCCCGCCCGAGGCGCCGCTGAAAGCGAAGAAGCCGATCGCCAATCCCGTCGCGGCAAGCGGAACGCCAAGCAGTGCCGTATGCCAGAGCGGCACGCCCGGCACGTGATGGCTCGCCACCGCCATGGCGACGAAGAAGGGAGACCAGAGAACGGCGATGTTCATTCCGCGCAGCGCGGCCAGCGCCGCGCGACGCCGCTCCTCGGGCGATGCTTCGCGCGGCAGAATTGCCGACATGACCGCGAATGCGCCGGCCGTGACAATGGCTCCGATCGCGTGCGACCCGAAAAGGAAACCGGCGTTGCGGTTCGGACCGGCCATGGCGGCGAAGGCCGACCGGCTTCGCTCGATCTCGGGATTGTGGTCGGCGGTCGCGCGCGCCAAGAACATGGTTGGCAGAAAGGCCGCGAACACGACCGACATGCGCAGGCCATCGAGCAGGGCCGCGAAGCCGCCTTCCGCGGGAAACAGCGCGTAACCGGCGACAACCAGGACAGCCACGGTGATCTGCGACCGCCGTGTCGCGCGCGCCAGCGCGACGACCAGAAAGATCGCAAATGCGCCGAGCAAGACATCCTTGAGCAGGACATTCGGCCACAGGATCAGGACAAGCTCGACCGCCCAGACCAGGCCGAGCAGGTCCCGGCCGAAAAAACCGACCAAGCGCCCGATGATCGGCGTCACCCCGCGCGCGTCGGCGACGTCGTCATGCGGTGCGCGGCGCGCGGCCCGTCACCGGACGGCTCGGATCGGTGTATCCCGGCGTCGACGGGTGACCGGCGGGAACGTGACGATCGATCACCGCCTCGTCACGTGCCGTGAACTGGTGCTGCAGCGCGCCCAGATAATCGTCCCATTGCTCGACCGTCCGCGGCCCCGCGATCACCGAGGTGACGAGCCCGTTGTTGAGGACCCAGAGCACGGCGAACTGGCCCGCCGTCATGCCGCGCTTCTCGGCATGGACCTTGACCTTCTGCGCGATACGGAGCGATTCCGGCCGCCACTCCGTCTCCATCATGCGCCGGTCGGCGCGGCCGGCGCGCGTACCCGCCGCCGGCTTCTCGCCGGGCGAATATTTGCCGGTCAGCACGCCGCGCGCCAGCGGGCTATAGGGCACGACCCCGACGCCATAGGCGGCACAGGCCGGCAGCAGCTCGACCTCGGGCATCCGGTTCATGGCGTTGTAGTATGGCTGCATCACGATCGGCCGCGGCACCATCAGGCGATCGCAGGTCTCGATGAACTTCACCATGCGCCAGGCGCGGTAGTTGCTGAGCCCGATGTACCGCACCTTGCCGGCGCGCATCACGTCGGCCAGCGCCATGACCGTCTCGCTGACGGGGGTGGCCTCGTCATCGCGATGCATGTAAAGGACATCGACGTAGTCGGTTCCGAGACGACTGAGGCTGGCGTCGACGGCGCGCAGGATCCATTTGCGGCTCGTGCCGACCGCGTTGGGGTCCTTGCCCCATGGATTGGCGCACTTGGTCGCCAACACCCAGCGATCGCGATCCTTGGCGATGAGCTTGCCGGTGATCCGCTCGGACTCGCCGTTGGCGTAGGAATCCGCCGTGTCGAGGAAGTTGACGCCGGCCTCGCTCGCTGAATCCAAGATCCGACCGGCGGTCTTGGCGTCGGTCTGGTCGCCGAACATCATCGTGCCGAGGCACAGCGGCGAGACCTTCAGGCCGCTGTCACCCAGCCGGCGATACTCCATGTCGGCCCCCCTCGTTCAAGCGTCGGCCGAGCTGCGCCGGCGCGGTCGGGCCACAATAGCGCAAACCAGCGCCGCAGCCGAAATCCAGAAGATCCAGTGCGGGTCACCGTGATCGATGATCCGGCCGAAGATGGGCGGCACGATGATGCCGCCGATGGTGAAGCCCGTGGTGACGAAGGCGAACACCTTGCCGCTTTGGCCGGGCGGCGTGATCGAACGCACGAGCATGTCGCGCGACGGGTTGATCGCGCCGAACAACATGCCGGCGACGCTCATGACCACGACCAGCAGGATATTGCCGAGATCGACATTCGCCACGGTCAGCACCATGAGGATCGTGGTGAACAGACCGGCCGCGGCAACGCGGTCGTGGTGGCGCGTGCGGTCGGCCAGGATGCCGCCGGCAGCCACGCCGAGGGCGGCCGCGCCGAGAAAGCCCGAGAGCGCCGCGCTGCCGTACTCGATCGGCGTGCCGTACATCATCTGGAGCGCGACGACCAGGAAGGCGTTGACGCCTTGGGTGCCGAGCGCCAGGAAAACATAGAAGAGCAGCGCCAGCAGCACCGGCGTCGACGTCAGGACGCGCGTGCCGTTGACCGGCTCGGCGGGCTTCGCGGCACCGGATGCGGCCCCGGAAGCCGCTAGCCGGTCAGCGCGCAGCGCGCCGCCCTGGAGCACCAGCAGCAGGCCGACCGCAATGCTGAACAGCCCGGCGAACGCAAAGGCGCCACGCCAGCCCCACAGCGCTGAGGCCGTCAGCATGACCGGCGGCCCCAGCGCGAAGCCGACATAGCCCATGAAGTTGTGAGCGGCGAAGGCACGGCCCATGCGTTGGGGTGCCACAGTGCCCGATAGGATCGAATAGTCGGCGGGGTGATAGACGCTATTGGACAGGCCGAGAATCCCGAACATCAGCATGAACAGCCAGTAGGACTGGACGAGACCGACCGCCGCTGTCGCGATGCCGCCGACCAGCAGGCCGGCGATCAGCAGATTGCGCGCGCCCAGCCGGTCGACCAGGAAGCCGATCGGCGTCTGCGTCGCCAGGTTGACCAGGTTGAGGATCGTGACGGCGAATCCGAGCGCCTCGTATGTGACGCCGAGATCCGCCTTGATCAGCGGCAGCAGCGGCGGCAGCAGCATGATGTTGAAATGGCTGATCAGATGCGCGATCGACACCAGGCTGATCACCCTGATGTCGTTGCGCAGAGAACGAGCGGGTGCCGCGGGTACGGCGGAGGTCACGTCGATCGGCATGGCTAAGGCCTGATTATTCCTTGCTTATTGCCATTGTCCAGCCGGCAAAGTGCAGCAGGCACACGCGCCAGACGCATAGGTGGCGCGGCATGCGGCCATGGCTCGGAAATGGCAGGCCTGGCCAAGTCAGCCGCCTTGCGCCTCGCGCCGGCGCACAGCCTCGCGGTAGAAGACATAGAGGCCTGAGCCCGCGACCACGAGCGCCCCGGTGATCGTCCAGCTATCGGGCAGGTCGCCGAAGAAGACGTAGCCAAGGACCGCCATCCAGATCAGCTGGACGTAGCTGAACGGCGCCAGCACCGAGGCCGGCGCGTGGTCGTAGGCCCGGATCAGCAGGAAATGGCTGGCGCCGCCGACCAGCCCGACGGTCGCCAGCATGACCCAGCCCATGAAGTCGGGCGACTGCCAGAAGGTCGGCGCGGCCAGCGAGATCAGCACCGCGCCGATCGACGCGCTGTAGAACAGCGTCGTTGTCGCGCCGTCGGTACGGCTCAGGCTGCGCGTGGTCAGCGAATAGAAGGCGAAGCACAGCGAGTTGAGCAGCGGCAGGTAAGCCCACTCGTTGATCACATTAGGGCCGGGCCGGATGATGATCAGCACGCCGATGAAGCCGATGCAGACGGCGGCCCACCGACGCGGTCCGACCTTCTCGCCGAGGAAGGGCACGGACAGCGCGGTCACGATCAGCGGCGTCACCGCGCTGATCGACGAGGCGTCGGCCAGCGGCATGAGGCTGATCGCCAGGTAGAACAGGCTGGTCGAGCCGAACAGCGTGAGCGAGCGCGAGAGTTGGAGGCCCAGGCGTTGCGTCCGGAACAGACGCAACGGATCGGTCCGAAACAGCAGCGGCACCAACAGCACGATGTGGAACACGTAGCGCGCCCAGACCACCTGCATGACCGGATAGGTCTTGCTCAGATGCTTGGCCAGCGCATCCATCAGGCAGAACAGCACGATCGCGGCGAGCAACAGCGCGATGCCCCGCCCCGGACGCAACTCCTGTCGCGACTCCTGACACGCGCCGGTCGCCGATGTGGCGCCGGTCGGGCTGACCGCTGTCATCGCTGTGGCATGTCCCCAGATCTGGCGGCCGCCAGAATGGGCGGCGCAGTCGCGCTCGCGCAAGTCCAACCTTTGCACGACTGAGTTGCGCTATGATGGGGCAACGCCGCACCACGCCCACGGTCGGATTTCCCCGCATGGCAAAGACCTACCCCAAAGACGAGGTCGGCCGCTTCATCAGCCAGCTGGACAAAAAGGCGCAACAGCTCCTCAAGCTGGCCGACGTCGCGGAGGCCGACGCACGCCAGTCGAGCTACCAGTCTTACATGACCTTTCGTGACAAGGCCGGCGAATTCGAGACCTTCGCGATCATCATCGAAAATCGGCTGAAAGCCCTCGAAGGCGGACCCGACGGCGAGCTCGAGGACAAGTTCGACCGCATCACAGTTCTGATCTTGACGGGTCTTATTCGCGCCAGCATCAAGTTCTTCCTGGCCATGAGCGAGCCCGCCGTGCTTCCGCTTGGCACCAAGGAAGTCTTCATCGGCGAGCTGCGCAGCTTGCACAATTCGCGTGAGAAGTTGATGGGTGACAAGTTCCAGTCGAAGCTATCGCCGAGCGATATCGACAATCTCAAGCGCGCCGAGCAGATTCTCATGATGGTGATCGAGCGCGCGCCGAGCCTGCTGTCGCTCGATGAGGACGAGGAAGACTGAGCCGGTGCAGGTCGCCGTCCATGCTCGCCTGGCGACGAACGCAATCGTCGCCGTCTTGGGTTCGGCGCTCTCCGCTTGCGCCATCGCGCAGCCGCCAGACCCGGTGTTTCGCCAGAACTTCTCCGAGCTGTGCGCAGAGCCCGCGGCGCCCCAGCTGGTTGGCTGGAGCGTCTCGTCCGCCTTGCCCCGCGGCCTGTGGAATTCGCGCCTGACCTGCGTATCGGACGAGGGCGCGCGCTACGCCGGCGCGGACGGCAAGCCGGCCGGCGCCTTGCGCATCACGGTTCAATCGGGCGACGCCTACGAAACAGCCGACGGCCAACGGCCGACCGAACGAGTCGAGCTCCAGATTCGCAGCCAGATCGTCAAGTTCGACCAGCCGGTCTGGTACAGCTTCGGCTTCCGCCTGGTCGAACCGTGGCCGCGGATCGAGAACCGGACGGTCATCCATCAAGTCAAGCAGAACGTCCTATCGGGTGCGGAAGCCGAAGCCGCCGCTCGCTGTCCGGCGGCCAACCCGTTCTTCAAGATCGAGGCTGGCCATCTCGATGCGGCGGGTGGTCCCGCCTTCGTCGCGGAGGCACGTGGCACGCACGACTGCTATGACGGGCTCGCTTCCGTGCCGTTCTGCGGTCCATGGCCCCTGGCTTCGGGCAAATGGCATCGCATCCATGTCGCGTTGAATGCCAGCCAGCGCCATGGTGGCAGCAGCCTTCGGATCTGGCTCGACGGCCGACCATGTCCGACCTACTCGGGAATGCTCGGCTACGTGACGCACGGCCGGCGCGACGCCGATGGTCGGCCGCTGATCGAAGCGCAACCGCGCGTCGGGATCTACCGCGACGCCCTGTCCCAGGTCGCGCAGTCGATCGACATTTCCGATTTCGTGTTGTGGGATGCGCGGCCCGCCGATCATCCCGTCTGGGCCGGCATTGATCTGCCGCATGCGCGCTAACCGCGACTCATCCACCGTCCCCGACTCCTGCCCTACGTCCCGAACCTCTCCCGGTGCGCCTTCACCTCGGCGCGCGCGCCTTCGCGCATCAATGTCATGTCGGTGTTGGCCAATATCAGATCGTAACCGCGCTCGAACATGTCGGCGGCGGTCCAGCCGCCATAGGCGATGCCGCCCAGCCGCTTGCCGGCCTCCTTGGTCGCGCGCTCCGTGCGCTCGACCAGCGCCATGACGTCGGGATGCTTGAGCTCGCCCATGCGGCCGACCGTGCCAGACAGGTCGTTGGGCCCGATCAGCAGCACGTCGATGCCATCGACCGCGGCGATCGCTTCGACATTGTCGACTGCCTGCTTCGACTCGATCTGCGCGATGATCACCAGATTGTCGTGCGCGGTCTGCAGGTAGTCGGGCGCGCCGACGCCGTAGTTGGCGGCGCGCACGACCTGGTAGGCGCTGCCGCGGAAGCCCAGCGGCGGGTAGCGGCAGGCGCGCACCGCCTGGATCGCCTGCTCTTCGGTATTGATCGCGGGGATCATCACGCCTTCGACGCCGATGTCGAGCGCCCGCTTGAGGTAGACTGGGTCGTTCCATGGCACGCGCATGACGCTCGCCGTCGACGTGCCGGACATGGCCTGCAGCAGGCCGACGCATTCGCTGAGGCCCCACGGCCCGTGCTCGTTGTCGATCAGCAGGAAATCGTAGCCCACCTGGGCCAGCATCTCCGCCGCCATCGGGCTGCCCAGGCTGAGCCAGCAACCGAACGACTTGCGGCCCGACTTCAGCCGTTCTTTCAATGGATTAGGTCGATACACCGTGATCTCCCCCACGTCCTGCGCAGAATCGCGATTATCGCCAGAGCTATACCGTCGAACAATGGTGAACCGCGGACAGTGCGCCGACGTACAAGATCCATGAGCGAGATGACTGCGCTGCCGGATCGCAGCGGCGCCACTCTACCCGGACGACTGCTCAAGAAGGGACTGTCCGTCCTCGTGCCGCTGCTGCTGGCGGCATGCTCGCCGCTCGCCCTCGTCAACAGCCTCGTGCCGACCGCAGACCTGACCGCGGTGCGCGACATCGCCTATGGCAGCGCCGAGCGACAGCGCCTCGACGTCTACCGGCCCGCTGCCGCCAATGGAGGCGCCGGTGCGGGGGCGCCGGTCGTCGTCTTCTTCTACGGCGGAAGCTGGCAGGGCGGAAACCGCGGCGACTACCTCTTCATGGCGGAGGCGCTCGCCGCGCGCGGTCTCGTCGTCGTTCTGCCCGACTACCGGGTCTATCCGGAAGTCCGGTTCCCCGGATTCATGGAAGATGCTGCGGCCGCCGTTCGCTGGGTGCGCGACCACGCGGCCGAGCATGGCGGCGATCCGAAACGCATCTTCCTGATGGGCCATTCGGCCGGCGCGCATATTGCTGTGCTGCTGTCGCTCG
>VGDO01000184.1 GCA_016869645.1 Alphaproteobacteria bacterium
ATCGCTGCTCGCCGATCTCGCCACGCTCACCCGCAACACCGTCCGCTTCGGCCGCGCAGCCTCCTTCCCGGTGCTCGCCACCCCGACCGAAATCCAGCGCCGCGCACTCGATCTGCTCGCCGTCAAGCCCAGCCTGTAGTCAGGACCCGCAGACAAACGCGAGTCACATCAGTGGCTTGGTCAAAATTCGGGCAAAGTTCAGGTTAGCATGCCGCGCCCCGAACAAATTCCCAGAATGGGGACCCTCCGGAGCGTCATGAACCAGCCCGACCAACTCCAATACCGCGCGCTCGGCATTCTCTCGGAAACGATCGGTGCCGCGCTCGGCACGACGCATGACGTCGCCCGCGCCGTCAGGCGCGCGCGCGATTCGGGACGCAAGGTCGACTTCTTCTCCGCGCGCACGGCGTTCAACGGATTGCCGAGCTGGCAGCGGCGCATCATCGGCGCGGCGGCCCAGGTGAGAGCGCGTGAGGCGATCATACGTAAGTCAGCGCGTGACTGGCGCGAACTGCCGATGAAGCCGGTGTACTGAGCGCGCTGCTATTCGATATCGAAGCTGAGGCCGACAATCACGAACATGACCGCGAGAGCTGCGGCCGAGCCCGCGCACGCGGCACCCCAGCCGAAGCCGTAGGCCTGACCGATATAGACAACCCCCATCCAGAACGCCAGGAATGAGAACGCCGCCGATAGCAGCATGAAGGCGACGCGCATGACGATCTTGCCCATGCGATCGACGCGCATGGTCTCGCGCAGGGAGGCGACGAGCTGAGTCTCGCGGATGGCGGCCGCGATCTCCTCGCGCGCCCTCTGCTGCCACTTGCGCAGGGGCATGCCACCCTCGCCCTCGTTGTACTCCTCGATCTCGCGCTCGAGCGCCTCGACGATTTCCGCCGCGCGCTTCTCGGGTGCTTTCTGCTTGTCGAACACGGACGCTCCTGAACCGGAGTTGCGTCTCCTGCCTATGTGCCACAAGACGGGAATTGCGCAAGCGGGATCATCACCCATTCGTCCCCGGATCAGTCACCTGGGCGCGCCGCAGCGCTGCGGCGGCGCGTTTCGCGATGCAGCACGTAGAGCACGCTTGCGACCACCAGGGTGGCGCCACCCAGGAGCGGCAGATCCGGCGCGTCGACCCAGGCGGCGTAGCCGATCAGAACCGCCCAGATGATGGCTGTGTATTGAAACGGCACCACGGTCGAGACCGGCGCACGTCGATAGGCTTCGGTCTGCATGAGCTGGGCGGCGCCGCCGACCACGCCGATGGCGATCAACCACGGCCAGTCGGCCAGAGACGGCATCACCCACGCGGCGGGAAGCATGACACCCGCTGCCAGAATGGTGGCGGCGGTATGATAGAAGACGATGGTCACGCTGCGCTCGGTGCTGCTCATATGGCGCACCACGATCGCCGCGCACGCCATGGCGAGCGTGCCGCAGAGCGCGACGAGCGCCACCCAGTCGAACTGGGCGCCCGGCCTGACCATGATGATGACGCCGACGAAGCCGACGATCACCGCCGACCAGCGGTGAATGCCGACCCGCTCGCCGAGCAGCAGCACGGACAGGCCGGTGACGAACAGGGGTGCGGCGAAGGCGATGGCGATCACATCGGCGAGCGGCATGCGTCCGACGGCGAAGAATGCGGCGAAGAGCGACAGAACGGCGAAGCTGGCGCGCAGCAGATGCCAGACCGGCCGGCCGGTCCGGATCGCCCTGATGCCGCCATGGCCATGCACCAGGTAGAGGACGGGCAGAAGCGCAAACAATCCGCGAAAGAACATGATCTCCGCGGTGGGCAGATGCGGCGCCAGGTATTTCGCGATCGCATCGACCATGGTGAAGCACAACGCCGCCAGGCAGGCGAATGCAATGCCCGCGATGCGCCGCTGCCCGTCGGCGATCTCAGCCACGGCGCGTCCCCGCTGGGACCGGGCGGCGCTCGAACATGGAGAGCACGCTGGCGATGACGATGGTCGTTCCCACGACCAGCAGCAAGTCGGGAACATCGGAAAAGATCGCGTAGCCGAAGACCGTGGCCCACAGGACGCGCAAATAGTCGAACGGGTAGACGAGAGCGGCGGGCGCACGCCGGATTGCTTCGGTCATCAGGAGCTGGCCGGTGCCGCCGCTGATGCCGGCCGCCACCAGCAGCATCCAGTCGCCGGACGTGGGCCAGATCCACAGGAAGGGCAGGGTGGTCGCCATGCAGGCGGCGACCACGAGGGACTGATAGAACACCACGGTGACGCTCTTCTCGGTGCCGCTCATCTCGCGGATGACGATCGCGCCGGCGGCGGAGCAGGCCGCGCCGACCAGGGCGATCGGCGTCGCCCAGCCTGACCCGCCGAGGCTTTGCCACGAGGGCCGCACGATGATCAGCACGCCGATGAACCCGCAGGCGACCGCGATCCAGGTGCGCACGGCGACGCGCTCGGCGAGGAACGGGGCCGACATGAGCGCGACGAACAGCGGCGTCGTGAAGCTGATGGCCGTCGCGTCGGCGAGCGGCATCAGGGAATAGGCGTAGAAGACCGCGATCAGCGATAGCATGGCGAAGACGGCGCGCAGCATGTGCGCGTACGGCCGCCGCGTCGCCAGCGAAGGGATGAGCCCGTGATGGGCGGCCAGGATCATGACGGGAACGAGGGCGAACAGGCCGCGGCAGAAGACGATCTGCGGCACGGTATAGTGCGCCGACAGCCACTTCGCCAGCACGTCGGTCAGCGAAAAGCAGATCGTCGACGCGCACATGACGAGGGTGGCGACGAGGCGCTGACGGGCCGATGAGGCGAGGGACGCGTCGGTTTCGGGAGCGGGCGGTGCGGGCATGAGGGCCGCCACTCTAGGAGCCTGTCTGAGAATTGGCCACGGGCTCTCGCACTGTCCCCGTAGGGGAAAGTGCTGCCGCCAGGTGAAACGAAGTTTCACCGATAGGCTGCGTTGGGCCAGGAAGCTCGAGGGCTAGGAGCGGATGTGAAGGCGATGCTGGACGCATCGCCGAACATTCGCGACAACGCCATCGAGCTTCCTGGCCCAACCCTCCGGGCCGCTGGAACAAGGACTTGGGACGGCGTCGGCCATCGCTCGCGGTGCGTCCAGCACCGCGTCGCGACGGCCTCCTAGCCCAAGTCCTTGTTGCAGCGGCGCAGCCCATGGCGAATTCTCAGACAGGCTCTTAGGGTGCGATCGCCTCACGTTGAAGCCCTGCTTCGGGGAAGGGCCCGGTTCGCGTCCGGCGCGCCAAGGCCGCCGATTTGCCAGCGGGTTGTCGCTGCGTGCGCGCAGGGGCTAGATTGGCGCCCGCCGCGGAGCGGCGGCAGCAGCAGCAGGCAGACGAGGGACGCGCAAGGTGACGATGTCCGATCATTCCATGATCAAGGCGCTCGGCGTGACGAAGCCGCGCGGCGGCCTGCATACGATCGGCACGCTGCTGCCCTATCTGTGGCCCAGCGGCGCCCTCGAGCTGCGGGTGCGCGTCGTGCTCGCGCTCTCATGCCTGGTCGCAGCCAAGATCGCCAATGTCTACGTGCCGGTCCTCTACAAGCAGGCCGTCGACCTGCTGACCGCCGCGGGCGGGGCGGCGATCGTCCTGCTGCCCGTCGGGCTGATCCTCGCCTATGGCACGGCGCGCATCCTCGCCCAGGCCTTCGGCGAGCTGCGCGATTTCATCTTCGCCAAGGTCGCGGCGCGCGCCATGCGGACGATCGCGCTCGATACCTTCCGGCACCTGCACCGGCTGGCGCTGCGCTTCCATCTCGATCGGCAGACCGGCGGGCTGTCACGTGCCATCGAGCGCGGCACGACCGGCATCGAGTCGCTGCTCCAGTTCATGTTGTTCAACATCCTGCCGACGCTGCTCGAGATCGCTCTCGTCTGCGTCATTCTCTGGAGCCTCTACGACGCCTGGTTCGCGCTCGTCACCTTCGTGACCATCGCGCTCTATATCGTCTACACGCTGGTGGTGACGGCCTGGCGTACCAAGTTCCGCCGCCAGATGAACGAGATGGACAGCGAGGCCAACACCAAGGCGATCGACAGCCTGCTCAACTACGAGACGGTCAAGTATTTCGGCAACGAGGAGCACGAGGCGCGGCGTTACGACAGCGCGCTGGCGCGCTACGAGCGCGCCTCGATCATGGCCAAGACCACCCTGTCCCTGCTCAATATCGGCCAGGGCGCGATCATCGCCGTCGGGCTGACGGCCGTCATGGTCATGGCCGGCTACGGCGTGACCCAGGGCCGCATGACCATTGGCGACTTCGTTCTGGTCAATGCGTATCTGATCCAGCTCTATCTGCCGCTCAACTTTCTCGGCTTCGTCTACCGCGAGATCAAGCAGTCGCTGATCGATCTGGAGGCGATGTTCCGGCTGCTCGAGGTCCAGCGCGAGATCGAGGACCGTCCGGGCGCCCCGGCGCTGAGCGTCGATGGCGGCGAGATCCGCTTCGAGCGCGTCGACTTCGCCTACGACCCGGCGCGTCCGATCCTGAAGGACGTATCCTTCACCGTCCCGGCCGGGCGAACCGTCGCGATCGTCGGGCCGAGCGGCGCCGGCAAGTCGACGATCTCGCGCATCCTGTTCCGTTTCTATGACGTCAGCGGCGGCCGGGTCACGATCGACGGTCAGGACATCCGCGCCGTGACCCAGGCGAGCCTGCGCGCGGCCATCGGCATCGTTCCGCAGGACACCGTGCTCTTCAACGACACGGTCTACTACAACATCGCCTATGGCCGACCCGGTGCGACGCGATCGGAGGTCGAGGCGGCGGCCCAGCTGGCGCGCATCCACGATTTCGTCGTGAGCCTGCCGGAGCGCTACGAGGCCCGCGTCGGAGAACGCGGCCTGAAACTGTCGGGCGGCGAGAAGCAGCGTGTCGCGATCGCGCGCACGCTGCTCAAGCGGCCGCGCATCTTCCTGTTCGACGAGGCGACGTCGGCGCTCGATTCGCACACGGAAAAGGAGATCCAGGCCAGCCTCGCCGAGGTCTCGGCGCAGCGCACCACGCTCGTCATCGCCCACCGGCTGTCGACCGTGGTCGGCGCCGACGAGATCATCGTGCTGGAGGACGGCCGGGTGGTCGAGCGTGGCCGCCACGGCGAGCTCCTGGCCCGGGGCGGCAAATATGCGGGTATGTGGTTGAAACAGCAGGAAGCCGCCGCCGCCGAGCGCCTGTCCGAGGGGGAGCTTGGAGCTTCCCGGTCGGAAGCCATGGCGGTCCGCTGAGCGCCATCATTAATTCGATCTTAACGATCCCCGTCTAGCTTGGCGGGCCATGGTGCCCGCCATTCTCACGATCTTGCGCGCCCGCCTGCTGGCGATTCTGGCGATTGCACTGCTGCCAGGCATGGCAGCCGTGGCGATCGCTGGCGCCATTCTGGCGGCGTATCCCGCGCTCGCCGGCTCGGGCGGGTTCTATGGCGCCGTCGCGGCGGCGTGCCTTCTGGCTACCCTGGTCTCCTTGGCGCTCGCCTGGATTTCGCTCGAGCGAATGATCATGGCGCCGGTCGCGCCGGTTCTGCGCGCGGTGGCGGCGCTCGCCGCGGGTGAGGTGCCCGCGCGTCTCGGCCCGCCTTATGCGAGCGGGCCATTGGGCCGGCTCGCCGAGGCCTGCGACGGCGCGGCGCAGCGTCAGGACGAATTGGCGCGTCAGCTCAAGCTCAGCGAGGCGCGAACCGAGCAGGCGCGCAGTCGCTTCGCCGATATCGTGGAATCGACCTCCGAGGCCGTCGCATACTATGACGAGGACGACCATCTCGTTTTCGTCAACTCTCGTTTCCGCGCATTCTTTCCCGAGCTTGCCGACGCGATCAGTCCCGGCATGACGTTCACCGAGGTCTGCCGGATGGCCGCCGAGCTCGGTCAGTTCGCCGGCGCCGAAGGGCGGGCCGCCGCCTGGGTTTCCGAGCGCCTGGAGCAGCGCCGGTATCCCGACCGTCCCCATGAGCGCAGCACCGGCGAAAACTGGTTTCGCATTCGCGACCGGGTGACCCGCTCGGGCGGCACCATCACCGTGTATGCCGACATCACGCCGAGCAAGTCCGCTGAAATCGAGCTGGAATCGCGCATCGCCGAAGCCGAGGCCTCGCGCGACCAGATGGAGGCGCAGAGCCGGCAGCTCGCGGCTTTGGCCGACAGCTATGCCGAGGCGCGCCGGCTGTCGGAATACGCCAACCGCGCCAAGTCCGAGTTCCTGGCGCGCATGAGCCACGAGCTGCGCACGCCGCTCAACGCGATCATCGGCTTCGCCGACATCATGCGCAACGGCATGTTCGGGCCGCTGGGCTCGCCGCGCTACCACGACTACGTCGCCGACATCCGCAGCAGCGGCCGACACCTGCTCGACATCATCAACGACATTCTGGATCTGGCGAAGATCGAGGCGGGCCGCTACGAGCTCGCCGAGGAGCGCATCGACCCGGCGCGCATCATCGCGTCCACCATGCGCTTCGTGCGCGAGCGCGCCCAGATAGGCGGCGTCCAGCTCGTCACCACGATCGGCCCGGATACCCCCATGTTGCGCGCCGATGAGCGTTCATTGAAGCAGATCATGGTCAATCTTCTGTCGAATGCCGTCAAGTTCACGCCGAGCGGCGGCACAGTGACGGCCTTCACGCGGTTGACGGCGGCCGGGGAGCTGGTGATTGGCGTCACCGATACCGGCATCGGCATGGCGGCGGGCGAGATCCCCGAGGCGCTTCGCCCATTCGGCCAGACCAAGAGCGCGCACGTCGCCGCCAACGAAGGCACGGGCCTCGGGCTGGCTCTCGTCAAGTCGATGATCGAGTTGCACGGCGGCAAGCTGGATCTCGAAAGCAGCGTCGGCGTCGGCACGACCGCCATGGCGCGGTTCCCAGCTGATCGCGTCGTCGCGCGCCTCGCCGAGGCGGTCTAACCTCCCACAGGCAGGCGCCTGGACCCGAGTGGGTCAGGCGACGAGGAAATCGGCGGCCGTGAGCGCGCTTGGCGCCACGCCCGCCGGCGTGATCGCGTGTCCGCCGCCCAAGTCGATCACGGCCTCGCCGGATGCATTGACGCCGACCCGCTTGGCGACGATCTGTTCCGCGCTGATGATGCCGGATCCATTGAGAATCGCCATGAGCTGAATGACGTCGCTGCCGGATGCGAAACCCTCGATTCGGTCGGTGCCTAAGCCGGTCGTGAACGCATAGACGTCGCCGTCGAGGCCGCCGACGAACGGCTCAATTCGATCGATGCTGCGACAAGGTGGCCCGCGGCACGGGCCTGGACTCACGCGGCGTCGATCGGCAGCGCGGTGCGGTACTTGACCTGCTTGAGCGCGAAGCTCGACTTGATGCTGGCCACGCCGGCGATCCGCGTCAGGTGATCCATCAGGAAGCGCTCATAAGCAGCAAGGTCGGCGACCACGACGCGTAACAGATAGTCGGCGTCACCGGTCATCAGGTAACATTCCATCACTTCCGGCCGCGCGCGCACCGCCGCCTCGAACACTTCGAGGGCGCGCTCGATCTGGCGCTCGAGGCTGACCTGAACGAAGACGCTGACGCCGAGGCCGACGGCGGCCGGATCGACCAGCGTGACGTAGCTGCGGATGATTTTGAGCTCTTCGAGCTCGCGCACGCGCCGCAGGCACGGGCTCGGCGAAAGTCCGACCTCGCGCGCCAGATCGACATTGGCGGTCCGTGCGTTCTCCTGGAGGGCGGCCAGAATGCGCCGATCGATAGCGTCGAGCGTGGGTTGAGGCATATTCGGGAAGATTTTCTGTGAATATTGGCTCGAAGTTGCGCAAATCCTACCATACTGGGGCAGATTAGCAATGATCTGCCGGCCTTGTTTGCGCTAGCTTGGGGGTCCTCGGCGATGACGGATCAGGGCGCGATCATGGCTCTCGTGCAACGCCAGGCGGGATCGGACACCGGGCCTGCCAGCACCCGCCTCGACAACGACCCGTTGCCCTATCTGCGCGCGCTCGAGCGCAAGTCGCTGTGGCTCGCCACGTGGCTGATCCACAACGCCAACTACATCCGGCCGTCGCGCGACGGGCTCAAGGTCGGCGGCCATCAGGCGTCGTCGGCCTCGTCGAACACGCTGCTGACGGCGCTCTATTTCGACGTGCTCAGGCCGGAGGATCGGCTCGCGGTCAAGCCGCATGCGAGCCCGGTGTTCCACGCGATCCAGTACATCATGGGTCGCCAGAGCCGCGATGCCCTCGAGCGCTTCCGCGGCTTGGGAGGCGCGCAATCCTATCCGTCGCGCACCAAGGACGCCGACGAGGTCGATTTCTCGACCGGCTCGGTCGGCCTCGGCGTCGGCGTGACGCTGTTCGCTTCGTTGGTCCAGGATTATCTCCGTCTCCATCGTCTGGTGCCGCGCGACCGACCGGAGGGGCGGATGATCGCGCTGATGGGCGATGCCGAACTCGACGAAGGCAACGTGTTCGAGGCGCTGCTCGAAGGTTGGAAGCACGACGTGCGCAATCTGTGGTGGGTGATCGACTACAACCGCCAGAGTCTCGACGGCGTCGTCTCGGACCGGCTGTTCCAGAAGATCAAGGATTTCTTCGCGACCGTCGGCTGGACGGTGGTCGTCATCAAGTATGGCAAGAAGCAGGAGGCGGCCTTCCGCCTGCCCGGCGGCGAGCGCCTGCGCGAATGGATCGACGCCTGCTCGAACGACCTGTACTCGGCGCTGACCTTCAAGGGCGGCAATGAGGGCGGCAAGGTCTGGCGCGATCACCTGCTCAACGACATCGGCGAGGCGCCCGGCGTGCGCGAGCTGCTCGAACGCTATGACGATGCCGCGCTCCACGACCTCATGACCAATCTCGCCGGACACGACATGGAGGCCGTGCTCGAGGCCTTCCGCAGCGTCTCCGGGGACCAGCCCCATTGCTTCATTGCCTACACGATCAAAGGGCACGGCACGCCGCTCGCCGGCCACAAGGACAATCACTCCGGCCTGATGACCAAGGAGCAGATGGCGCGATACAAGGAGGCCCTCGGTATTCCCGACGGCGCTGAATGGGCGCCCCTCGAGTATGCCGGCATCGACGCGGCTGCGCTGGCCGAGTTCGTCAGGCGCGTGCCGTTCAATCGGAAAATGAAGCGCGTACACGAAGCCGCGACGGTGCCGGTGCCGCCGGAGCTCGCCTTGCCGATCAGTCCGCGCATGTCGACCCAGGAGGCGTTCGGCCGCATTCTCAACGAGCTGGGGCGCGGCGACAGCGAGCTCGCGCGCCGCATCGTCACCACGTCGCCTGACGTCACCGTGTCGACCAATCTGGGCCCGTGGGTCAATCAGCGCGGCATCTTCGCGCGCACGCACCGCGACGACGTGTTCCGCGCCGAAAAGGTCGTGTCGGCCCAGAAATGGGCGCGCGACCGTTCCGGCCAGCACATCGAGCTCGGCATTGCCGAAAACAACCTCTTTCTCATGCTGGCCGCACTTGGCCTCGCCGGCCCTCTGTTCGACGCACGCTTGCTGCCGGTCGGCACGCTCTACGACCCGTTCATCGCGCGCGGCCTCGATGCGCTGAACTACGCCTGTTACCAGGATGCGCGCTTCATGCTGGTCGCAACACCGTCCGGCATCACGCTGGCGCCCGAGGGCGGCGCGCATCAGTCGATCGGCACGCCGCTGATCGGCATGGGTCAGCCGGGACTGACGGGTTTCGAACCGGCCTTCGTCGACGAACTCGCAGTCATCATGCGCTGGGGCTTCGCCCACATGCAGGCCGAAGACGGCGGGTCGGTCTATCTGCGCCTGTCGACCCGCTCGCTGGCGCAGCCGCAGCGCGCCATGACGTCCGAGCTCGTCCAGCATGTGCTGTCCGGCGCCTACTGGCTCGCACCGCCGCCGCCCGACGCGGAGGTCGTGCTGGTCTATGCCGGTGCCGTCGTCGCCGAGATCGAGGCGGCGCGCGCCGAGCTGATCGACGACATGCCCGATATCGGCGTGCTCGCCGTGACCTCGGTCGACCGACTGCACGAAGGCTGGCGCGCCGCTCAGGGCGCGAACGACGTCAGCCACATCGAGCGTCTGCTTGCCGACGCACCTGGCGCAACGCTGGTCAGCGTGCATGACGCCCATCCCGCGGCTCTGTCCTGGCTCGGCGCGGTCGATGGACGGCGCGTTCTGCCGCTCGGCGTCGATCGGTTCGGCCAATCGGGCGACATTCCGGATCTCTACGCCGTGCACGGCATCGACGCAGCGGCGATCATCGACCGGGTCGCGACGGCCTGCTTGAGAGGGCGCTCCCGACGAAGCGCGTGAGCGGGATCAGATGCCGTAGCTGGCGATGCCTCGAGGCGTGTAGGTCTCGTCGAGGGCTTGCGGCGAGCGGCAGTCCTGGTCGCCCGCGTCGGACGCGGACCGGAACATCGGGTGCAGGCAGATCTGATCCCAGCAGTCGATCATGCACGGGGTCTCTTCGGGATCGAGCGGCCCGATCTCGCGCGCCACATCGCGCAGGAAGTCGATGAAGCGCGCCTTGAGCGTCAGGCTCGGCTGCGCCCAGTGATTGATCGTGCCGGTGACATAGCCGAAGAAGTCGAGACGCTGCTCGGCGGCGGCGCCGAAGTCGCGCGGTGCGGCGGCATATCCTGGGCATGTGTCGGTGCAAGAGCGAGAGCGCAGGCTGCCCGTCGCCGGCGGGCGCAACAGTGAAGCCGCGGCCCATGAGTGCCTGACGACAGGTCTCGCGAAGAGTGAGGTCGTGCTCGAGGGGAAGCATGAGACCGCGGGACATGAGCGGCACTCGGAAAGGCCAGTCAACGCCTAACTAGACTGAACTTTGCCCCATTTTCGAGCTAAGCAATTGAAAGTGCGGGGATTTTGGCTTTGACGGTAGTCATGTAATTTGTTTGAGGGGCTCGACAGGCTGGTTGTG
>VGDO01000185.1 GCA_016869645.1 Alphaproteobacteria bacterium
CCCCAATGCGAACACGTCCCGCGCTTCCACGCCATCCTCCCATGCTGAACCCATGTCAGCATGCAAGGCGCGAATGCGCCTTTCAACACATCCTCATTTCCACTTGGAACGTCGAGGAGCCCGATTTTGCGTCGCATCTTCTTCCTGCTTTTCGTGATGGTCGGCGTTGCCGGTCCTGTCCTGGCGCAAGACGGTCAGCACGAACATCTCGTTGCCTACTTTCTGAACAAGCGCCAGGCAATGGTGCGCGACAGCAAGGTCGATGTGGCGGAGATGTCGCGGACGGTGCGTGCCGCAGTGAACGAAGCCTCTCTGCTATACGCCGCAGGCAACTACCGCGCGGCGCTCGACAAGATATCGGAGTTGACGAAGTACGGCGCGCTGATGGATCTCCCGAGCTTTGACGTGCATATGGTGCTCACGCAGCTCTATACCAAATCTTCCGACCCGACCAATGCGGCGGCCCACAGGGCCCGTGCCGAAGCAATGCGCGACCTCCTTGGACGGCGCATAGGACTGGGGCAGACGCCCGACGATCCGCTGCGCGCAATCTCGACCAATGACGTTATCGAGTGGTCGCGCATAAACCAGCATCGCATCTCCGACACGAAGATGTATCCCTATAAGGGACGCGAGCTTCATGCCGCGATCTATAGCGGGCCGCAGACCGGCAATCAGCAGAAGACGCTCTATTTTGAAATCGTGCAGAATGTGCGATCTGTCAGCCAACAGCCCGATTTGTTTGCGCCAATTCCGGTTGCTCAGATGGTGCCGCAGCATAGGACGCTGCTGGCGACGGCGCAGGCCAAACGCCAGCGATTCCTCGACGACACGTCCTTTGCCTATGACGAGTTGGCAGCGGCCGTTCGCGAAGCCATCAAGAAAGCGACCGAGCTTGCCGGCCAGGGCAAGTCGTCGGACGCTCTCGCGGCATTGCGACAGGTGGAAAAAATTCGACCCATCGAAGATATCCCCACACCTGAGCTGATAAGTGTCTATAGCGCTCTTCATGGCCGCATCGGCGACAACAAGAAGCAGATCGAGCTTCGTGAGTATCTGTTCGGTATTAATCAGGCAATTGCACACAGCGGCGACGGACTGACGCCGGCGACCGCGGTCCATGTCATTCTCACGAGCGAGGAATATGCGTGGCTGCGCGAGAAGAAGCTGACATTCCTTGGCCAGCGCGTCCACCAGACGCCGAGTGGGAAATTCGACGTCATGAAGGCACGGGACGCATCCGGAGCCGAACGCGACTATTTCTTCAACATCACGCGTCTATACCAGAAATATGGCCAAGGTACTTGGGGCAAACCTCAGGCACCGGTCACACCGTCTCGCTGATGATTGGTTCCGGCACTACTTCACGAGCAGCAGGACGACCGGCAGCGTGACGGCGGCGAGCAGCGTCTGCACCGTCAGGATCGCCGCCATCAGCCGGTGGTCGCCGCCCATCTGGCGCGCCAGCGCATAGGACGAGATCGAGGCAGGCAGCGCGTTGAACATGACGGCGATCGCCTGGGTGACGCCGCCGACGCCCAGCAGCTCGCATGCGAGATAGGTGACTGCCGGCAGCACGGCCAGCTTGGCCACGCTGGCCAGGATCACGGCGCGCCCGCCGGTGCGCACAGCGACGAAATCGAGCCCGCCGCCGACGCTGAGCAGTCCGATCGGCAGCGAGGCGGCTGCGATCGTGCCCAGGACCTGGCCGACAATGGTCGGAAACTGCAGCCCGGTGGCGCTGATGGACAGGCCGATGGCGCATGCGATCAGAATGGGATTGCGGACGAGCGCTCCGATCAAGGCGCCTGGTCCTGCGCGCCGATTCTCGCCATAGCGCGCCAACAGGACAATGCTCGGCCCGTTGACCACGGGAATGAGCACCGCGATGACGAGTGCCGCCATGGCGAGGCCCGGCTTGCCGAACAGCGCATTGGCAATGGCGAGGCCGACGAAGCTGTTGAAGCGCACCGCACCCTGGAAGACCGACGTCAGCTCCGGCCCGTCGACGGCGGCGAGCCGGCGCGACGCCAGGACGGCGGCACCGACAAGTCCGACCGACAGCACGATCGCGGCCGCCATCGGAACCACATCGACTGCTTCGTAGTCCGTGCGCGCCATGGTGACGATGATGAGCGCCGGAAAGAGCGCGACATAGTTGAGCCGGTCGGCCGGGGCCCACAGCGCGTCGTCGACGACGCGGAAATGACGCAGGCCATAGCCGAGCACGATTAGGATGAAGATCGGCGCCAGGCCGGAGAGGATGACGCTCATGCGGCCGGTCCGGGGCGCACGGCCGCATGGGCCAGGGCGTCGAGCGCGCCTTGCAGGATGTAGGCGGCCGCCAGCTTGTCGACCAGACGATCGCGCTGCGCGCGCGTGAGATCGGCATCGATCATCGCGCGCGTCACAGCCGCGGTCGACATGCGCTCGTCCCAGAACGCCATGGGCAGATCGGTCTTGGCCGCGAGGTTGCGCTGGAACTGGCGCACGGATTGGCAGCGCGGCCCCTCGGTCCCGTCCATGTTGACCGGCAAGCCGAGCACCAGCCCGCCGACCTGGCGCGCGGCCGCAAGCTCGAGGAGGGTCGCCGCGTCGGCCGCAAATTTCTTGCCGCGCCTGATCGTCTCGAGCGGGCTCGCGACCGTCAGCAGCGGATCGGAGATCGCGATGCCGATCGTCTTGGTGCCGATATCGAGGCCGAACAGGCGGCTTCCCGGCTTGAGCGTGGCCTTGAGCTCGCCGAGCGTCACGGGAGCGGCGGTCAGAGCTGCTTTTCCGCCCGCGTGCGGACGATCAGCTCGACCGCGCGTTCGCGGTCGGACTGGTAGGAAAAACGGTCGGCGGCGCGGCGTGCCAGCTCGACGCGCGCGCGTGCCAAGCTGTAGTCGAAGACCATTTGCACTGCGTCGTCCTGCCGTTCGCGATAGGTGAAGCCGGTCAGGAAACGCAAGGCCTCGTCCGGCAAGTCTGCCTCGAGAGCGATCGAGACGATGCGCTCGATATAGCGGTCGCGGTCGGCACCGGGGCGGCGCGCGCGGATGCCCTGCTGAAGCACGGCGATGAACTGCCGCGCATTGGTCTGCTCGCCCGGCCGGTCGCCGGCCAGTGTCAAGTCGGTGCGGTCGGGCACCGGTTCGAGCAGGTTCTCGGCAATCGCGTAGAGCGACGGGTCGATCGGCTCGTGGATCAGATCGTCGAGCATGCGCGCGATGGCGCGGACGGCCGCGACCGGCGTGAATTGCGGCTCCGAGTCGGGATCGCGGTCGAACACCAGGAGCTGGAGCGAGGCGACGATCGACACCGCCGAGAGCAGGTTGAAGCAGATCCAGAACGCGCGCCGCGGATTGAGAATCGGCAGAAAAGCCAGTCTTTGCACCGGGATCAGCCAGATGCCAGCCGCCAGCGAGGGGGCGAGCAGGCAGGCGCTGTAGAGCGCGGCGGTGGCGGCGTGATTGGCGGTCATGGCCTCGCGGTCGTCGCCTGGGAATCGGACAGAATCGAGTGTGGTCTGGGCCCGCTTCCCTGGCAAGGCCGGCCACTTGTATTCTCACATTGCGCACGAGAATTGCGGCATTTCCGCAGTGCCATGATCTTGCCCGGTATGGCATGGCGGTATAGGGTGCGCCGCTTCGGGAATCAGACGTCAGAAGTCGGGGATCAGGCGCGCTTCTCATCTCGATTTCCGATAGCTGAAGTTTGGTACCTGATACCTGACATCCGGCATCTGGAAATTCTCATGGCCCTCGACAGAGACACCGTCCGCAACATCGCAACGCTCGCGCGCATCCGCGTCGAGGACAACGAGCTCGATGCGTTGGCTGGCGAGCTGTCGAATATTCTCACCTTCGTCGAGCAGCTCAACGAGGTCGACACCAAGGGCGTCGAGCCGATGACCAGCGTCGTCGCCATGCAGCTGCCGCGCCGGCCCGACGAAGTCACCGACGGCAATATCCAGAACAAAATTCTTGCGAATGCGCCTGAAGGCACGCGCGGCTTCTTTGCCGTGCCGAAGGTCGTGGAATGAGCACGCTCACTGAACTGTCGCTCGCCGACGCGCGCGACGGGCTGCGCGCCAAGAAGTTCTCCGCGCGCGAGCTGGCCGAGGCGCATATCGCCGCGGTCACGCGCATCAAGCCGCTCAACGCCTTCATCACGGAGACCCCGGATGCCGCGCTCGAGGGCGCGGCCGAGGCGGACCGCCGTCTCGCCAAGGGCGAGGCGCGCGCGATGGAAGGCCTGCCGATCGCGATCAAGGATCTGTTCTGCACCGAGGGTGTGCTGACCACTGCCGGTTCGCACATCCTCGACGGCTTCAAGCCGCCCTATGAATCGACCGTAACGGCGAACCTGTGGAAGGCCGGCGCGGTCATGCTCGGCAAGACCAACATGGACGAGTTCGCCATGGGTTCGTCCAACATGACGAGCTATCACGGGCCGGTCGAAAGCCCGTGGCGCCGGCGAGGTGATAACCGGCCGCTGGTGCCGGGCGGCTCGTCGGGCGGCTCGGCCGCGGCGGTCGCGGCGCGCGCAGCACTCGGCGCCACCGGAACCGACACGGGCGGCTCGATCCGTCAGCCCGCGGCCTTCTCCGGCATCGTCGGCATGAAGCCGACCTATGGCCGCTGCTCGCGCTGGGGTATCGTCGCCTTCGCGAGCTCGCTCGACCAGGCGGGCCCCATGACGCGCACGGTGCGCGACGCGGCGATCATGCTCGGCGCCATGGCGGGCCACGACCCGAAGGACTCGACCAGCGTCGACCGTCCGGTGCCGGACTACGAGAAGGCGCTGACCGGCAATGTCCGCGGCCTCAAGATCGGCATTCCCAAGGAATACCGCGTCGACGGCATGAACCCGGAGATCGACAGGCTGTGGGAGCAGGGCATCGCCTGGCTCAAGGCAGCTGGTGTGGAAACCGTCGCGATCAGCCTGCCGCACACGAAATATGCGCTGCCCGCCTACTACATCGTCGCGCCCGCCGAGGCCTCGTCCAACCTCGCGCGCTATGACGGCGTACGTTACGGTCTGCGCGTGCCGGGTGGGACCCTCGACGAGATGTACGAGAAGACGCGTGCGGCCGGCTTCGGCAAGGAAGTGCGCCGGCGCGTCATGATCGGCACCTATGTTCTGTCGGCAGGTTACTACGATGCCTACTACAACAAGGCGCGCCAGATCCGCACGCTGATCGCGCGCGACTTTGCCGAGGCGTACAGGAAATGCGACGTGATCCTGACGCCGACTTCGCCGAACACGGCCTTCGCGGTCGGCGAGAAGATGGATGATCCGATCGCGATGTACCTCAACGACGTGTTCACCGTGCCCGGCAACCTCGCGGGTCTGCCCGGCATCTCCGTGCCGGCCGGACTCGGCGGCGACGGGCTGCCGCTGGGCCTGCAGGTGCTCGGCCGCGCCTTCGACGAGGAGACCGTGCTGCGCGTCGCCGAGGTGCTGGAGCGGGCGGCGGATTTCAAGCACAAGCCATGACGAGGATAGTTGTCAATGTCGCCCGCTGCGTTGGGCGCTTCCCCTCACCCCAACCCCTCTCCCCCAAGGAGAAGGGCTAAACGGAGCGCTCCCTCGAAACCCTCTCCTTGGGGGAGAGGGGTTGGGGTGAGGGGAAGCGTGAGAAGCAGCGAGTCCTGCATCCAGGCAAGAAAGTTTGATCCATGAGTTCTACCCATCTGATCAAAGGCAAGACCGGCGAGTGGGAAGTCGTCATCGGCCTCGAGGTGCACGCCCAGGTGACCTCCAAGGCGAAGCTATTCTCCGGTGCGGCCACCGCATTCGGCGCCGAGCCGAACACGCAGGTGTCGCTGATCGACGCGGCCATGCCGGGCATGCTGCCGGTAATCAATGGCTGGTGCGTCGAGCAGGCGGTGAAGACCGGCCTCGGCCTCAACGCACAGGTCAACCTTCACTCGGTGTTCGACCGCAAGAATTATTTCTATGCCGATCTGCCCGCGGGCTATCAGATCTCGCAATATCTCCAGCCGATCGTCGGCAAGGGCGAACTCCTGCTCGACCTCGCCGACGGCAAGTCGCGCACCGTCGGCATCACGCGGCTGCATCTGGAGATGGACGCGGGCAAGAGCCTGCACGACCAGCATCCCTCGCAGACCTATATCGATCTCAACCGGTCGGGCGTGGCTCTGATGGAGATCGTGTCGGAGCCCGACATGCGCACGGCCGAGGAGGCCGGTGCCTATGTGCGCAAGCTGCGCTCGATCCTGCGCTATCTCGGCACCTGCGACGGCAACATGGAGGAGGGCAGCCTGCGCTGCGACTGCAATGTCAGCGTGCGCAGGCCGGGCCAGCCCTATGGCACGCGAACCGAGACCAAGAACGTCAACTCGGTCCGCTTCGTCATGGCCGCGATCGAGCACGAGGCGCGCCGTCAGATCGAGGTGCTCGAATCGGGCGGCACGATCCGGCAGGAGACGCGGCTGTTCGATCCCAACAGCGGCACGACGCGGGCGATGCGCGGCAAGGAGCACGCGCACGACTACCGCTACTTCCCCGATCCCGACCTGCTGCCGCTTGAGCTCAGCGAGGACGAGGTCGCGCGCATCAAGGCGACGCTGCCGGAGCTGCCGGACGACAAGAAGAAGCGCTTCATCGAGCAGCACAAGCTGTCGGCGTTCGACGCGGGAATCCTCGTCAGCGAACGCGCCTCGGCCGACTTTTTCGAAGCCGTCGTCACCGGCGACGGCAAGCTTGGTGATGGCAAGACTGGCCGCGACGCCAAGCTGGCCGCCAACTGGGTGATCAACGATCTGTTCGGTCGCCTGAACGCGGCGGGCAAGGACATCACGGCCTCGCCGGTCACCGCGGGGCAGCTTGGCCGCCTGATCGGTCTCATCCAGGACGGCACGATTTCCGGCCGCATTGCCAAGGACGTGTTCGAGATCATGTTCGAGACGGGCAAGGACCCTCTGAAGATTGTGGAAGAGAAGGGGCTGCGCCAGGTGTCGGATACCGGCGCGCTCGAGGCGGCGATCGACGAAATCCTCGGCGCCAACGTCGAGAAAGTCGCGGAGTACCGCGCCGGCAAGGACAAGCTGCTCGGCTTCTTCGTCGGCCAGGTCATGAAGAAGACCGGCGGCAAGGCCAATCCCGGCGTGCTCAACGAGCTGCTCAAGAAGAAGCTCGCACCGTGAGCCAGGCTGTCGTTCCGCGCGAGCGCCTGATCGGCACCTGGCGCCTCAAGTCCTGGGTCGTGCGCGAGGATGGCGGGCGCGAGACGCGGCCGCTCGGCGACGCGCCCGAAGGTCTGCTGACCTACACCGCGGACGGCTACATGTTCGCATTGCTCATGGCGCCGGGCCGCAAGCCCCACGCCAAGGACGACCCGATGGGCGGCACGCCCGCCGAGGCGCAGGCGTCCATGGCCGGCTTCCATAGCTACAGCGGCCGCTATCGCCTGGAGGCGAACGAGCCGGTCGTGGTCCACTCCGTCGAGCTGGCGCTCTTGCCCAACATGATCGGCACGGAGCAGCGACGCTTCTATCGTTTCGAGGGCGAGCGGCGCGTGGTGCTGCGCACGCCGCCGATCACGCGCAAAGGCGCCTATGGCGTCGCCGAACTGGTCTGGGAGAAGCAGTCATGAAGCTGTTCGATCTGTCGGGACGCGTCGCCATCGTGACGGGCGGCAATGGCGGCATCGGATTGGGTATGGCGCGCGGCCTCGCCGGCGCCGGTGCGGCGGTGTTGGTCGCCGGACGCAACAAGGCGAAGAACGACGGCGCCGTCGCCGAGCTCACCTCGGCTGGCGCCAAGGCAGCGGGCCATGTCGTCGACGTGACCGATCCCGCGCAGTGCCGCGCCATGGTCGAGGCCGCCGCGAGCAAATTCGGGCGCGTCGACATTCTCGTCAACAATGCCGGCATGAACATCCGCAAGCAGCCGCAGCAATACACGCCCGAGGAATGGCACAAGGTGATGGACACCAACCTGACCAGCGCCTTCCTGTGCTCGCAGGCCGCCTATGCCGAGATGAAGAAGGGCGGCCGCGGCAAGATCATCAACATCGGATCGATGATGTCGATCTTCGGCCATTCCTTCGTCGTCGCCTATGCCGCGAGCAAGGGCGGCATGGTGCAGATGACCAAGGCGCTGGCGAGCGCCTGGGCCGCCGACAACATCCAGGTCAACGCCGTGCTGCCCGGCTGGATCGATACCGACCTGACCAAGCGCGCCCGGCAGGACATCGCCGGCCTGCATGATCGTGTGCTCGCGCGCACGCCCGCGGGACGCTGGGGCGTGCCCGACGATCACGCCGGCATCGCCGTGTTCCTGGCGAGCGCGGCCTCCGACTTCATCACCGGAACGGCGATCCCGGTCGACGGCGGATATTCGGCGCAGGGTTGAGAATCGGTTTGGGTGTGGAATTGTAGGGGCACGGCATGCCGTGCCCCTACCTGGGATGAGGAGATGCGGGTCACCCCGCCTTGACCGCCGTGCCGGTGGCGGTGACCAGCAGCATACTGCCCTTGTTGCCGACCGCCGAGTAGTCGAGGTCGATGCCGACGATCGCGTTGGCGCCCAACTTCCTCGCCTCCTCGATCATGTCCGCGATCGCCTGGTCGCGCCCGTCGCGCAGCACTTTTTCATAAGAGCCGGCGCGGCCGCCGAAGAAGTCGCGGATGCCCGCGAACATGTCACGGAAAACGTTGGCACCGAAGATGGCCTGGCCCGAGACCACGCCGCAGTACTGACTGACGCGATGGCCTTCGAGCTGATGGGTCGTCGACAGGATCATAAGCGTGGCCCCCTTTGCTATTCGCCCCTGCGTTTGGCCGGCAACCATAGGGTTGAAGACCGGCATGGTCGAGTGGCCGCCGGCATGGGCATGTCCCTGCCCGAGTCGGCGTGATCGCGGCCGACAAACCATCGCAGGGAGCGCCGGGAAAGCGCCGGCCGGTCCCGGTTCGCTGCGGCGCAAACCGGCGGGAACGGCCGGTTTGCCAGGATTCCCGCGGCTCAGCGCCGGCAACGGGCCTTTACCACTGCCGACGGCGGTGTACAGTCGCTCGACCCACTGGTCCTTGATAGGAGGACTTGCGATGGCAGCGAAGGCGAAAAAGGCGGCCCGGGCGAAGGCCGCCAAGCCGGCGAATAAAGTCAAGAAAACCAAGCCCCTATCCAAGCCTGCCAAGGCCGCCGCGCGGCCCGCTGCCGGCTCTCCAGCGCCCGGCATGCGGCCTGCCGCCAAGCCTGCGAAGGCTCTGGGGAAAATAACCTTTTACGGCCACTACCTGTCGATACCCAGCATCAAGGTCGGGCTCATGCTCAGCCTTGCCGGCGTCGAGCACGACTACCGCCATGTCGACCTGCGGGCGGGCGAGCAGAAATCGCCGCACTTCCTCGCGATCAACCGGTTCGGCCAGGTGCCGGCGCTGGTCGATGACGGCACCGCCTTTTGCCAGTCCAACGTCATTCTCGAGCACCTGTCGGAGGCAGCGGGCAAGTTCGGCGGCAAGAACGAGGCCCAGCAGCGCCTGATCCACGAATGGCTGCTCTGGGAAGCCGATCTCATGGCGACGGGGCTCGGCGCCACGCGCGCCCAGGCCGTGTTCTACAATGCCGACGTGGCCGTGCTGACCTATTTGCGGGGCCGCGGCAATCGCGCGCTCGACACGCTGAACGCGACGCTCGGCAAGCAACCTTTCCTCACCGGCACGCAGCCGACCATTGCCGATATCGCCTGCGCCCCATGGATCGCTTACGCCGACGAGGCCGGCATCCCGCTCGATCCGCATGCAAACGTTCAATCCTGGTTTCAACGCATGAGCGCGCTGCCGGGCTGGAAGTCGCCCAAGGATGCGCTGCCGCGGCCGTAGGGCAGGGCGCGCGGCCCGGGTTGAACCCTTCGGTCCGACTGGCTAAGGTCGCCGCCTGGAAAAATAACCGCGGCGGTGGCAAATCATGATCGATCTCTACACCTGGAACACGCCGAACGGGCGCAAGATCATGGTCATGCTCGAGGAGATCGGGCTGCCCTATCGGGTCCACGGCGTCGACATCAACAAGAACGACCAGTTCAAGCCCGACTTCCTCAGGATCAGCCCGAACAACAAGATCCCCGCCATCGTCGATTCCGATGGGCCGGGCGGCACGCCCTACAGCCTCTTCGAGTCCGGCGTGATCCTGATCTACCTGGCCGAGAAGACCGGCAAGCTGCTGTCGCAGGACGCGCGCCGGCGCATGGACACGATCCAGTGGCTGATGTTCCAGATGGCGAGCGTCGGCCCGATGTTCGGCCAGGCCCACCACTTCCTGCGTTTCGCGCCGGAGAAGGTGCCCTACGCCATGAAGCGCTACAGCGACGAGACCAGGCGCATCTACGGCGTCATGCACAACCGATTGGGCGAATCCCCCTGGCTCGCCGGCCCCGATTATTCGATCGCCGACATCGCCACATATCCGTGGGTCGCGCGCTACGAGTTCCAGGAGGTCAAGCTCGAGGAATTTCCCAATGTGAAGCGCTGGTTCGACGAGATGGGCGCCCGGCCGGCCGTGAAGAAGGGCATGGCGGTCGTCGCGGAAGGGCAGAAATCCTAGGTCATCAAACGCCTCGCCCGCATTTCGTTGACGCGGCCTGATGCCCAAGGGTACAAACCGTCCCGCATACGCCGTGTAATTTTGCTGCTCCCGGCGGAGAGGTGGCCGAGTGGCTGAAGGCGGCGGTTTGCTAAACCGTTATACGGGCTTAAACCCGTATCATGGGTTCGAATCCCATCCTCTCCGCCAACTTCTATCGCGACAACGCTCTCCGCCTCCGCGCGGC
>VGDO01000186.1 GCA_016869645.1 Alphaproteobacteria bacterium
GCGGGTTAAGATGACCTGCTGCTCCTGGATTGCCAGGTTGCGCAGCTCATTGAGCTCGGCAATCTGCCGGTCATAGTCTTCGATCCGGCGCTGAAGCTGGTGGTAGCGCTGGCGCTCCTTGCCTCTCAGGCGCCAATAGCGGTGTTCCATCTCGCGATACTGGTTTTCACGCTCCCACCAACCAGGCTGCCCGGACTGCGCCAATACGATGCCGGTGGCGGCGTCCGGACGCGTGTCTGGGGTGAGCGGAGACGCGACACCCTGGTTCGGCGCCAATCCCCACAAGGCAAGCGCGAGTGTCAAGGCCACAAGCCGACCCATGGAAATCTCCTGCTTGGATGTTCCGACACGACTTGCCGTGCCAACGGGGCAGGGGCCGCCGGAATTCCCTGGCCGATTGGGATTGAGATGGATGCCTCTCAATTGCTACAGCATTGCTGAAGCGCGGTGGGCAACGCGGCGGAGAATCGATAATCTGGCGGCCGCCTGTACGGTCGTCCCTGGAGTCTTCCCATGTTGATCACCCGTCGCGCGGCGATCGTCCTTGCCGCGGCCTCTCTCGTTGGTTCCGGCAGCGTCGCGGCGCAGCCATATCCCGGCCGCCCCGTGCGCATCGTCGTGCCCTATCCGCCGGGTGGACCCGTCGATGTGCTGGCGCGCATCATCGCCCAGGAGCTGTCGGGCACGCTGGGGCAGAATTTCTATGTCGAGAACAAGCCAGGCGCCTCGGGTGCGCTTGGCACCCGCGACGTCGCGCGGTCGCCGGCCGACGGATATTCACTCGTGCTCGGCACCAACCAGACCCACGCGACCAATGCCAGCCTGCTCAAGGAGCCGGGCTACGATCCCGTCAGGGACTTCGTGTCGGTCGCGGGCCTGGCCGATCTGCAGCACGTGCTGACCGTGCGCAATGATCTCGGCGTGACGTCGCTTGCCGAACTGATCGCGCTCGCCAAGCGGGAGCCGGGCAAGCTGAACTACGGCTCGACCGGCAACGGCTCGGCCTCCCATCTGGCGATGGAGCTGTTCAAGTCGATCACGGGCACGCAGATGCAGCACGTCGCCTTCCGCGGCGCCGCACCGCTGGTCCAGGAGATCGTCGCCGGTCGCATCGATCTCAGTTTCGTCACGCTGCCCTCGGTTCTCGGCCAGATCCAGGCAGGACAGGCGAAGGCGCTGGCGATCGCCTCGCCGATGCGCGCCCCGCAGCTTCCCGAGGTCCGGCTGCTGCGCGAGCAGGGAGTGGCGAACGGCGAGGCCGATGCCTGGGTGGCATTGTTCGCGCCCGCAGCGACGCCACCCGACATCATCGCGCGGCTGACCGGCGCCGTGACGGCGGCGCTGGCCAAGCCCGAGGTTGCCGCGAACGCGCTCAAGCAGGGCTTCGTGCTCAATGTGCGCGCGCCGGCGCAGTTCGGTCCTTTTGTCGCGGCCGAAGTCGCCAAATGGGCCGAGGTCGTGAAGCTGGCGAACGTCAAGGCAGAGTAGCCGCCGCCCGGCCCTTCGCAGTGCCGCCTCAACCGGGGCCTTTCACCATCTCGCCATAGTCGGCGAAGGCTTGCCGGATGATCTCGAGCTGCTCGAGGCGCTTGTCGTCCTTGGCGGTGCGCGCCTTGACGATCGTGTTCGCCAGCTGATGGGAGAGATTGATCAGCCCGTCGCTGATGTCGCGATTGGTCATCGCGAGCGTCGAGTTGCCTCCGTCCAGGCCGATGAAGAGCTGCTGCATCTTCGCCAGCACGCGCAGCAGGCTGCCGATCTCGCGGCCTTGAAGGGTTTCGGCATCCATCTTGTTGGCAATCAGCACTTTGATGCCGTTGGCGAGCTGGCTCATGGCCTTGGCGAACTCGGCGATCGCCTCGGTGCCGAGCGACTGCACGAAGGTCGTTTCACCCGGCACGCGCTCCTCGCGCTCGCCATCGAGTACACGGCGGAAGATCAGCACCAAGTCGTCGATCTCGGCGATCATGCCGGCGAGGCCGACACGGCTGTCGACCGAGAAGGTGGCGGCACACTTCGCCATGATGGCGCTCGCGCGCCGCATGGCCGATCGCGCCAGCCGCCGCGCCTGGGTCTGCACGGCGGCAGCTTCGCGCTGGAAGCCGGCGCTCACCAGCATCCAGGTCAGCACGTCGAGGCGCAGAAGATTGGCCGCGATCGGCCCCAGGTCCGGGTGGTCGGGGCCGTTCAGCTCCGCCTCGGCCGCCTCGAGATAGGCCTGGGTCTTCTGCATGAAGGGCTGGGCCACGCGCTTCAGGTCGCCGAGCACCGCGCTCTGCGGCGCGCGCTTCATGATCCATTGCGTGACGACCAGGTAGAACTCCGCGAGGTCGATCACGGACGGGCCGCCCGGCTCGACCGCCGGGCCGCCCGGAATGGGCGTGCGCGACATCAGCAGGCGAATGAGGTCGGTCGCCATCGGGCCGGCCAGAAGCCGCTCGGCGGCGGTCATGGCATTCGTCGCCTTGGTCCGCACGTCGCCGCTGCCGCGGGCCCTCAGGCGGGTGGTCAGGGGTTCGATCTGCTCGACCGCGGCCCGCGCGGCATCGATATCCAGCTCGCCCTTGGCGCGGCCGGACAGCACTTCGGCGGCCTTCTGGATGGTGGCGAGGGCGGCCGCCGTCTCACCGGTCAGCCGGGCGAGCTCCTGGGGATCGAGACTGCTGCTCACGTGACCTGTCCCTCTTTGGGGTGCTTTCGCACGCCCCTGAATGATGTTATGAGGAGTTGCAGCGACTCAAGGATAACGTGTGTCCTTGACAGGTCGATGCAGGACTTCAAGGCGCAACGGAACGCGATGTCATCCCGGCTCGAAGTCAAGCTGAAGAACCAGCTTCCGGAGATACATCGTCTGGCCGAAGCGGTCGATGGCTTCTTTGAGGCGCAGGGTCTGCCGATCAAGCTGGCGTACAATTTCAACCTCGCCTTCGACGAGATCATCACCAATATCGTGTCATACGGCTATGACGACGAGGGCGAGCGGTTCATCGACGTAAGCCTCTCGCTGGTCGACGGTCTGGTCGAGGCCGAAGTCATCGACGACGCCAAGCCGCACGATCCTTTGCAGGCCAAGACGCCGGACATCACGGCCGCCGCGGAAGACAGACCAATCGGCGGGCTGGGAGTCTTTTTCATCAAGACGTTGATGGACAAGGTCGAGTATCGGCACGAGAACGGGCGGAATCATCTTTATTTCTGCAAGCGGACATCGGCATAGTCCGTCTGGTTCATCGGAGGAGCGACATGGACGTCATCGAGGAACGGCAAGGCAAGACGATCATCGTTGCCGGCAAGGGCAGGCTCGACAGCAACACGAGCAAGGATTTCGAGACGCGCCTGATGGGGCTGGCTGCGGCGCCGGAAACCTCGATGGTCATCGATCTGGGCAATGTCGACTACATTTCGAGCGCCGGGTTGCGCGTGCTGCTGATGGCGCTGAAGAAGGTCAAAGCGGGCAAGGGCAAGCTGGCGCTGTGCGCGGTGCAAAGCCATGTCCGCGAGGTGTTCGACATCAGCGGTCTGTCGACCGTGTTCTCCATCCATCCCGAGCGGCAGGCTGCCATCCAGTCCGTCGCGTAGGGCACAAGGCTGTCGCGACCCCCGGCCTAGTGAACGCGCAGCACCACGCAGGTTATATCGTCGCTCTGGTCCGCGCCGCGCGCAAAGGTCTTGACCGCGGCGATGACGTCGTCGGCCACGACGTCCACGGCCGGGCGATCCGCGCTCTGCAGATTTTCGATCAGCCGCGGGTCGGTGAATTGCTCGCCTTCGGGGTTCATCGCCTCGGTGATGCCATCGGTGAAGCAGAACAACGTGTCGTCCGGGCTGAGCGTGAGCTGCCCCTCGGCGAAATCCATGCCGTCCATGACGCCGAGCGCGATGCCGCCGGTGAGGGCGAGAACGCTGGTCTCGCCGCCCGGACGGATCAGGACCGGCGGGTTGTGGCCGGCATTGACGTAGACGAAGCTGAAATCGCGCAGATCGAGAATTCCGTAGAACAGCGTGACGAACATGCCCTGGTCGTTGTCGGTTGCGAGCAGGTCATTGAGCTGACGCATCGCATCTCCGGGCGAGGGGACCAGGAGCGCGGTCGCCTTGAGCATCGTCCGGGCGATCGCCATGAAGAACGCCGCCGGCACGCCCTTGCCCGAAACGTCGGCGATCACCACTGCGAGCCGGTGCTCGTCGATCAGGAAATAGTCGTAGAAGTCTCCGCCTACTTCCTTGGCGGTGATCATGCGCCCGCACAGCTTGATCCGGGGATGATCCGGAAAGGCGCGCGGCAGCACCGACTGCTGGATGCGGGCAGCGATGGCGAGGTCTTGCTGCAGGGCGGCGAAGGCGGCCCGCGTCTTGAGCGCCTCGCGCAGCTCTTCGATCAGCTGACGCAGGCTCTGCTGCTGGCTCGTGACCCGGTCGGTCAGCTTCTCCATGGCCATGGCGACGTAGCCGAGGCCGTCGGCATCGCCGGCGTTCACGCCGCGGCGCGCCATGGCGGACTCGATCTCCTCGAGGTCCTTGAGCACGGCTGCGCGCGCCTCGTCGTCGAGCGTTAGCGACAGGTCGGACATCCGGTTCCTGATCAGGCGCTCCTGCCGGCGGCGCTGTTTGTCGCGCGAACGCTTGAGCCGTTCGAGCGCCATGGCGTTGGCGCGGAAGACCTCGACCGTGCTGGAGATGCGGCCGATCTCGTCGTTGCGCTGGTCGGAATCGAGGGAAACCGACGTGTCGCCCTGTGACAGGGCATTGAGCGAGGCGATCGCGTTGTCCAGCGGTCGAAACGACCGCCGCAGGTAGTGGAACAGCATGGCCAGGATGATGATCAGCAGTGCGCCGGCCGCGAGCGCCGAGATCAGGCTGACCTCGGTCTGGCGCGCATGGTTGGCCGTGGTGTCGCGAATGGTCACGAGGTTGGCGATGCCTGCGCCGGTAAAGCCGTCGATCGGCACCGAGACGGTCGTGTAGATGCGGCCGTCGAGCCGGGCAACCTGGAGCGGCTCGATGCGGCTGACGTTGCCGTTCTTGACCAGGCGCTCCCAGAGCTCGGGACGCGTGCCGGTCAGGACGCGGCCGCGCCGGTTGACGATGATTGCCTCGGTCCCGATGTTGTCGCTCAACTCGGTCAGCGGAAGCGTCAGGTCGCGGGCGAGCGCGATCACCCCCACGACGCTGCCATCTTCGTCGCGCGCCGGCATGCCGACCGCCGCCAGGAAGCCAAAGCCCGGATCGTGGCCGACGCCGCGGATGGGACGGCGCAGTCGGATGACGTCGTCGACCAGCGTGGCGTTGAAGGTCGGTTGCGGAAAGACCGCCTCGTTCGAGGTGAAGATCAGCGCGCCCGTCTTGCTGTGGATCTCCATGCGCGCCGCGAGCTTCAGCTCGACCAGCCGCTCGAAGGCGGCACGCGCCAGCCTGGCGAGCGTGTTGCGATCGTCGTGGGCGAGCGCCGCCGTGATCCTGCCATCTTCTGCCAGGCGGGTCGCTTCCTGCGTGATGGGCGTCAGTTCGGATGTGACCACCTCGTGCCAGACTGCCTTCTGGCCGGCGATGGTCGCCTCGGCATAGCGCTCGTCGGCAACCCGCTCCCGACGCAGGCCGGCATGGACGAGCACGGCCGCGAGGCCGACGAAACATACGCTGACAATGAGAATGACGCGGGTGCGCAGCAGCATATCAGGACGATCCGCTCCATGGATCGAACTGCGCAACCGCCTTTGCATCTTCCGGCGACAGCCCCGACTTCTCGACCTGCGGAAATTTCCCTTGGCAGGTCAATGCAAGCAGCCGTGCGAAATGCTCGGCGATCACGGGCCGCGTGTACCTGCGAGGATAGTCGGAACGATCGAGTGTCGCGGTCGGCGGGAAATTGCGGGCGACAAAGGGCGGACGAATGACCGAGTCCCAGACGTTCAGGCTTTGGCCGCCATGGCGCGCGCGGCCGCTGAAAATGCTGTAGACCGGCAGGCCGCGCGGGTGCGGTGCGGCCAGCATCTCGTTGACGCGCGGATCGACGCGTTCCAGCACGAGAGCGATCGCTCCCGCATCGCGACCACGTCGAGCCGCGGCGAACAGCGTCTCTGCCTCGCTCGCCGTGTTGCCGTATCGGCGGTTCTTGCCGTGCTGGGGCGAATAGCCGAGATGAATGACCACGGGAATGCCCCGCGCCGAGGCTGCTTCGACGATGGCGAATGCGTCGTCGTTGCCGATCTCGATCTTGAGTGCTTCCGCACCGGCGTCGCGCATGCGGTCCATGCTCGCGATCGCGCTGTCCACGTTCGCCACCGACCCGTCGGGCATATCGACCATCAACCAGGGCCGGCTGCCGGATGCGAAGGCCACCGGAAGGGCGCGCGCCACCTGACTGACCAATCCCACCATCTGCTTGAAGAATGCGGCCTGCTCCGCCGCGCCATCGATGCGCGTGCTCGGCCGGCCCAGATGGGTCATGAGGTAGCTGTCGCCGACCATCAGGCAGTCGATGGCATCCGATCCGAAGTTGTCGGCCAGCGCAGCGGCAGCCTCGGCCACGGCATGGGTTTCTTCGGCCGTGTAGAGGTTGACTTTGATCCTCGGACGCTCGGCGTCGCGCCGACGCAGCCCGGCCTGGCGGCTCATCGCCTCGGCCAGGCCGTCCCCTGTCATGGCAGTGCCAACCGCAATCACGACAGCTCGGCGAAGCGCAGCATCAGCATCGGTGGGACGAGGTCGAGTTCTTTGGCGACTTCCTTGTTGATGATCAACGAATACCGCGTCAGCCCTTCGATCGGCATGGCTCCCGGCGCAATCCGGTTGACCAGAATGCGCTCTGCCTGATAGCCGGCCAGCTTGCCGATGTTGTAGTAGCGGCTGATCAGTCCCATGAGGGCGTATGAATCCTTGAGCGTGCCCTCGGCGGCGGCAAACGTCGGCAGGCGATGCTCCAGGGCGGCGTGCGTGAAGTCTCGCGCGTGCTTGGACAGGAAGGAATCCGGCGGGATGTACAGAAAATCGATCTTCTCGGGGACGAGCGATTCGACGAGGCCGCGCAGGGTCGTCTTGTCCGGCTCGCCGTCGACGATCGGGATCGGCCGCTCGAACAGCTTGATGCCCATGACCTGGGTTCTTTCGCGCAGCTCGTCGACCGTCTCGACCGAGTTCTGCTCATCCGGATTGAAGATCACGCCGAGGCGATTGACCGGGCGATAGGACGTCATGGCCGAGATTTGCGCCGTCATCGGCACGAGGAAGGTGGAACCCGTGACGTTGCGTCCGGTCGGCTCGAGATCCTTGACCAAGCCCGATCCGATCGGGCTTGAAACGTTGGTGAACACGGTCGGGATGTCGGTGATGTGTTTGGCGGGATCGATGGCGTTGTGCTTGCCGATCACGCCGATCGAAATGCCCGTGCCCCAGACATACACCAGATGCGGCTTCGCTTGCTTGATCTCGGCGATGATGCCCGCCAGCTTCGACATGTCGCGGTTGACGTCCCGGTGGATCAGTTGAACGGGGATCCGCCTGGTCTCGAAATAGTCCCGGAACCCGTCGTCGGTATCGGTCCAGCCGCGGAGCGTCACCATGTAGATGCGGAACACGTTGCGTTCCGCTCCGAAGGCGGGAAGTGCGGCAGCCGCGCCGAGTGCGGCGCCGGCCGCGCCCGTCATCAGTGTTCTGCGCGACACTTTGATCATGGCGATCTTCCTTCCAGAACGACGGCCCGACTGCCGGGGCGGGCGAGGTGGTAGAGGCCGAACAGGATGGCGCCGGCCAGCACGAGGGCGCCCATGCCCGCCGTGGCGACGACGGGGCCGCCGATGCCTATCAGCAACGAGGCAACGAATGGACCGATGACGCTGCCGAGCCGCTCGAGGATACGGAACACGCCGAGCACGGTGGTGTGGCCAAGCTCGGCACAGGCCTGCGGACAGCTTTCGGGCACCAGAGCGAGCTGCGGCGCGATGCTCATGGCATGGCCGATGCCGAAGAAGAGCACGCCGACCACGAGCAGGGCGGTCGACGGCTGCAGCAGGATGGGCAGCAGCCCGAGCCCGGCCAGGCCGCAGCCGACGGTGACGATGTGCCGATGGCCCCGCACGGAATCGGCGAAACGCGCGGCGAGCGGGGTCAGCAGCGCCGTGCAAGCGCCGTAGATCATCATGACGCGCCCGGTTTCCGACGAGGTGTTGCCGAGTTGATCGAGAAACAGCGGGGCGAGGAAGAAGAGGAAGCCGGTCAGCGCCACCTTGTTGGGAATCGCGATGAAGACGACCAGCGCCGAGAAGCCGGGCGACGTGAGCACGACACGGAAGTCCGAGAGCTTGACGCGCCGCAGCCCCTCCTCGGGCTCGATCGCATCGGCCGGCAGCAGCCAGATCAACGCCAGGGCGGCGGCCACGCACAGACCGCCCGACACGACGAAGGTGGAGCGCATGCCGATCTGATCGGCGAGAATTCCGCCGAGCGCCGGACCGCAAACGCCGGCGGCAAACACCGCTCCCATGAACATCGCCATGCCCTGGGCACGCGATTCCGGCAGGCTGTTCTGGGCGATGTACCCCTGGCAGGCCAGGTAGACGATGGCGTAGCCGGCGCCGGACAGCACGCGCCAGCCGATCAGGTCGAACAGCCCGCCGGCAAAGGCGCTGCCGACATAGCCGATGATCGACGGGACGGCGCCGATCAGGAACATCGTGCGCGGCCCGTACCGGTCGGCGACCGCGCCGACGATCGGCGTGACCACGGCGATGGTGAGCATGAAGGCCGCGATCGGCAGGCCGATGGCCGTCTGCATGGACATGCCGGCGATCGGCGTGTAGAGCTCGCGGATGTAGATCGGCAGGAACGGCCGCGACATCTCCTCAGCGAAGATGAAGACGAACAGCGGCGCGCGCACGGCGTGCGCGCTGACCGGGCGGAACGTCTCCAACAGCTTGCCCTGGGCGAAATTGAAGCGTTCGGTCAACCGCGACACGACGCCTTCGACCTGGCGCACGATCGAGGCATCGATCTGTCCGAGCCGGACCTCCTCGGCATCGTCGACGAGCTGCCGGAACATCTCGTTGAGGCGTCGCGCGAGGCTGTTGTAGACCTCGGCCAGGCGGCCGATCTCGTCGTGGGAGTCGACCGGCAGCCGGAAGCGGAAGTCGCCGTAGCTGGCGCGCTCGAGCACGACCGAAATGCCCTCGATCGGCTTGAACAGGCTGACCGCCATGACGACGAGCAGCAGCTCCATGGCGATCAACAGCGCGACCAGAAGCACGATCAGCACGTCATAGAGGATGCCCGAGAGCTCGCGCTCCAGGTATGCCTGCGAAATGCGCACCCGCACGGTGCCGATGTTGGTGCCGTCGGCATCGATCGGCAATTCGAGCAGATCCGTGTCGACTGCGGCGGTATCCTTGCGCCCGGCCGCGTAGCGAACCCGGCCGGCCGCGTCGGCCAGCTCGATCGACGCAATGTCGGCGTTTCCGCGCATGACCTGATCGAGGAAGGCCTCGACGCCGTAGAGCTTCTCGAAGGGAATGCCGTGCTCGGCTGCGAACGCCACTTGCCGGGCGACAGACCGGCCGATCGCGGCCGCCTTCTTGTCGAGCTCCGGGCTGAGATCACGGTCGAACACGTGGACGATCAGGAAGGCGGCGGTTCCGGCCGCAAGCACCAGCAGCGCCGTCACCAGGACGAACAATTTGGTGACGAACCCCTTCGTCGATTCGCTGTCGGAGAACTGCGTCATGTCGAGCCGTCGATCTCTTGGATCTTGCGGTTGGCCTCGTCGATGGCGCCCACCGCGGCTTTGACGCTGACCTTGAGATGATCGATGTCGGTGACCGACGGCACGGCCACGCCGCCGGGCACGAGGAACTGACCGATCGACTGGCGCATGCTTTCGAGCTGCCGTCGCGGGCGACCGAGCACGATGATCAAGCCGAAGACCAGCACGATGCCATAGCCGGCGATCACCCCGACGGTGATCTGGCCGAGGTCCAGGCCGATCTGGGCCAGCTTCTGGTCGATGGCGGCATGCGAATAGCTGACGATGACGCCGCCGAGCGGCGCGCCGAAGCTGGATATCAGCGTCAGTCCGATGACGTGTCCGTCCTCTTCGTGCAGTTTCCAGGCTTCGGTCGTCGTCAGGAACGCGAGCTGGACCCAATCTTCGGGCAGGACCTGGCCGACATTGCTGCGATCGGTCGAGAACACCACTGTGCCGTCGGCGTCGAACACTTCGATCAGCTGAATCTGGTCGTCCGCGGTCTTCTCGCGGTCGAGCAGCTCCTGGAGATTGCGGAGGTCGGCGAGCGCGACGCCGAGATTCACGCTGACGTCGAGGGTGTTCTTGATGTCGCCGAGCACGAATCGAAATCGGCCCTCGACGATGTTGGCAAGCGCAAGCTTGTATTTGTTGTAGCCGAGCAGAGACGTCAGTCCGACCGCGCACAGCAGGACTGCGACGACTGTAATAATGATGCGGCCGGTCAGACCGGAGAACATTCCCCCTCCCCCGAGGTGAGGCGTCATCGCCTCATTATTTGATCATACAGTCTGACGCCGAGACGACCAAGCATCGTCATCGTCGCAGCCGGTGTGCCCGACGCCCAGTGAGCCCGAATCTATGTATATGCCACAGCTATACGAAGGAGGCTCCTCGACGTTTCAGATGGAATTGAAGAGATCGGGGAGCGGTGCGCCGAGCAGGTAGATGATGGTGACGTAGGTCGCGGTCTTTCTGTAGCCGCGCGCCCGCGCGCGGGCGGCCTGGAACAGTC
>VGDO01000187.1 GCA_016869645.1 Alphaproteobacteria bacterium
CGTCCCGCGCTTCCACGCCATCCTCCCATGCTGAACCCATGTCAGCATGCAAGGCGCGAATGCGCCTTTCAACACATCCTCATTTCCACTTGGAACGTCGAGGAGCCTTTGTTTGGCCCCGTTTTGTTTGGCCCCGTTTTGTTTGGATCGTCTTTGCCGCGCCTAGATCGCCGGCGAGATCGACGAGAAGGTGAAATCCTCGACCAGCAGCGGCGGGGCGCTGATCGTGCCGCCGACCTCGGACGGCCGCGCGCGCCGGGCGGGGCCGATGCCGAGCACCTTGGAGAATACGGCGAGCGGACTCTCGTTGAAGCGGAAGTTTGTGACCGGCCGCGTCACCCGGCCGTTCTCGATCAGGAAGTTGCCATCGCGGGTCAGGCCGGTCAGCAGCACGGTGCGCCGGTCGACGGTGCGCACATACCATAGCCGCGTCACCAGCACGCCGCGCCGGACATCGCGGATCATGGCATCGACCGCATCCGTGCCGCCGCGCATGGCACAGAAGCCGGGGCTCGGCACCGCTGGCGCATTGGTTTTTGCCGCCCAGAAGCGGCTGCACGCGAGATTCTTGATCACGCCGCCCTCGATCCATGTCGTGGGCAGATTGGGTTGACCGTCGTCGCTCAGCGCATAGCCGGGCGCTACTGTATCGGCGGGGTTGGAGGTGACGGTGATGCGTTCGTCGAACAGACGCTCGCCCAGCTTGTTGCCGCCAGGCTTCGACAGGAAGCTGCGGCCTTCGTCGGCCTGGCGCGCATCGAAGCGCCACATCAGATTGATGAGGAACTGCGCGACCACGGCCGGCTCGAGCAGCACGACGTATTTGCCGGGATCGAGCGCCACCGGATCGAGCTCGGCCCGCGCCTTGTCGATCGCAGCACGCGCGAAGCCCGCCGCGTCGATGCGCGCGGCGTCGTTCTCGCCCACACCGGACCAGCCGGACCACGTGCCGCGCCGGTTGCGCGCCGTCATGGTCAGGTTGACCGCGGTCGCGCGGTCATAGGCCGCAGCGCCGGCGCTGGTCGCATAGGCGCGCCAAGCCTCGGTCGCCTCGGCGAAAAGCGCGGTATCGACGGGTGCCGCACGCGCGACCGCGACCGCCGGCGCCACGAGATCGGCAAGGCCCGGCACGGTCAGCCGCGCCGTCGTTTCGGCATGGGCGGCACTCTGCGGATAGGCCAGAGGCCCGAGCGGCGGCACGGCCTCGGGATTCTCTGGCGCCAGACGTGCCGCCGCCTCGGCACGCGTCACCACGTCGGCGAGGGCCGCATCGTCGAAATCATTGGTCAGCGCGCGGCCGCGTCGACGGCCGAGATGAGCGGTCACGACCACGCGCGCGCCGCTGCTCGCCCCATTGGTCGCGCCGCCGCGGGAGGCGATGCGGAAATTGCGCCCCGCACGGCCGTCGAGCCACACCTCGCACGCCTCGGCGCGCGAGCGCACGAGGACGCGACGGGCGAGATCGAGAGCCTGGTCGCGGCTGAGCAGCATGCCCGGTCTCCTGCCCCCTACAGATCGCCGCGCTCGGTGTTGAGCACGTTGATGTTGCGGAAGCGTGCCGCGGGCGCGCCATGGGACACCGGCGCCGCCTGCCCCGGCTCGCCCTTGCCGCAGTTGAACGTGCCGCAGAGCTGCCAGGTCGAACGATCGCCGACGGCGTCCATTGCATTCCAGAAGCTCTGGCTCTGCGCCTGGTAGGCGACGTCGCGCAGCATCGCGCCGCGCTTGCCGTTCCTGATTTCGTAGAACAGCTGGCCGCCGAACTGGAAATTGTAGCGCTGCTGGTCGATGCTCCAGCTGCCGCTGCCGACGATCAGGATGCCGTTCTCCACACCGCCGATCAGGTCGTCGAGCGAGGTCGGATCAGGGTTCGGCTGCAACGAAATGTTGGGCATGCGCTGGAGCGGGAAGGTCGTCGGCCCGTCAGCGAAGGCGCAGCCATTCGAGCGCTCGGCGCCGATCAGATGCGCCTGGCCGATCGCCATCTGGAAGTTCTCGAAGATGCCGTTGCGGATGATGGCGAAGCTGGCGCTATCCGATTTCACTCCGTCATCGTCGTAGCCGACCGTCGCGAGCCCGCCCGCCTGGGTGCGGTCGGCCAGCACGGTCATGAGCGCGCTGCCGTATTGCAGGCGGCCGCGCAGCTCTGGCGTCACGAAGGACGTGCCGGCGTAGTTCGCTTCCCAGCCGAGCGCGCGATCGAGCTCGGTCGAATGGCCGACCGATTCGTGGAGCGTCAGCCAGAGATTGGTCGGATCGATGACGAGATCGTAACGGCCCGGCTCGACCGGCTTTGCCGCGAGCTTCTCGCGCGCCTGCTGCGCCGCCTCCTCCGCCTCGGCCACGAGATTGAGGCCGCGCACATATTCCCAGCCGGCGGCACGCGGCTGCGCGAGGCTGTGGCGACCGCCGAATCGGCCAGAGGCGCGGTCGATCACGGTCACGTCGAAGCTCGGTGCGACTCGCACGCGCCTCTGCTCGATCAGCGAGCCGACGCTGCTGGCGAAGAACTTCTCCTCCTTGGCTGCGTCGGCAGAGGCGCTGATGAAGCTGGCGCCGCCCTTGAGCGCCGCGTCATTGACCCGCGTCAGCAGATCCACCTTGTCGCCGAGCGCGACGGCGAAAGGGTCCTCGGCCATCGGCATGGTCCAGTCGTCGCGATGGGACTGCAGCGTTTCGAGCACGACCGGCACCGCGCCGAGCCGGCGGATCGCAGCCGCACTCTCCGACGCGCTCGCGACCGCAGCCCTGAGCGAGGCCTCGTCGACCGTGGCGCTGCCGGCGAAGCCCCAGGCGCCGTCGATCAGCACGCGCAGGCCGAAGCCGACCAGGACGCCGCTCTCGCTCCAGTCGAGCCGCCGCTCGCGCACGGTGACTTCCTGCCAGGAGTTGCGGCAGATCCTGAGATCGGCATACGCGGCACCGGCACGCCGCGCCATGTCCATGGCCAGGTCGGCCAGCCGCTCGCGCTCCCGCCGGTCGAGCCGCTCGAAGGCGCGCGCCTGCTCGGTGGTCGCCGCCACCCAGCCAAGCCCGAGCGCGCCGGCGCAGGCGGCCGAGCCGATGCCGCCGAGGAAAGACCGCCGTTTCATGGGAACGTTCATGGAATCGACCAGCCTTACGCCCAATTCCTCCGTCGCCAGCGGCGAGGGAGGGATTTCGGTCAGTCTAGCATGTCCGGTTGCCGGGGCCGTGTCAGTTGCCGAGCAACGTCCGCCATGCGCGCAAAGGGAGATTCTCCAGCGAGGCCGAGATCTCCGGCGCGCGCGAGGCCGTCGCGGCCGAAGCGCTCGCGCACCGCCTGGACGAGCCAGGTTTCGGCCTGGGTTGCGCGCGCGGCGTCGAGGCGGGCGCCTTCGCCGAGATGGCTCCAATGCGTATCGATCGCTGCGGCGAGTTCCGCGACGTCCTCCCTGCGCGAGGCCGAGACGGCGAGCACCGGCACGGTCCAGGCCGCATCGCGCGCGGCAAGTGCGAGAGCTCCAACGACGTCGGACCGGGCGCGATCGGCAACTGAGCCGAGATCGGACTTGGTCACGACCGCAATGTGCGGGATCTCGACGATGCCGGCTTTCATGAACTGCAGACTGTCGCCAGCGCCGGGCTGCACGCAGAACACGACCGTGTCGGCGGCGTCCGCCACGTCCGTCTCGGACTGGCCGACGCCGACCGTCTCGATCACCACGACATCGTAGAGCGCGCGCGCCAGCACCATGGCGGCGACCGTGACGGCGGCGAGCCCGCCGAGCCGGTCGCGCGCCGCCATCGAGCGCACGAAGACGCCCTCGTCGTCTGGATCGGTGTCGAGCCGCGCGCGGTCGCCGAGCAAGGCACCCCCGGTCCTGCGTGAGGACGGATCGACCGCGAGGACGGCGACGCTCCGCGCCGGATCGCCTGAACGCCATGCCCGAATGAGAGAGGCCAGCAGCGTCGATTTGCCGACGCCCGGCGGGCCGGTCAGGCCCACAACATGGGCGCGCGGAGCGCGCCAGGCGGCGTCGAGGAGCGCGGTTGTCTTCGCACCGTCGGGATCGCTTTCGATCAAGGCGAGAGCGCGCGCCAACGCCGGCTTGCCGCCGGCGCGCAACGCATCGAGCGCATTCACCGGGAGATCAGTCCCGCGCCGACCGCGTCGGGTCCTGCTCGAGCGCCGCCTGCGCTGCTGCCAATCGCGCGATCGGCACGCGGAAGGGCGAGCAGGACACGTAATCGAGCCCGACCTTCTGGCAGAAATGCACCGAGGCCGGATCGCCGCCATGCTCGCCGCAGATGCCGAGCTTCAGGTCGGGCCGCGTCTTGCGGCCGCGCTCGACGCCGATCTGGACCAGCTCGCCGACGCCGTCGACGTCGATACTGATGAACGGATCGGAGTCAAGAATGCCCTTGCTGTAGTAGGCGCCGAGGAAGTTGCCGGCGTCGTCGCGCGACAATCCGAAGGCGGTCTGGGTCAGGTCGTTGGTGCCGAAGCTGAAGAACTCGGCGGACTCGGCAAGCTCGCCCGCACGCAACGCCGCGCGCGGCAGCTCGATCATGGTGCCGACCAGGAACTTCAGCTTCTGGCCGGATTCGCGCTGGACCTCGCCGGCCACCTTGATGATGTCGGCTTTGAGCAGGTCGAGCTCCTTCTTGGTCGCGGCGAGCGGGATCATCACCTCGGGCGTGACCTTCTTGCCGGTTTCCTTCTGCACGGATGCCACCGCCTCGAAGATGGCGCGCGCCTGCATCTCGTAGATCTCGGGGAAGGTGATCGCGAGGCGGCAACCGCGATGGCCGAGCATCGGGTTGTTTTCCTTGAGCTCGATGACGCGGTGGCGGAGCTGGCCGGCGTCGACGCCCGAGGCCTTGGCGACCTCGGCGATCTCGCTGTCGGTGTGCGGCAGGAACTCGTGCAGCGGCGGGTCGAGCAGGCGGATCGTGACCGGCAGCCCCTCCATGATGCGGAACAGCTCGACGAAATCGGCGCGCTGCATGGGCAGGAGCTTGTCGAGCGCCTTGCGCCGCCCGGCCTCGTCCGACGCCATGATCATCTCGCGCACGGCGACGATGCGGTCGGCGTCGAAGAACATGTGCTCGGTGCGGCAGAGCCCGATGCCTTCGGCACCAAACTTGACCGCCATGCGCGCATCGACCGGCGTCTCGGCATTGGCGCGCACGCCCAATTTGCGCGTCTCATCCGCCCACTTCATGACGGCGGCGAAATCGCCCGACAGCTCGGGCTGGATGGTCGGCACCTCGCCCAACATGACCTCGCCGGTCGAGCCGTCGATGGTGATCATGTCGCCGGCCTTGATGGTCGTGCCGCGCACGAACATCGTGCCGGCCGCGTAGTCGATGCGCAGCTCGCCCGCGCCCGACACGCAGGGGCGCCCCATGCCGCGCGCCACCACGGCGGCGTGGCTGGTCATGCCGCCTCGCGTGGTCAGAATGCCCTGCGCGGCGTGCATGCCGTGAATGTCCTCGGGACTGGTCTCGACGCGCACCAGGATGACGCCCTGGTTGTCGCGCGCCTTCTCCTCGGCCTCGTCGGCGCTGAACACGACGCGACCGGCAGCAGCTCCCGGCGAGGCCGGCAGGCCTCGCGCGATGACCTTGCGCGGCGCCTTGGGATCGAGCGTCGGATGCAGGAGCTGGTCGAGCGAAGCAGGGTCGAGGCGCTTGAGCGCGCCCGCCTTGTCGACCAGGCCTTCCTTGACCATGTCGACGGCGATCTTGAGCGCGGCCGCCGCCGAGCGCTTGCCCGAGCGGGTCTGCAGCATCCACAGCTTGCCCTTCTGCACCGTGAACTCGATGTCCTGCATGTCGCGGTAGTGGCGCTCGAGCACACCACGCACGCGATCGAGCTCGGTGAAAACCTCGGGCATCGCCTCTTCCATGGCAGGCGCCTTCGACTTCTGAGACTGCTTGCCGGCGATGGTGATCTGCTGCGGCGTGCGGATGCCGGCGACGACGTCCTCGCCCTGCGCGTTGACCAGGTATTCCCCGTAGAAACGATTCTCGCCGGTCGACGGATCGCGCGTGAAGGCGACGCCGGTCGCGCAGTCATTGCCCATATTGCCGAACACCATGGCCTGAACGTTGACCGCCGTGCCCCAGTCGGATGGAATGCCATGCAAGCGGCGATAGGTGATGGCGCGGTCGTTCATCCACGAGCCGAACACCGCGCCGATCGCGGCCCACAGCTGCTCCTGCGGGTCCTGCGGGAACGCCCGGCCCAGCTTCTCCTGCACGCGCTTCTTGTAGTCGGCGACCAGCTTTCGCCAGTCGTCGGCACCGAGCTCGGTATCGAGATTGAGGCCACGGTCTTCCTTGTGCAGCTCGAGCAGCTCCTCGAAGGCGTGGTGCTCGATGTCGAGCACGACGTTGCCGAACATCTGGATGAAGCGGCGGTAGCTGTCCCAGGCGAAGCGCTCGTCGCCGCTCTGGCGCGCCAGACCTTCGACCGTCCGGTCGTTGAGCCCGAGATTGAGCACCGTGTCCATCATGCCCGGCATCGACGCGCGCGCGCCCGAGCGCACCGAAACCAGCAGCGGCTTCTCGGGATCGCCGAACTTGGCCCCGGTCAGCTTTTCGACGCGCGCCAGCGCGGCCGCGACATCGCCCTGCAGCTCGCCCGGGTAGCTCTTGTCGTTGGCATAGAAATAGGTGCAGACCTCGGTCGTGATGGTAAAGCCGGGCGGCACCGGCAGGCCGATATTGCTCATCTCGGCGAGATTGGCGCCCTTGCCGCCGAGCAGGTTGCGCATGTCGGCGCGGCCCTGCGCCTTGCCGTCGCCGAAGCTATAGACCCAGCGCTTCTTGCTCGCGGCCATGTTCAACCCTCGATTCGCGAGAAGTCTGCGACCGCGTTCATCGCGACGCGGATCTGCGACAGCAGGCACAACCGGTTGGCGCGCTGCGCCGCGTCCTCGGCGTTCACCGTGACGCTGTCGAAGAAGGCATCGACCGGATCGCGCAGCCGGGCGAGCGCGGCCATGACGCCGGCGAAGTCCTCCGATCCGAGCAGGAGCTGCGCCTCGCCGCCGGCGTCCGTTATGGCGTCGAACAGTGCACGCTCTTCGGCCTGCGCAAAGAGCTGAGGATCGGCCAGCCGCTCGTAGCTCCGACCGTCCTTCTTCTCCTCAATCCTCAGTATGTTGGCGGCGCGGCGGTAGGCGACCAGCAGATCGGCCCCCTCATCGGTGTCGAGGAACGCCTTGAGCGCGTCGACGCGCGCGAGCAGTCGGACGAGATCGTCCTCCCCGCCCATCACGCCGAAGACGGCGGCGATCAGGTCGTGACGCACGCCCTGTTCGCGCAGATGCACCTTGAGGCGGTCGGCGAAGAAATCGATCAGCGCGCGCGACGTGCTTTCCGCGGCGAAGCGGTCGAACGCAACGTACCCCTTGTAGGACAGCGCGAAGACGTCGGTGAGCGGGATACGCAGCTTGTTCTCCAGGATCAGGCGGATCACACCGAGAGCGGCGCGCCGCAAGGCGAAAGGATCGCGCGAGCCGGTCGGCTTCTCGTCGATGCCGAAGAAGCCGGCCAGCGTATCAAGCTTGTCGGCCAGCGCGAGCGCAACCGGCACGGCTGCGGTCGGGCAACGGTCGCTGGGCCCAAGTGGCTGATAATGCTGGCCAATAGCTTCGGCCACGGCAGGGTCCTCGCCATGGTGGCGGGCGTAATAACGGCCCATGATACCCTGGAGTTCCGGGAACTCTCCAACCATGCCCGAGGTCAGATCGGCTTTGCACACCTGGCCCGCGCGCCGCGCCAGCCTGGCATCGGCATCGGTCACCCAGCGCTGGGCGATCGATTCGGCGAGCTGAGTGAGGCGGCGCGCCTTGTCGCCCATCGTCCCGAGGCCCTGGTAGAACAGAATCCCGTCAAGCGTCTCGGCATGCTGGTCGAGCGTCTTGCGGCGATCCTGGTCCCAAAAGAACTTGGCATCCGACAACCGCGCGCGCAACACGCGCTCATTGCCGGCGATGACGGCCTTGCCGCCATCGTCGGTCAGCATGTTGGCGACGACGAGAAAGCGCGGCGCCAGCACACGCTGGGCGCTCTCCTTGCCGACGCCGGCGGGTTGTTCGAGCGCGAAATACTTCTGATGGGCGCGCATCGCCGTGGTCAGCACTTCAGGCGGCACATCCATGAATGCGACATCGATGCGGCCCATGCGCACCATCGGCCATTCGACGAGGCCGGTGACCTCGTCGAGCAAGCCGTCGTCGCGCTTCAGCGTCAGCCCTTCGACCGAGGCGGCGTCCTCCGCCAGCTTCAAGATGGCCGCCCGCCGCTCGGCGTGGTCGAGCATGACATGCGCCGACTTGAGCCGCCCGCGATACTCACGCAGATTGGCGACCGCGAAACGCTGCGGCGCCATGAATCGGTGTCCGACCGTGGTATTGACGAACGGGATCGCGGCACCGCCGCCGAGATCGAGCTGGCCCGCGACGGCATGGCCGTTGAAGACGCAGAGAATGCTGTGCAGCGGACGAACCCAGCGGAAGGTCGTGTTGGCCCAGGTCATCGATTTGGGCCAGGCAAGACCGTGGATCGCCTCGACGACGAGCTCGGGAAGGATGTCGGACGTGCTGCGCCCGGCCTTTTCGACGACCGCGAAATAGAAGACGCCCTTGCCGGTGTCGCGCTGCTCGCACTCGTCCAGGCTCTTGAAGCCGGTTGACCTGAGGAACCCGTCGATCGCCGGCTGCGGCGCGCCGACGCGCGGACCGCGCTTCTCCTCGCGCACATCGGCCTGCTTGAGCGGCAATCCGTCGATCGCGAGCGCCAACCGGCGCGGTGTGACGAAGGCGTCGGCCGATCCGAAGGCAAGGCCCTGGGCGCGCAGCTTGTCGGTGACGAGCTTCTTGAAATCCTCGGCCGCGCGCACTTGCATGCGCGCTGGTATTTCTTCGGAGAGGAGTTCTATTAGAAGCTTAGCCATTTAGGCGACCGCAGTACGGAAGCTCGCTCTCGGTTCATCTCGGGTTTCGGCGCTAGCCGAAACCCGGTTGCGCTCGATGAACCTGCCGCTCGCGCTTAACCCCCACCCCGCCCTCCCCCTAAATCGGGGGAGGGGGAATGGACTGCTCCATGACTCCCTCCCCTGCATAGGGGAGGGCCGGGGTGGGGTTACTAGCGAGCGAAAGGTTTTCGCGCCTTCGCGAAAACCGAAAGCATCGCTTCCGAATTGTCCAACGCAGCTCATCGATTCAACTCTCGCTTGAGCGCGTGACTTTCCACCCACGCCTCGCAGCACGCCCTCGCCAGCGTGCGCACGCGGCCGATATAGGCGGCGCGCTCGGCCACGCTGATCACGCCGCGCGCGTCGAGCAGGTTGAACAGATGGCTCGCCTTGAGGCACTGGTCATAGGCCGGCAGCGCCAGCTTGACGTTGCCGCGATCGAGGCTGAGCAGCGCCTGGCACTCGGCCTCGGCGTCGCTGAAGTGGCGCAGCAGCGAATCGGTGTCGGCGTGCTCGAAATTGAACGCGGAATATTCGCGCTCGGCCTGCCAGAAGATGTCGCCATAGGTCTTGCCGCCCTGGTCCTTGGGCACGCCGTCCCAGTCCAGGTCGTAGACGTTCTCGACACCCTGCACGTACATGGCCAGGCGCTCGAGCCCGTAGGTCAGCTCGCACGACACCGGACGGCACTCGATGCCGCCGACCTGCTGGAAATAGGTGAACTGGGTGATCTCCATGCCGTCGCACCAGACCTCCCAGCCGAGGCCCCAGGCGCCGAGCGTGGGGCTTTCCCAGTCGTCCTCGACGAACCGGATGTCGTGGCGCGCCGAATCGAGGCCGATGCGCCGGATGCTTTCCAGATAGAGTTCCTGCGAATTGGCCGGCGACGGCTTCAGGATGACCTGGAATTGGTAATAGTGCTGCAGCCGGTTCGGGTTCTCGCCATAGCGTCCATCCTTCGGTCGGCGCGAGGGCTGAACATAGGCGGCGCGCCAGACCGGATCTGGACCGAGCGCGCGCAAGGTCGTGGCGGGATGGAAGGTGCCGGCGCCGACCTCCAGATCATAGGGCTGGAGGATGACGCATCCCTGCTCGGCCCAATAGGCCTGCAGCCGGAGAATCATGTCCTGGAAGCTGGGCGGCCGGGGGCGGTCGCCGCTGCGAGGCTGCGCGGCCATGGTCGCTCCTGTCGCTTCGGTCACCGCGGTGGCGCGGAACATAACGGCGCGGGACGGGACCGGTCAAGCGTTCGCCGCACCGCACAAAACCTGCACAAAAGCCGGGAATTTCAGTCGATTGCGGGTCAGCCCGGGTAGGGGCACTCGGGCCGGCCGCAGGAACGCGCCGAGCGCGCCATGACATAGGTGCCGCACACACGGCAACTCTCCATGTCTTCGGCGCCTCCCGCCTTGGCCACGGGCGCCGCCGAGGCGCGGTCGGCTTCCGCCGCGCGCCGCTGGCGGTCGACCCGGTCGCGCTCGTGCCGGTCGCGTTCGTCCTCTTCCTTGCGCTTTTCGTTGAAGCGGCTGAGCCATTTGAATCCGTACCAGACCGCGACGACGACCGCGACGAGGACGATGAGCTTGGACAGGCTGATGCCGAACATGGCCGCCCTTGTAGCGGTCGGCCTATCACCGGGTCAAGCAACGGGCGGTCCCCATGCTTCCAAAGCAGCATTGCCGGGCCGGGCTGACCCCTTAGACTGAACTTTGCCCCATTTTCGAGCTAA
>VGDO01000188.1 GCA_016869645.1 Alphaproteobacteria bacterium
ATCGCTGCTCGCCGATCTCGCCACGCTCACCCGCAACACCGTCCGCTTCGGCCGCGCAGCCTCCTTCCCGGTGCTCGCCACCCCGACCGAAATCCAGCGCCGCGCACTCGATCTGCTCGCCGTCAAGCCCAGCCTGTAGTCAGGACCCGCAGACAAACGCGAGTCACATCAGTGGCTTGGTCAAAATTCGGGCAAAGTTCAGCCTAACCTTCTTCGACCGTGCCGGACTCGTCGAGATCGGACAGGCTGACGGAGCGACGCCGCTTGACGTGCTCGCGCGCAAACTTGGCCGGGTCGCCGGTGCAGATGCGCGCCATGTCTTGCCAGACAAAGCCGTCCTTACGGGGTTCGAAGCAGCGTTGCGGCGCGAGTTCGATGATCGACCTCACGAGATCCTCGCGGCGGCCGAGCACTTTGATGAAATCGCCCTCGTAAAAGCCGCCTTCGCCGTCATCGAGCGCCGCGGCGGACTTGATGTCGCAAGCCTCGGGTGCGGCCTCCCCGGTCAGGTCCGGCTTGGGCAGCCGCGCCTCCCACTGGGCGCGCTCGTCGGCGTTCTGGAACAGGACGTAAACGGTATAGTAGCTGGTGCGCGCCATGGACCAGGCTCACCGGTCGCGGCCCACGCGAGGCGGGCCATGGGCCGCCACCGCCGCGGCCGAAGGAAACGATTGATAGCGCGGCTGTGGCGCGCCCGGAGAGACTCGAACTCCCAACCCTCAGATCCGTAGTCTGATGCTCTATCCAATTGAGCTACGGGCGCTTGGCCAAGCATGCGAACGGCCGGTCGTGCGGCCTTTCCAGCGCGATGGCTGCGGGACACTAATCAAACAACCCCGGGATAGCAAGCGGCGTTCGGTCGCGATCCGGCCCCGCCAGGCGGGCGCCGGCCGCCGGCGCCACCGACCGCGATTACGCTTGTCGGGAAGTGCCCGATTTTGTAAACTTACCGAGAAAATAAGCGGTTAGCGCCATTGGGCAGGATGCGTGCAATGGTGCCACTCTCGTTTGACCGCACGGCCTGCAACTGATCGATCCGGGGGAACGTTTCATAATGGCGTGGATCAGATCCAGCACCTGCGTGCTCGGCGCGGCTCTCCTTTTAACCGGTTGCTCCTTCGTCTCGGACGCGCTTTGGCCTTCGATGACGGGCGGCGACCCCGCGCGCGGCGGCGCCCAGTCGCCGCAGCCACAGCGCGTTGCCATTGCGGCCTCTCCTGCGGAGCAGGCCGGTGCGCCGCCGGCGCTCGGCACGACGAATTTCCAGCCGCAACCGCCGACGCCCGCCGCCTCGACGGGCACGTTCGTCGGCCAGAAGCTCGAGCAGCTGCGCAACGACTTGCGCCGCCTGCAGGGCCAGATCGGCCAACACAACAACGACCTGCAGCAGAGCCGCAACGTCACGGTGCAGAACGCGCAGCGCTACCACGGCACCGTCGCCGCGATCAACGCGCGCCTCCAGGTCGGCACGACGCCGGGCAATCCCGTGCTGGTCCAGCAATGGACCGCCGCGCAGACGCAGCTCGACCAGATCAACAACGACATCGCGCGCATGAACAATCTGGCCAATTTGACGGCGGCCGATTCCGCCATGGCCTCCTTCCTGCTCGAGTCGACGCGCGCCGCCTACGGTCTGTCCGGCGCGGTCGATGAAGATCACCGTCAGCTCGCCATCCTCGAAGACGAGGTCAACCGCACCGTCGTGCTGATCGACCGGCTGCTCAACGAGCTGAGCGACGACATCGCGCGCCAGAGCCGTTATCTGGCAGGCGAACGCGGCAACCTGACGACGCTGTCGCTCGCCATCAAGAACGGACAGCTCTACGGCACCAGCTTGGCCAACCGCGCTTACGGCCTGCAGCCCGCGGCTGCGAGCCCGGCAGCGCTCGGAAGCTCGTCGATCGCCGGCCGCCGGCCCCTGGTCGTCATCCGCTTCGATCGACCGAACGTCTCCTACGAGCAGGCGCTCTACACGGCCGTGAGCAGCGCTCTCGAGCGACGCCCCGACGCGACGTTCGACCTCGTAGCCGTCACGCCGCAGGCCGGCCGAAGCCAGACGGGGGCGGTGTCGAGCACGGCGGCGCGCCGCAATGCGGAGAATGTGCTGCGCTCGCTGACCGATATGGGCCTGCCGGCCGACCGCGTGAACCTTTCGGCCATGACCAGCGCCCAGGCGCAGTCGACGGAAGTCCATCTCTACGTGCGCTAGGTGGCGGAAATCGGACGACTGTATTGAACCGGCGCCCTTGAGGCGCCGGTATCGTTCCGGGGTTGCGCCCATGTACCCAGAACGGCGCCGCGTCCACCGTCGCCCCGGGCCCCGCCCACGGGGCGCCCGCTGCTTGCCTTGTCCATGTCCGCGGCCCTCGACAGCCTGATCGCCGACGGGCGCCGGCTGCACCAAGCAGGCGATCTGGCGGCCGCCGCCAGCTGCTACCGTCGCGCGCTCGACGTTGACGGACAAAGCTTCGTCGCATTGCACCTGCTCGGCGTCCTGTCCTATCAGTCGGGTCAGCTCGAGGAGGCTGAGCGCCTGATCCGCGCTGCGCTGGCGCGCCAGCCGACTGCCGCCGGCGCCCACAACAATCTCGGACTGGTCCTTGATGCGCGCGGGCGCACGCTCGAAGCGATCGACGCCTACCGCCAGGCGATCGGCCTTCGATCCGACTACGCCGAGGCCTATTCCAATCTCGGCATCGCCTACAAGATCCTGGGGCGGCTCGACGCCGCGGTCGCCGCCTACGAGGAAGCGGTCCGGCTGCGCCCGGATTTCGCCGATGCGCTCGCCAACCTCAGTACGGCGTTGCGTCTGCTTGGCCGACTCGATGAGGCGGCCGCCGCCGCGCAACGTGCGCTCGACCTGGCGCCGGACAGTCCCGAGGCGCTCAACAACTTGGGAGCCGTGCTCGCCGACCGCGGCGAGCTGGACGCCGCCGCCGAAATGCTCGCCCGCGCGATTGCGCGCAAGCGCCCGTTTCCCGAAGCTCAGCTCAATCTCAGCGGCGTACAGCGGCGCCGCGGCCGGCGAGCCGAAGCCGAAGCCCTGATCCGCGATGTTCTAAACCAGCAGCCCGACCTCGCCGAGGCGCACAACGCGATGGGTGAGCTGCTGCAGGAGCAGAACCGGCTGATGGAGGCCGAGCAAGCCTACCGGCGTGCCGTGGCGGCACGGGCAACCTTCGCCGAAGCGCACAACAACCTCGGCAACACGCTGCGCGGCCTCGGCCGCCCCGCCGATGCCGAGGCGGCATACCGGTCGGCAATGCAGGCGCGACCCGACTACGCAGCCGCAGCCTACAATCTCTGCCTCCTGTTGCAGGATCAGGGGCGCATCGAGGAACTCGAAGCGATCCTGCAGAAGCTGTCGACCGGCACCCGCGACGATCCCGTGCTGGGCGCCCGGCTGCGCCTCATCCTCGAGAAGCTGGTGCCCGGCTGGCACGTGCCGATGATGAACGACACGCCGCGCAACACCGCCTATGCGCGCGCGATCGAGCGGGCGGCGCCCGGCCGTCACGTGCTCGACATCGGCACCGGTGCCGGTCTGCTCGCGCTCCTCGCCGCGCGCGCCGGGGCCGCGAGCATCACGACTTGCGAGATGGTGCGCACGGTGGCCGCGCGTGCCAGCGAGATCGTTGAGGCAAACGGCTTCGGCGGCAGAATCAACGTCATCGCCAAGAAGTCGACGGAGATCCAGGTCGGCGGCGACCTGCCGGTGCCAGCCGAGGTGCTGATCTCGGAAATCCTGTCGAGCGACCTGGTGGGCGAAGAGGCGCTGCTCAGCATCGAGGATGCCAAGGCTCGGCTGATCGCACCCAATGCCCGAATCATTCCACAGCGGGTCGCCATGATGGGCATGATCGTCGGCGGCCCGGAGCTCGAGCTGCAGAGTCATGTCGGCACGGTCGAAGGCTTCGACCTGCGGCCATTCAACAGGCTGGCGCCACCGCGCCTGATGGGTCATTTCCAGCACTGGCGCATCGATGTGCTGAGCGATCCGTTCGTGATGCTCGATTTCGATTTCGCCGGCCGCGATCGCCTTGCCGGCGAGCGGCACCGCCTCGACGTGCCGATCACGCGCGCCGGACGCGCGGTCGGCGTGATGCAGTGGCTGCGCCTCGATCTCGACGAGCAAACGCGCTTCGAGAACCACCCGCTCGACGCCAACCCGGCGTCCGGCTGGCAGAACATCGTCTACTGCTTTGCGGAGCCGCTCGCGCTCGAGGCAAACAAAAAGATCGGCATCCTGGTCGAGCACGACCGGACCAAGGTGGTCGTCTGCCTGGACACGCGGCCGTGACAAAGTCCGAATGGCCGCTTGTGATAGAATGATTGTGCATGCATGACCGGTGGAGGCCCTGATGAAGACGCGGACGCCCGTGGCGTTGGTCGCCCTGCTCATACTGGCGCTGTGGGCCGCGCCGGACGGCGCGGCGCTGGCGCAGCAGCGCATCGACCTGCCGGGCGCCGATCGCAATGCAATCGAAAAGGTGATCCGAGACCAGCTCTCGGCCTTCCGGCGCGACGACGGAGCAGGCGCCTTCGGCTACGCGTCGCCGACCATCCAGGGCATCTTCGGCACGGCCGAGATCTTCATGGAGATGGTGCGCACCGGCTACGCGCCGGTCTATCGGCCGCGCGACGTGTCGTTCAAGGACATCGTCGTCTTCCAGGGGCAGCCGACCCAGCGCGTCGTGATCATCGGCCCTGACGGCGTGCCGGTCATGGCGCTCTACATGATGCAGCGGCAGCCGGACGGCACGTGGCTGATCAACGGCTGCACGCTGGTTGCGCTCGATGACAAATCGGCCTGACGCGGCCAAGCCCCGGCCGCGCGAATCTGGCTTGCGAGTGCCGCTGGCTCGGGTGTAATCGTCGGCACGCGAGTTGTTAAGGGGGACACGCCCGTGCCATCCGATACCGCCGCCGCCGCGCGGGTCAAGAAGACGTTTCCCGTATCCTGGGAGGAACTGCATCGCCACGCGCGCGCGCTCGCGTGGCGCCTGGTCGAACTCGGGCCCTGGCGCGGCATCGTGGCCATTACGCGCGGCGGCCTGGTGCCGGCCGCCATCGTGGCGCGCGAACTCGAGATCCGGCTGATCGACACAGTGTGCATCGCCAGCTACGACGACCGCACCCAGGGCAAGCTCAGCGTGCTCAAGGGCGTCGACGACAAGGACAAGGGCAAGGGGCTGCTGATCATCGATGACCTGGTCGACACGGGCGTGACCGGCAGGGCCGTGCGCGCCCTGCTGCCGGAGGCCCATTTCGCCACGATCTACGCGAAACCGGCCGGCCGGCCGCTGGTCGACACCTTCATCACCGAGGTGAGTCAGGACACCTGGATCCTCTTTCCCTGGGACGTCGAGCCGCAATTCGTGCAGCCGGTCGTCGCCGTCAGAGGAAATTCCGGCCTCTGATCGAGTTTCCCGAGGCTTTTGTCCGGTCGGACGGCTGAGCGTCAATCGATGCGCATTCTCATCGCCATGATGAAGCACGAGACCAATACCTTCTCGCCGGTCGAGACGGGTTGGTCGCGCTTCGAGGACTGGGGCGCCCATTTCGGCCCCGCCGCGCTCAAGGCTTACGAGGGCACGGCGATGCCGATGGGCAGCTACATCCGGCTCGCCCGCGAGATCGGCGCGGAGATCGTCACGCCGGTCGCCGCCGAGGCGATGCCGTCCGGCCCGGTCAAGGCGCAGGCCTATGAGACCATGTCTGGTGCGATCTGCGACGCGGTGCGCCAGGGCGTCGATGCGGCCATGCTCGATCTGCACGGCGCCATGGTGGCGGAGCCGACCCTCGACGGCGAAGGCACGCTGCTCGAACGCATGCGCGCGATCGCACCCGACCTGCCGATCGCGGTGACGCTCGACCTGCACTGCAACCTGACCGAGCGCATGATGCGCAACTGCACGGCGCTGATCGGCTACAAAACCTACCCCCACGTCGACATGCACGTGGTCGGCGAACAGGTCGGACGCATCCTGTTGCGCGCGATGAAAGGCGAGATCAGGCCGGTCATGGCCTGGGGCAATCGGCCGATCCTCGCCCAGACGCTGCGCATGGGGACGGACGACGAGCCGATGAAGGAACTCATCGCCATGGCGCGCGCGGCCGAATCGGAAGGCATGCTGGCGGCGACCGTGTTCGGCGGCTTTCCGCTCGCGGACATGCCCGACGCGGGGCTCTCGGCGGTCGCGATCGCCGATGGCGACCGGGCGGGAGCGCAACGTGTCGTCGACCGGCTGCTCGACCGGGCATGGCAGCTGCGTTCGGAGTTCGTCTATCGCGGGCAGCCGCTCGCCCAAGCAATCTCCGGCGCAAAAAAGCTCACCGACGGCCCGATCCTGCTGCTCGACCATGCCGACAATTGCGGCTCAGGTGCCAATCAGGACGTCATGACCGTGCTCGCGGAAATCATGCGCCAGGGCCTCGAGGACGTGGCGGTCGCCACCATCTGCGATCCCGGCGCGGTCCGCGAGCTGCAAGCGACGGAGATCGGCAAGACCACGACGATCAAGCTGGGCGGCAAACAGTCGATGCCGTCGATCGGCCGTCAAGGCGAGCCGCTGACGGTGACCGGCCGCGTCCGCACGCTGAGCGACGGCGATTGGGTCGTGCGCGGACCGATGTACACCGGCGTCACGGTCCATATGGGCCCGACCGCCGTGCTCGATACCGGCAAGGTCAAGATCGTCATCACCTCGCACAATCACGAGCCGTGGGACCTCGGCGTCTTCACCAGCGTCGGCATCGACCCGCGCCATTGTCGCTATCTGATGCTCAAGTCGCGCATCCACTACCGCGCGGGCTTTGCGCCGATCGCGAGGGCCACCATCACCTGCGACGGCATCGGCGTCACGACTTCGGACAACTCGGTCCTCGACTTCAAGCACGTACGCCGGCCGATTTATCCGCTCGACTCGCTGTGATGCTCGTGGCGGTGCGTCCGGCGGACGTGCAACGGCCAGAACTTCTCCATCGACAGATAGGTGAAGGAGGCCGACCAGCCGATCATGAGCAGGCCGACCAGCGCCTCGACACCGGCGATCAGCCGGACCTGCCCGACCGGCAGGATGTCGCCGAAGCCGAGCGAGGTATAGACGACTGCCGAGAAGTAGATCAGCTCGAAGAAGCCGGGCTCCGTGCCGCCGGAGAATTGTCCGAGCCCGAGGACGTCGACGAAAAGGTAGTAGGCGAGGGCATAGAGCCAGACCTCGAAGGTGTGCGCGGTGAACGCGCAGAACACGACGAAGACGATGCGCCAGCGCGGCGGCACGTGGATGCGCGGCAGCAGGTCCGAGGTGATTCTCAGGGCTTCGTAGTGGATCAGCAGTGTGAGCGCGACCAGAATGACGCAGGCGATCATGGCGGAAATCATGCAAGGCTCCCCCGGATAGTCCGTCGAACCAGTCTAGCCCATGGCCGCGCCGCCCCCGACAGCGGCACATTGCCGCCGCACCGGCTGGTCTCCCCCCCGGCTTCCCGCTACCATCCCATGATGATTGTCATGCCGCTCCGAATCAGCGTCGCCATTGCCCTGCTTGTCAGCGCCGGCCTCGCTTCGCCGGTCTTCGCCCAGCAGGCGCCCGAGGGCGCGACCGGGCGTACCGCCAAGTCCGCTGCGATCGCCACGAAGCATATGGCGGCAGCGGCCAATCCGCTGGCGAGCGAGGCTGGGCGGCGCATCCTGCGCGCCGGCGGCAGCGCGGTCGACGCCGCGGTCGCCATCCAGCTCGTGCTCAACCTGGTCGAACCGCAGTCATCCGGTATCGGCGGCGGCGCCTTCATCGTTCACTGGTCGGCGGCGGAGAAGAAGCTCACGACCTTCGACGGCCGCGAGACGGCACCAGCCGCTGCCAAGCCCGACAGGTTCCTCGGCGCCGACGGCAAGCCGCAGCGCTTCATGGAAGCGGTGGTCGGCGGCAAGTCGGTCGACGTACCGGGCACGCTGCGCGTGCTGGAGATGGCGCACAAGGCCTATGGCAAGCTGCCCTGGGCCACGTTGTTCGAGCCGGCGATCGAGCTGGCGGAGAACGGTTTTGCCATGCCGGCCAGGCTGCACAACCTGCTCAAGACCGAGACGAATCTCGGCCGCTTCGAGCCGGCGCGCAGCTACTTCTACGAAGCCGACGGCACGCCCAGAGCGATCGGCACGACGATGGTCAACAAGCCCTTCGCCAATGTGCTGCGTCTCGTCGCGCGCCGGGGCGCCGACGCCTTCTACACGGGCGAGATCGCGCGCGACATCGTCGCCGCGGTGCGCGACGCGCCGGTCAACGCCGGCGACCTGACCGAAAGCGATCTCGCGAACTACCGACCGCGCGAGCGCGAGGCGGTGTGCGGCCCCTACCGCGTCTGGGTCGTCTGCGGCATGGGCCCGCCCAGTTCCGGCGCGCTGACCGTCTTGCAGATCCTCGGCATGCTCGGCGCCTTCGACATGGCGGCCCTCAAGCCCGGCTCGGCCGAAGCCGTCCACCTGATCGCCGAGGCCGGGCGGCTCGCCTATGCCGATCGCGGCGTCTACATGGCAGACGCCGATTTCGTCAAAGTGCCCGTGCGCGGGTTGATCGATCCGGCTTATCTGCAAGGCCGCAGCAGGCTCATCGCGCCGGGCAAGGCGCTCCCGGGCGAGCCGCCCTACCGTGAGGGCCGGCTGTGGGGCGTCGACGATTCGCTTGAGCTGCCATCGACCAGCCACATCTCCGTGATCGACGCGGCGGGCAACGCGCTGTCCATGACCACGACGATCGAGGACGGCTTCGGCGCGCGCCTGATGTTGCACGGCTTCCTGCTCAACAACGAGCTGACCGACTTCGCCTTCACGCCGGTCGACGACGGCAAGCCGGTCGTCAACCGCGTCGAGGCGGGCAAGCGGCCGCGCAGCTCGATGGCACCGACCCTGGTCTTCGATCGCCAGGGCAAGCTGGTCATGACCGTCGGTTCGCCCGGCGGCAGTGCGATCATCAACTACGTGGCGAAGACGCTGATCGGCGTGCTCGACTGGGGGCTCGACATCCAGCAGGCGATCGACCTGCCCAATGTCGGCAGCCGCGGCGGCGCGACCGAGCTCGAGAAGGGCACGGAAGCCGAGGCGCTCAAGGCGCCGCTCGAGGCACTCGGTCATCAGGTGCGCGTGCTCGATTTCACCAGCGGACTCCAGGGCATCGTCGTGACATCCCGCGGCCTGGTCGGCGGCGCCGATCCGCGCCGCGAGGGCGTGGCGCTGGGGGATTAGCAACGCACACGGGCAACCCCCGCCATGACTTCGGAACGATCAGGTCACCCCACCATCCGCCTGCAGGCCGGACGCGACGGTCGCGTGCGCATGGGCCATCCCTGGGCCTACTCCAACGAGATCGCCATGGACGCCGCGGCCAAGGCGCTGCCCGCGGGCGGGCTCGTCAATCTCGTGCGCGTCGACGGCAAACCCTATGGCACCGGCTTCTTCAACCCGCACAGTCTGATTGCCTGGCGGCGCGTCGCTGACGAGCCGGATGCGTTCGTCGATGCCGGCTTTCTCGCCCAGCGCCTCGAGCGTGCGCGTGGCTTGCGCGAGCGCCTGTTCAAGGCGCCGTTTTATCGCCTTGTCCATGCCGAGGCCGACGGGCTGCCCGGACTCGTGATCGACCGGTTCGGGCCCGTCGTCGTTTGCCAGGCCAATGCGGCGGGCGTCGAGCTCATCAAGCCGGCACTGGGCCAGGCTCTGGCTCAGGTGCTATCGCCCGCGGCCATCGTCTGGCGTGACGACAGCCACATCCGCACGCTGGAGGGCCTGCCGGTCATCGAGGCCGGCGTGATCGCCACGGGATCGGTCGAGCTGCCGATCGAGCTCGAGGAGAACGGCGCCCGCTTCCTCGCAGACCCGATCGCCGGCCAGAAGACCGGGTGGTTCTTCGATCAGCGCGACAACCGCGCCTTCGTCGCCGGGCTCCCCCAAGGCGCGCGTGTCATCGACTTCTACTGCTACACCGGCGGCTTCGCCGTGCAGGCCGCGCGCGCCGGTGCGGCGATGGTCCTTGGCATCGACCGGTCGAAGCCGGCGCTGGCGCTGGCCGCGCGCGCCGCTGAGCTCAACGAATTGGGGTCACGCTGCCGCTTCGAGGCCGGCGAGGCCTTCGCCGAGATGGAGCGGCGCGCGGCGGCGGGGGAGCGTTACGACATCGTGATCGCCGACCCGCCGGCCTTCGTGCGCTCCAAGCGTGACCTGCCGACCGGCCTCAAGGGCTATCGCAAGATGGCGGCACTGGGCGCCGCGCTGGTGGCACCAGGCGGTTTCCTGGTGCTCTGTTCCTGCTCGCACAGCGTGACGCCCGAGGCCTTCGCCGAGGAGATCGGTCGCGGCCTCGCGCGCGCCGAGCGGACCGGCCGCGTGCTGCGCTCGGCCGGCGCCGCCGCCGACCATCCCGTCCATCCCTTGCTGCCCGAGAGCGCCTATCTCAAGGTCACGGTGCTGCAGATCGACTAGAAACCTTGTCGCGAGTCTTGGGCGAGGCCCGACTCGCCCTGAGGCAGTCCGGAGACCAGCTTTTCTGGAAGCACACGGGCTACTTCGCCTCGTTGAGCGTCCAGTCGTAGGCATCGC
>VGDO01000189.1 GCA_016869645.1 Alphaproteobacteria bacterium
GCGCACGCTGGCGCTGACGCAGAGATGCGTCATGAAGCCGGCGACGATCAGTTCGCCGCGGCCGGTTTTCTTGATCAAAGCGTCGAGCTCGGTCTTGGCGAACGCGTTGGGCAGGCCCTTGGGCACCACGGTCTCGCCTGGCTTGGGCGCGACCGCCGAGACCGGCTCGGCCATCGGCCCCTCCGGATTGAACAAGGCGCCACCCGGCCGCCCGTGATGAACGACGTGGAAAACCGGAACGCCCTTGGCGCGGGCGAGGGTCAGCAGCTTCGCCGCCTCGTCGACCGCCGCGCCGACGCCGGGCAGCTTGAGCCCACCCTCGCTGTATTCGCGCTGGATGTCGATCAGCACGAGTGCTGCCTTGTCGAGCGGCGCGGGGGTGAGCGGCGCGCCCGCCATCTGCAGCAGGCTCTTGGGCTCGGCCATGATTCCAACTCCTATCGCTGTTTGATCTGCCAGTCGGGCGAACGGTAGACCGGCGCGTTCGACGGCTCGAGCGGCTTCCGGCCGAGGATCATGTCCGAAGCTTTCTCGCCGATCATGATGGTCGGCGCATTGAGGTTGCCGCTGATGACGCTCGGCATGATCGAGGCGTCGACCACGCGCAGCCCCTCCAATCCGTGAACGCGCAACTCGCCGTCGACCACCGCCATGGCGTCGTTGCCCATCTTGCATGTGCCGCACGGGTGATAGGCGCTGTCGGAACGCGCGCGCACGAAAGCGTCGATCTCGGCGTCGGTCTTGACGTGGGCGCCCGGCAGCATCTCCGGGCCGCGATAGGGGTCGAAGGCCTTCTGGGCGAAGATTTCGCGGGTCAGCTTGACGCAGGCGCGCATGTCGACCCGGTCGACCTCGGTCGCGAGATAGTCGGGATCGATCGCCGGGTGCTGGCGTGGGTCGATCGACTTGAGCCGGATCGAGCCGACGCTGGTCGCGCGCATGGTGCCGACATGGGCCTGGAAGGCGTGGCGGTCGCTCGGAATGCGGCCGTGGTCGTTAATCACCGAGGGCAGGAAGTGGTATTGGATGTCCGGGTGCTCGATGCCGGGACGCGAGCGGATGAAGCCGCCCGATTCCAGATGCGCCGAGGCACCCTTGCCCGACTGGAACAGAAACCAGCGGATGCCGATGGGTATCTGCTGCCAGAACTTGATGGTGTTGTAGAGCGTGATCGGCTGGGTCGATTCGTGCTGGATCCACAGCTCCAGATGGTCCTGCAGATTGGTGCCAACGCCGGGCAGGTCGTGGACGACGTCGATGCCGAGCTTGCGCAGATGATCGGCCGGCCCGACGCCCGACAGCAGCAGCAGCTGGGGCGAGTTGATGGCGCCGCCGCTGACGATGACCTCGCGGGCCGCGCGCGCATGGATTGTGCGACCGTTGCGCGCGTGTTCGACACCGATGGCCCGCCGGCCCTCGAACAGCACCCGGAGCGTCATCGCCTCGACGACGACCGTCAGGTTCGGCCTCGCCATGGCGGGCCGCAGATAGGCCATGGCGGCGCTCCAGCGCCGGCCGCGATGGATCGTCATGTCCATCGGGCCGAAGCCTTCCTGCTGATAGCCGTTCATGTCCTCGGTGACGGGATAGCCCGCCTGCCGTCCGGCCTCGATGAACACCTTGAACAGCGGATTGGGCTGCCGCCCGCGCGTGACACGCAGCGGCCCATCGCCGCCGCGATATTCGTCAGGGCCGAGCTCGTGGCTCTGGGCGCGGCGGAAATAGGGCAGCACATGGGCATAGGACCAGTGCGGCAACCCGTCCTTGGCCCAGCGGTCGTAGTCGAGCGCGTGGCCGCGCACATAGACCATGGCATTGAGCGAGGACGAGCCGCCGAGCACCCGGCCGCGCGGCCAGTACATGCGCCGGTTGTCCATGTGAGGCTGCGGCTCGGTCTCGTAGTACCAGTTGAAGCGGTCGTCGCACAGATTGGCGACCAGCGCCGCCGGCATTTGGATACGGTAACTGCTGTCGCGCGGGCCGGCTTCGACCAGCAACACCTTGATCGCGGGGTCGGCGGATAGCCGGTTGGCCAGCACGCAGCCGGCCGAGCCGGCGCCGACGATAATGTAGTCGTAGTCCTGCATCTAGGTTGTGGCCTCGGATTGGATCAGCGTTGGACAGGCAGCGCCGGATGGCTGGGGCGTCCCTCGCGGTCGATCGCTGCGACAATTCCGGAGTGGATCATGAGATCACTCATAGACAATTGACCGCATCGGACGGTATCGATGGCACGACACTGCTGGGACTCTCTACGACATTCCCGCATCCGGGACCGGAAAACCGGTTAATTGGCCCAGAATAGTGCCAGCCGGAGTGCTGGCGACGGAATCCGGGTGCCGCGATTGGCTATGGCGCTATCCCGTAGCTCAGCGGCAGAATGGACATCATGAGCGAAGGCGGTACATCGGTCGAGAAATTCCAAGCGACGGCGCAGCCGTCTGACGCCGGTGATGCCGACGTAAGACAGGGCCGCGCTCTGCTCCAACGCCGCGACTATGCTGGAGCAATCGATTGCTTCCGTCGCGCCGCGCAGATGGCGCCCGATCGCATCGGGCTACAGCTTGACCTCGGGCGTGCGTTGCGCCTCGCGGGCAACAGTAAGTCCGCGCTAACGCCGTTGCAGCAGGCAACCGCGCTCGAGCCCCACAACGCCGATGCCCATTATGAGCTTGGTCGCGCCTTCCTGATTTCCGGCCGACCGGAAGCGGGCGAACGCAGTCTGTTGCGCGCCATCGCGCTGAACCCGGCGCACGCTCCGGCATTTCAGGCGCTCGCCCGGTGCCTGTGGCGCCTGCAACGCCTGACCCGGATCGAAAGCATCGCCGAACGCTGGCTCGATCTCGCCCCCGACACCGCCGAGGCATTTGCCATGAAGGGCGGCGCCATCATCAAGTCGCAGGTGGTGGCGCGCCTCGACGAGGCGGCTCGACTTCTCGCCAAGGCTCTCTCGGTCGAGCCGGGGAATGCTGCGGCCCAGGGGCTGAGCCGCGATCTCGCCAGGGTCCGCCTGTTCCTCGAGCTGGATCGGGCCTACCGCGCGAGTGCCGGCGCGACCTCGCTTCGGCCACCCGATCGGCCAGGCGCGTCCGATGGCATTGCCGCCGAGCTTGCACGTCGGATTCGCGAGGCCCAGACCAGCCGGCAGCCGTTCAGTCACTTCTACCTGGAGCGCGTATTCCCCGCGGCCTTCTACGAGCAGATGATGGCCAGTCGCCCGCCGATGGATCTTGCGGTGGCCGGTGCCGTCGACGCCAACTACCGGGACCGCAAGGGATTCGATCTCGCCATATTCGCCGAACGCGATGCGGCCAAGGCCCGGTTCTGGCAGCAGCTCTACGCCGCGATGAAGTCCGAACCCGTGCTGGATGCCTTCATCGATGCGCTCCAGGGGCGCGCGCTCTCGGACCTGCTGAGAACCAGAGGGTTTCGGCTGGAGGCCGATGCGCGGCTCTTATGCGATGTGCAGGGCTATGTCCTGACCCCGCACAAGGATCATTGCGCGCGCTTCGGTTCGATCGTGTTCAACCTGCCCGACGCGCCTGATCATCCGGAAGCCGGTACGTCGGTCTATGTCCGCACGGACGGGCTTAACCAGCTCGACAATGGCTGGCATCATGATTTCGCCAGGTTCCGCCGGGTCGCGACCGCGACCTACCTTCCCAACTCGGCGTTCGGATTCCTGAATTTCGGCGACGCCTATCACGGCGTCGAGCCGCTGAAGCAGCCGATCGACCGGTGGAACATGCAGTACACGGTCAGGATCGTCTGATCGCGGATCATGTCCGACCGCACGATCATCCCTGCGCGATGACGACAGAACGAGTTGTCCGGGAGGCGATTCGCCTGGTGCGGGCCGGCCAGTTGGCCGAAGCCGAAGCGTTGTGCGGGTCCATCACGCCTCCGCAAGCGGCCGAGGCGGCGCTGTCAGCGGTCCGTGCCGTGAATGCGGCGGGTCACGGCAACGACGCGTCGGCCTTGCAGTATGTCCGGCAAGCGGTTCTCGACGGCGACTTCGTTCGCACGTCGCTGGCCGGACTCTGCGTTCAGGTCGGCAACGGTTTGTGGCGGCGTGGCCGCGAAGCCGCGCTGGCGGCCTATTTCCGCGCCCTGGCGCTGTCGCCCTCGATCGGCAATGGCTTGGCCAATGCCGCCGTCGTGCTGGCCAACCGGGGCCACGCTCAGGACGCGATCGAGCTTTACGAGCGCGCCGTCGAGCTCGATCCGGGCAATGCGCGACTGCGCGTCGTCCTCGCGCGCAATCTGGCAAACCGGCAGATGACCGATCGCGCCATCGTTCATTTCGAGCATGCGATGAAAGCGGGCTCCGCGCAGGCCGACGTGATCGTCGACTTCGGCGACCTGCAAATGCAGGCCGGTCGGCTGGACGTGGCTCGTGCGCTGGTCGAGCGCTCCATTGAGCTCGATCCCGCGGCGTGGGCCGGCCACTTCAAGCTCGGCGTGATCGCCTGCCGCGAGGCGGGAAGCAAGATTTCGGCCGGGAGCACGGCGAATGCTTTCAGCTGCATCGCAAGCGATGGCGTGCTGTCGCGCGATGCGGCGATCCAGGTGCATGACATCCCCGTCACCTTGGATGCTGCCGTCGACATGGCCGACGTCACCTTCGCCTTGCCATTTCGCCGCGACTCCGATGAGCGGGTGGAAAATCTGGCCGTCTTGCTGGCTTATCTGTCGCGCGAGTTCCCGGCAAGCCAGAGATTCGTCTACGAGGAAGGCGAACGGAAGACGGTCGATCTGCCGACCGCGACCGCGCATCGATTGGTCGAATCCGGCGATGGTTTTGCGCACAAGACCAGCCTGGTCAATCGCATGGCGCGCGATTGCTCGACTGGCACCTTCGTCAGCTGCGATGTCGACGTCATTGTGCCGCGCCGGCAAATGCTGAGCGCGATCTACCTGATCCAGAACGGGCTGTGCGACCTCATCTATCCCTTCGACGGTTCCTGCCTTGATCTGGACCGCGACGCCGTTCCGCACATGGTGCCGCTCGACGAGGCCGCGGCTCAGCGATTTGTCACCTTCCGGCGACCGCACAATGTCGGCAGCTGCGTCGTCTGGTCACGACAAAAGTTTGCCGAGATCGGCATGGAAAATGAGACCTTCAAGATCTGGGGCCAGCACGACGGGGAAATCCTGCATCGCGCCATCCGCCTCGGGCTGCGCGTCGGTCGCGTCCTGGGCAACGCTTATCATCTCAATCATCCCCGCGCTTATGGCCTCGGTATCGAGACCATCAGGCGCCGCAATTTCGAGGAGCTCGACCGCGTCAAGCGGATGAGCACTGCCGAGATGCGCGCTTATGTCGAGACCATGAAGCGGTAGCTCGGACTCATCCTTCATACTGGTGCAGATTGGGGAAGGACATGTCCTTCCAGCTGTCGGGCTTGACCTTGATGCTCCCGGTGCGGTGCATGAAGTCGATCATCTTGCTGGCGCCGAAGGGCCGAGTCGTGAACTCGATCTCCGGGTCGTTCATCATGACCATCATCTCCTCGATCGGGCTGCGATCGTTGGCGATGCGCAGATATTGCTCGGCCGCCCAGCGCTTGTCCTTGTTGATGCGCTGGGTCGCGTCCTCGAGTGCGGCGAGGAAGACGCCATAGACCTTGGGGTTTTCGCGCTGGAACTTCGATGTCGTGGAGATCAGGTTGAACGAAATCTTGCTGCCGAGGATTTCGGTCGAGCTCAACAGGCGGCGCACGCCCGGCCGCGCCAGCTCCTTATACTGGAAGGGGGCCGAGGTGAAGTGGTTGTTGATCTCGCCGGCGCCCGACAGGAAGGCAGCCATGCCGTCGGGATGGGCCATCGACACGGTGAGCGAATCGAGCTTGGTGAAGTTCGCCTCGCCGAATTCTTTGGCGGCCGCCATCTGCAGGAAGATCGCCTGCATCGACACCTTGACCGCAGGCATGGCGACGCGGTCCTTGTCGGTCAGGTCGCGGATCGACTTGATGCGCGGGTCGCGCGTGTTGAGGAAGAGCGGAATGGCGTTCAAGCCCGAAGCGGCCTTGACGTCCATGTTCCCCTTGGTCTTGGCCCAGATGGTGGCGATCCCTGGCACGCCCAGGCAGACGAAGTCGATGGTGCCGGAGATCAGCGCGTCGTTCATCACGTCGCTCGAGCGGAAGGTCGCCCAGCTCACCTTGAGATCGCCGATGCCGGCCTTCCTGGCCTGCTCCTCGACCAGCTTCATGTCCTCCATCAGCATCATCTGGAGGTAGCCGAGGCCGTACTGCTTGGCGATGCGCAGCTCCTTGACCTCGGCCTGGGCCGGCAGCGTGGCCGCGGGCAGGGTCAGCGCGACGAGGCCGGCGAGCGCGGCGGCGGAACGGACGAAGCTCATGGTGAAATCCTCCCTGGAGAATTTTGCGGCTCACGTCGATTTTCCTTGGAAGCGTGACTCACGTCTTCTGACGGTTCCCCTCACCCTGCCCTCTCCCCCAGGGAGAGGGTTAAAGTTGGTTGCGCAATCTGCCCCTCTCCTCGGGCGAGAGGGTGGCGCGAAGCGCCGGGTGAGGGGAAGCGCCTGTAGCAGGGGGGCACGATTCCAGCTACTAGACTAGCATGCCAGGCAACGGGTGATAGCGGCACGAAAACACGCAACATGAAGAACAGCGCATTTCGCATCGCCGTGCTGCCGGGCGACGGCATCGGCGTCGAGGTCATGGATGCCTGCCTCGCCGTGCTCGACGCGTTGACGGCCAAGGTCGGCGGCTTCGCGCTCTTAACCGAGCGCCTGCCCGGCGGCGCGCTCCACTACCGCGACACCGGCACCGCCTTCTCCGAGGAGAATTTCGACAAGTGCGCGCGGGCGGATGCCGTGCTGTTCGGCGCCATGGGCTGGCCAGACATCCGTTATCCCGACGGCACCGAGATCGCGCCTCAGCTCGACCTGCGCGTCCGCATGGGCCTCTATGCCGGCGTGCGGCCGATCCGGGCCATCCCCGGCGTGCCGACCGCGCTCGCCGATCCGCGCGCGTCCGGCATCGATCTCGTCATCCTGCGCGAATCGACCGAGGGCATGTTCGCCTCGCGCGGCAAAGGCGTGATCGACGGCGACCGCGAGGCGCGCGACACCCAGGTGATCACGCGCGCGACCTCCGAGCGGCTGTTCGATTTCGCATTCCGCCTCGCCGACCGGCGCCGCACGCGCGGCCGGCCCGGGCTTGCCACGGTGGTCGACAAGTCGAACGTGTTCCGCTCCTTCGCCTTCTTCCGCAAGATCTTCCACGAGCGCGCCCAGGCATTTCCCCAGCTGCAGGCGCGCCATCACTACATCGACGCCATGGCGCTCGATCTCGTGCGCCGGCCCTGGGATTTCGACGTCATCGTCACGGAAAATCTGTTCGGCGACATACTCTCCGATCTCGGGGCAGGGCTGATCGGCGGCATGGGCTTCGCGCCCTCGGCCGATGTCGGCGACGACCACGCCGTGTTCCAGCCGAGCCACGGCAGCGCGCCCGACATCGCCGGCACCGGCAAGGCGAACCCGACGGCCATGCTGCTGTCGGCGGCGCTCATGCTCGACTGGCTCGGCGAGCGCCACGGCGTGACGGCGTGCAACGAGGCGGCGCGGCGGCTGGAAGGTGCCGTCGACCGTGTGTTTGCCGATGGGCGCGTGCGCACGCCGGAGCTGGGCGGCACCGACGGTACCGCTGCGGTAGCGCACGCGGTGGTCGCGGCTCTCTAAAGCATCTCCAGCGGCTTGGCCCCCTTGGGCGGGGGGAATGCCTTGTCGAGCTCGGCCATGTCCTCCTTGTCGAGCTTGAGGTCGAGGGCCGCGATGTCCTCGCGCACGTGCTCGGGGCGGACTGCCTTGGGAATGACCACCATGCCGTCCTGGCCGAGCAGCCAGGCGAGCGCCACCTGCGCCGGCGTCGCCTGGCGGCGGTCCGCGATCTTTTTGAGTCCGGCATTCTTGAGCAGGCGCCCCTGGTCGACCGGCGAATAGGCCATGATGGGGATCTTGCGCCGGCGGCACCACGGAATCAGCCCGTGCTCGGGGCCGCGGCGCGACAGGTTGTAGAGGATCTGGTCGGTCGCCACACGCTCGCCGCCCTTGACGGCCACCCACTCCTCCATGTCGTCGGTGTCGAGATTGCTGACGCCGTGATCGACGATCTTGCCGTCGCGCCTGAGTCGCTCGAAGGCCTCGACCGTCTCGGCGAAGGCGACCGAGCCGCGCCAGTGCAGCAGGTAGACGTCGATCCGATCGGTCTTGAGCCGCTTCAGGCTGCGCTCGCAGGCCTCGATCGCGGCACGCTTGCCGGCGTTGTGCGGATAGACCTTGCTGACGATGAACAGCTTGTCGCGCCGGCCGCCGACCGCTTCGGCAATCGCCTCCTCCGCACCGCCCTCGCCATACATCTCCGCCGTGTCGATCAGGGTCACGCCGAGATCGATGGCGAGCTTGATGGCGGCGACTTCCTCGGCGCGGCGCGCGCGGTTTTCGCCCATGCGCCAGGTGCCGATTCCGAAGGCCGGCATGCGCGCACCGGAGGGAAGCGGATAGGAACGTATGTTCAACATGGGGGCGAGCACCTCGCTGGTTGCGGCGCCATCATCGTGGACTTCCCGCAGCGCCCAGGTCAACATGGCCGCCCGCTTCCGCTCCCCACGCACTCAGTTCAGGGATTCGACACATGGATGTGAAAGCCGCCGTCGCGTTTGCGGCGGGCCAACCGCTCAGCATCGAAACCGTGCAGCTCGAGGGCCCGCGCACCGGCGAGGTGCTGGTCGAGATCAAGGCGACCGGCATCTGCCACACCGACGCCTACACGCTGTCGGGCGCGGATCCCGAGGGGCAGTTCCCCGCCATCCTCGGCCACGAGGGCGCCGGCGTCGTGGTCGAGGTGGGGCCGGGCGTCACTTCGCTGACGAAAGGCGATCACGTCATCCCGCTCTACGTGCCGGAATGCCGGCAGTGCAAGTTCTGCCTGAGCGGCCGCACCAATCTGTGCCAGGCGATCCGCGAGACGCAGGGCCGGGGCGTCATGCCCGACGGCACCGGCCGCTTCTCGCTCGGCGGCAAGAAGCTGCTGCACTACATGGGCACCTCGACCTTCGCCAATTTCACCGTCGTTCCGGAGATCGCGCTCGCCAAGATCCGCACGGACGCGCCGTTCGACAAGGTCTGCTACATCGGCTGCGGCGTCACCACGGGGATCGGCGCCGTGATCAACACCGCCAAGGTCAGACCCGGCTCCAACGTCGCCGTGTTCGGCCTCGGCGGCATCGGGCTCAACGTCGTGCAGGGTGCGCGCCTGGTCGGCGCCGACAAGATCATCGGCATCGACATTAACCCGGCGCGCGAGAAGCTGGCGCGCACGTTCGGCCTGACGCATTTCATCGACCCGGAGCGCGACGGCGACCCGGTCAAGGCGATCGTTGATCTGACCGATGGCGGTGCGGACTACAGCTTCGAATGCATCGGCAACGTCAAAGTCATGCGGCAGGCGCTCGAGTGCTGCCACAAGGGCTGGGGCGAAAGCGTCATCATCGGCGTCGCCGGCGCGGGCCAGGAGATCGCGACGCGGCCGTTCCAGCTCGTGACCGGCCGGGTCTGGCGCGGCACGGCCTTCTGCGGCGCCAAGGGCCGGAGCGACGTGCCGCGCATCGTCGACTGGTACATGTCGGGCAAGATCAACATCGATGACCTGATCACGCACGTCATGCCGCTCAAGCGCATCAACGAGGCTTTCGACCTGATGCACGAGGGCAAGTCGATCCGCTCGGTCGTGACCTTCAACTGATCTGCGCCGCCCGCGCGGCGCACCAACGGCGCCACATGTCGCGGAACGCGTCTTCCAGCTCGGCGACGTGGCGCGGCGCATCCATCAGGGATGACGCCTTGACCTGGCCGCGCAGCTTCGACCGATAGGCCTGCAACCGGTCGGGCGCTGCGGCGAGCTCGCGCGCAATGCGCACGAAATCGTCATCGGCGAAGGCGCACAGCTCGGCGGCACCCGTGCGCATGATGTGGCTGTAGCTGAAGCGGCCATAGGCCGCCGCCCCGACCAGCGTCACGACAGGCACGCCCATCCACAGCGCGTCGAGCGTGGTTCGCCCGCCGGTGAACGGCGTCGTATCGAGCATGATGTCGACATCGCCATGGCTGTCCATGTGCCGGCTGAATTCCGCGACCCTGCCGCGCAGATCGACCCGGTCATGTTCGATGCCGGCAGCCGACAGTCGCCCGCGCAGGAGCGTGGCGATCGCCGGGCGGTCGAGCCCGCGCCCCTTGATGATCAGCCGCGCGGTCGGCACGTCTGCCAGAACGCGCGCCCACAGCGCGAGACTAGCGGTCGAGATCTTGGCCGGATTGTTGAAGCTGCCGAAGGTGATCCGCCCATGTCGGAGCATGGGCGGTGGCTGGATCGGCGGCTCCGTGTCATAGGCCTGGATGTGCAACCCGCTCTGCAACGGGTAGGGTGTCTCCGTCATCAATCGGGCGAGCGTGTTGTCATGGTCGAGCCATCTGTCGACGATGCTGTAGTCGA
>VGDO01000190.1 GCA_016869645.1 Alphaproteobacteria bacterium
GAACCTCCTGGGTTCGCCCCATTGATTCAGACTTTCGCCTTCTTGGGAATCCCCCGCGTGACGCTCAGCGAGTCGCGATCATTGCCGGTTGGTATGACTGCCCGACTCGCGCATCTCGAAATAGTTGACGCCGTTCCCGGCCGAATAACCGGCGCGCGCGATCGTGCCGCCGAGTCCGTTCGAGCCGCTGCTTGCGTCGCCGGTCGTCCAGTCGATGTTCTCGTAGCGGAAGACGATGTCGAAGTCGCCGTTGCCGCCCTGGTTCACCAGCTGGATCTGGAAAGCGTTCAGCTTGTTGACATGCTGGTTGTAGTAGCCGACGTCGTCCCAGGTGGCGGTGAAGATGCCGTTCGACGCGTCGAGGTCGTAGTAGACGAGGTCGGTGCCCTGCGACGTGCCGCCTGAACTTGCAGTCGTCGTGCCGGCACGCGTGTCGACGTCCGCATCGTAGGCGGCGATCATCGGGTTGCTCGTGTTCGCCGTGATGACGTTCGGCGTGTACTGCGAACGGCCACTGGCAAAGGTGATATTGCCGTTGTTGTTGACGTAAAGGCTGTTGTAGGTCGTCCCGAAGAAGTTCAGTCCACTCGAGAACACCGACCTGATGTCGATGGCGGAGCTCGATCCGTCATCGTTGCGCGCCAAGCTGTTCTCGCCAAAGCCGGCTGAACCACCGAGGCCGTTCACAAGCTGAGTCATCGTACCCTCCATGATCATGCGGACTCGGTCGATCGACGGCCGAAATTCCCAATTTTTAAATTATTTTCGGAATGCAGATTTGTATTTGACATAGATCAATGTTTAACTGTATTAGGTTAATAATAGTAATCATTATCTAAAGATGAGTAAATTAATGGATAGTAGTGCGAACAAATGTCGCATGGAATTGACTGACGCCGTTCCTATTTAAGCAGGCCTGCAACGGCCCTGACGCGGCGACGCAACCGTACGATGACACGTCCGTCGGGTAGAGCGGGGTCGTGTCAGGGTGAGGCGTGGCTTCAATCTGAAACGTGAAACCCGCTCTCGGATCTAACGAGAGATCGACGTCTACGACTGTCGTTGAACCGCCAGTCGATCCAATGCGGCCAGCCGCGGTCCAGCATTGACGTCTGAGCGGACCTAACTGCCCACGACGTCGGTGGTCACGGCAGGATCGACGCCACCTTGGGTCGCAAGAAGCCGAGACCATGGAAGGCCACGCTTCGCCTGACGCCGGTCGCGTGGTCGGCGGAGGTGAGGCCGGTGCGGCAGGCGGTCAGAACCCGGCATCATGAGTTTCGATCCCAGACGCTGCCCTTCGCCCCCGCTTCATGCGCCTTCGGACCGTCAACCGGCTCGAAATTCCAGGATGATTGATACTACTCCTGCCCCCACACATCATCGGCGACCTCGACGAGGCGCCGAAGCTTCGCCCACTGCTCGTCCTCGCTCAGCACATTGCCTTCCTCGGTGGACGCGAAGCCGCATTGACCTGAGATGCACAGCCGTTCGAGCGGCGCGAACTTCGCCGCCTCGTCGATCCGGCGCCTGAGCTCGTCCTTGCTCTCGAGCCGACCCGTCTTGGTCGTCATGATGCCGAGCACCGCGATCTTGCCGGCCGGCAGCAGACGAAGCGGCTCAAAGCCGCCCGAGCGCTCGTCGTCATACTCCATGAAGTAGCCGTGCACGTTGATCTTGTTGAACAGGATCTCCTGGACGGCGTCGTAGCTGCCCGTGCCCATGAAGGTCGATTTGTAATTGCCGCGGCACATATGCATCGTGATGGTCATGTCGGCGGGAATGTCAGACATCGCCACGTTGACGAGATCGGCATAGATCTCGGCGAGCCTGTCCGGGTCGTCGCCGCGGTCTTTCATCTGCTGACGGTATTTCGCATCGCACAGCATGGCGATGAAGACCTCGTCAAGCTGCAGATAGCGGCAGCCGGCATCGGCAAAAGCGCGCACCGCCTTGCGATAGGCCTTACCGAGATCGTCGAACATCTGGTCGATGTGCGGATAGACGGCAGGGTCGATTGGAATGCGGATCGGACGGCCATAAATCGCCGAGGGCGCCGGAATGGTCATCTTGGCCATCCGCTGGGTATGCGACTTCAAGAACCGGAAATGGTCGACCATCGGATGGCCGCCAAAATCGAGCGCGCCCGCGATCTGCACGCCCTCGGACCGCGTGTTGGTGCCAGCGAACGCCACGCCCGTCGGCGGTGTATAGCGCGCGATGCCGCGCAGGCCCCACAGGAAATCGAGATGCCACCATGACCGGCGAAACTCGCCGTCGGTGACCGAATACAGCCCCGCCTCTTCCTGCTTGCGGATCGCGCGCTCGATTTCGCGGTCCTCGACGGCCTTGAGTTCCGCATCGCCAATCGCGCCGCTGGCGCGCTTCTGCCGCGCCGCCTTAAGCGCCGGCGGACGCAGCAGACTGCCGACATGGTCCGCTCGGAACGGCGGTTTCGTACGCATCACGGCTGGACTCCCTGAAATGCTGACCAGCCATGTTGCATCGGACTTGTCTCCTGACAATGTTTCCTTTGACCGCCAAACGGGTGGCGGCCACCGTGTCGGGCCATGCTGTCGACGGCCCTCACCTTCCTACCCTTTGCCTTCGTGCTTTCGATCACGCCGGGTCCGAACAACGTCATGGTCACGGCGTCGGGCGCGAATTTCGGCTATTGGCGCACCGTGCCTCACATGCTCGGCATCACGGCCGGGGTGCCCGTCATGATGGCCCTGATGGGGGCCGGGCTGGGCGAGCTGTTCCTCGCCTATCCGGTAATGCACCAGGCGATGAAACATGCGGGCGCGCTCTACCTGCTTTATTTCGCCTGGCGCGTCGCTCATGCCGGCCATGACGAGGATACCGGCGCCTCGGGCAAACCCATGACCTTCTTGCAGGGCGCCCTGTTCCAATGGATCAACGTCAAGGCATGGTTCATCGCGATCGGCGCGGTGACCACCTACACGACGGTCGGCGGCGACACCTTCGCCGAGATTGCCGCTCTGTGCGCCGTCTTCGCACTGGCCTGCTACCCGTCGGTGACGATCTGGACGCTGTTCGGCATGGCGATCCGACGCTGGCTCACCTCAAACCGCGCGCTGAAGGCGTTCAACTGGTCGATGGCCGCGCTGCTGGTGCTGTCGCTCATTCCCGCGTTGAGCTAGCGCTACTGCGCCGCCGCCTTGGTTTCAACCTGGGGCGGCCGATTGAAGGCAATCGATAGCCGGTTCCAGCCATTGATGGCGACGATCGCCAGCGTCAGGTCGACAAGCTCCTTGTCGGAGAAATGCATATGCGCCTGGTCATAGATCGCGTCGGGAATCGGCGCATCGGCGATCTGAGTGACGGCCTCCGTCCAGGCGAGCGCCGCCTGCTCGCGCGCGCTATAGAACGGCGCCTCGCGCCACGCCGGCAGCAGGTGCATGCGCTCATCGCTCTCGCCGGCCTTGCGCGCCTCGCGCGTGTGCATGGCGATGCAGAATGCGCACTTGTTGATCTGCGACGCACGCAGCTTCACCAGCTCGAGCAGGCTGTGTTCGAGCCCGGACTGGTTGACGTAGGTCTGCAGGCCCAGCATGGCCTTGAAGCCGGCCGGGCTGCTCTTGGGTGCGTCAAGTCGTTGTTGCATGTCACGTCTCCGATGGACAATCAGGTCGTCAACCAGCGCGGCTCCTCGCCGCGGTAGTCTGGCAGATGTTCGGGCGACGCAGCCCAGAAGGCGGGATGGTCACGGCAGGCACGTTCCGCCGAGAGCAGCGCCGGATAGGATGCGAGATCGCAACCGAAGCGCCGGCAATTGTAGAGCTGCGGCACGAGATGAAGATCGGCCAGCGTCGGCGCTGCGCCGAAACAGAACGGGTCGCCGCCCCCACCGCGGCGCAGCGTTTCTTCAAGACTGGTCAGCGCGACCGCTACCCAGTGCCTGTACCAGGCATCGACGCGTTCCGGGGATTGGCTCATGGGGCCGGCCAAGTACTTGCGCACGCGGTTGTTGTTCAGCGGGTGCAGATCGCAGGCGATGAGCTGCGCAAAGGCGCGCACCGCCGCACGCGCCAGCGGATCGGTCGGCAGCAGCGGCGGGCGGGGATGCATCTCCTCGATCAGCTCCAGGATGGCGCCGGACTGCGCGATGATCCTGCCATCGATCTCGAGCGCCGGCATCAGCCCCTGAGGGTTGATGCGCTGATATTCGCCCGGCGCCAGCGACTTGATGGAGACGTAGTCGAACGGCACGCCCTTGAGGTGCAGGGCAATGCGCACGCGCCAGCCCGCTGAATTGCGATGCATGCTGTAGAGCCGCATTGACGTGCCCTGTCCGGCATCAAGCGGTCAGAACTTTTCGCACCATGGCCGCAGATCGAGTTCGTGCGTCCAGGCGCTGCGCGGCTGGACGTGGAGCTGCCAATAAGCCTCCGCGATCGCCTCCGGCTTCATGGCGCCGTCCGGCGGCATGGCCTCGACGCGGCCCGGCAGCTTCTGGCGCACGGCCGGCGTGTCGATGAAGCCGTCGATGACGACATGGGCGACGTGAACGCCCTTGGGCCCGAACTCGCGCGCCATGCTCTGCGCGAGGCCGCGCAGCGCCATCTTGGCCGAGGCGAAGGCGGCGAACAGCGCGCTGCCGCGCATTGAGGCGGTGGCGCCCGAGAACAGGATGGTGCCGTGCCCGCGCGGCACCATGCGCTTGGCCGCGGCGCGTCCGGCGACGAATCCGCCGAAGCATGTCAGCCGCCAGACTTTCTTGAAGGTCTCGCCGTCGGTCTCGACCAGCGGACCGCGCCACATGGCGCCGGGATTGTAAATGACGACCTCGATCGGCCCTGCTTCGCGCTCGAGCTTGTCGAACAGGGCTTCGACCTGGGTTTCGTCGCGCGCATCGGCCGGCGCGACGATGGCACGCCCGCCGGTCGCGGCGATGTCGCTCGCCATGCGGGCGAGCCGCGTGGCATCGCGCGCGACCAGCCCCGCGACGAACCGTCCTTGCGCGAACCGGCGTGCCAATGCGCCGCCGAGCCCGTCGCCCGCGCCGATCACAACCGCGACTTTCTGGTCCGCCATTTCGGCCCTCCCGCTCGCCCGAATTCCGCACTTGGGCAGGCAGAAGAGTAGCGCCCGGATCAGGCTACCGCCAGATCAAGCCGCGTCATGAAAGATGATTCCGAGGGTGAAGCGGCGGCCGCGGCGCAGGGTCGCCACGCCATGGCGCAGATTGGTCCGGTAGGTGCCGCGCCGGCCGCTGACCGGCCGCTGGCGCACGGCGAAGATCACGCCCTCGCCCTCGGCGAGCGGCACGACATGGCCGCGCGACTGCGCGCGCGGCCGCTGCTCGACCAGCAGGAACTCGCCGCCGTCGAAGTCGCGGCCGGGCCTGCTCAGCAGGATGGCGAGCTGCAGGGGAAAGACGACGGCGCCGTAGAGATCCTGGTGCAGGCAGTTGTAGCCACCGGCATGGTAGGACAGCAGGAGCGGCGTCGGCTTGGTCTGGCCCTGTTCGCGGCAGATCTTTCGAAAGTCGTCGAGACGGTCCGGAAACGGCGTAACCAGACCCAGAGCCGGCGCCCAGGCCCGCGCGATCGGCGCAAGATGCGCGTAGGCCAGTTCGCGGATCGCCCAAATTTCGGCCGGCAGTGGCTCGGCAAAATACTTGTACTCGCCTTCGCCGAAATTGTGCCTGCTCATGACCACGCGAGAGCGGAACACCGGAGTATCGTAGAGCCGGATCAATTGTGTGCACAGCCGGGCCGGGAGCAAACGCCCCGTCGTGGCGAAGCCGTCCCGGTCGAGCCGCCGGGCGATGTCCGGCCAATCCAACCGGTCAATGTCCACGATGGCATCGCTCGGCATTCGTTTGCGTTTCGTCATGGCGGATATTGGGCTGCACCGCCGCTTCCGACGCTATCCGTCTCTTGCGGCCGAAAGCCGATCAAGTGCCGCCCCGCCAACGCCGAAGCGCGAGCGCGTTGGTGACGACGCTGACGCTCGACAGCGCCATGGCGGCGCCGGCAATGACCGGGCTGAGCAGGCCGAACGCGGCCAAAGGGATGCCAACGACGTTGTAGACGAAGGCCCAGAACAGGTTCTGCCGGATCTTTCGGCCGGTCGCCCGGCTGACCTCCACGGCATCGGCGACGAGGCCGACGTCCGGCCGCATCAGCGTGATACCCGCCGCCTCGATCGCGGCCGCGGTGCCCGAACCCATGGCGATGCCGAGATCGGCCGCCGCCAAGGCCGGCGCGTCATTCACGCCATCGCCGACCATGGCGACCACACCACCGTCGCGGCGCAGTCGGGCGATCGCCGCCTGCTTGTCCTCGGGCAGGAGCTGCGCTTCGACATGCTCGATGCCGAGCGCAGTCGCAATCGCGCCGGCGGCGCGCGGATTGTCGCCCGTCAGCATGACGGTGCGGATGCCCTGCCGGCGCAGCCGGGCTATGGCGGCCGCCGCACCCGGTCGCGGCGGATCGGCGACACTCATCAATCCTAGCAATCGATGCGCGCGCGCATCGGCGACCCACATGTTGGTGCGGCCGGCACTCTCGGCCGCCTCGGCCGCGGCGGCGAGCGCCGTCAGCTCGATGCCATGCTCTTCCATCAGGCGGCGGCTTCCGATCAGGAGGTCGCGGTCCCCCTGCCCCGTCGCCAAGACGACCGAAACGCCGCGTCCAGGCAGTGCGCGGAACTGACGGACGGGCGCCAGCACGATTCCGTCCGCCCGTGCTCGTGAGAGCACGGCTCGCGCAATCGGATGTTCGCTGCCGGATTGAGCCGCGGCCGCCAGGCCCAACAGCGCGCCCGTGTCGCCCGATATGGGAACGATGTCGGCGACGACCGGCCTTCCCTGGGTGAGCGTGCCGGTCTTGTCGAAGACGACGATCGCGAGACGGTCGGCGCGCTCGATCGCGCGCGCATCACGGATCAGAATGCCGGCACGCGCTGCAGCACCGGTGCCGACCATGAGCGCCGCCGGTGTTGCGAGACCGAGCGCGCACGGACACGCGATGACCAGGACGGCAACCGCATTGACGATCGCCACTTCGCCGTCTCCGGCCAACCACCACCAGCCGGCGAGCGACACGGCCGCGACAACGAGGACGATCGGCACGAAGATGGCAGCGACCCGGTCGACCAGAAGCTGCACGGGCGCCTTCGATGCCTGGGCGCGCTCGACCATGGCAACGATGCGTGCGAGCGTTGCGTCGGCGCCGAGCGCCGTCGCCGCGATCCTGACCAGCCCCTCGCCGTTGATGGCGCCGCCCACCACGGCATCGCCAACCGCGCGATCGACGGGCAGGCTCTCCCCCGTGATCGCCGACTCGTCGAAACCGCTGGCGCCCGACACGATGCGGCCGTCGACCGGAACGCGCTCGCCCGGCCGCACGACGACGATGTCGTCCAGCACAAGCGCCGCGACCGGCAACTCGACTTCGGTTCCGTCGCGTTCGACGCGCGCCGTCTCCGGCTGCAGCGCGATCAGCGCGCGAATCGCCGCCGCGGCGCCACGCTTGGCGCGCGCCTCGAGATACTTACCAAGGAGCACCAGCGCGATGACCGCTGCGGACGCCTCGAAGTAGAGATGCGCGTCGACGCCATGTTCAGCCATGAGATAGAGGCTGAGACCGAACGCCGCCGAGGTACCGAGCGCCACCAGCAGGTCCATGTTGCCGGTGCCGGCCTTGAGCGCCCGCCATGCCGCGGCGTAGAATCGGGCGCCGAGCCAGAACTGCACCGGTGCGGCCAGCGCCAGTTGCAGCCAGTGGGGCAGCGACTGGTTCCAGCCCAGCAGCTGCCAGATCATCTGGGCGACCAGCGGCGCCGTCAGCGCCAATGCGAGACCGGCATGGAGGAGGTCGCGCCGCAGTCGTTCGGCCTCCTGGCGCTCGCTCGCCGCGGCGGCGTCTCCGCTATCGAGCGGACGTGCGCCGTAGCCGGCACGGTCGATGGCGAGCACCAGATCGGCCAGCGCGGTACCCGGCGCAGCCGCGACGTGCGCGCGCTCGGTTGCGAGATTGACCGTCGCATGGCCCACGCCGGCGACGGCGGCCAGCGCCCGCTCGACACGCCCGGCGCAGGCGGCGCAGGTCATGCCCTCGATTTTCAGGTCGAACTCCCGCTGCGCCACCTCGTAACCAGCCCGTTCGACCGCCTGAACCAGGTCAGCGGCCGTCACCCGGCCAGCGTCAAAGGAAACCTCGGCCTGCTCGGTCGCAAGGTTGACGGCGGCATCGGCCACGCCTGGCACGGACCTGAGCGCGCGCTCCACCCGTCCCGTGCAGGAGGCGCAGGTCATGCCGACCACGGGAAGCGACCGACGCGTCAGCGTGGTCGTGGCGGGAACGAGGCTCATGCGCCTATATGGGTATGCCGGCACAGCGAAGGTCAAGACGCGGCCGGCCGAGCGCCCCGCCCGGCCGACGCCTTGCCCTGATGCAGCCGACGACGGCTGGCCCCAAAAGCAGCCGTTTTGGCCGCCCCTGTTGCCAGGACCGGTCCCGCAGCCAGCCGCCCTCGATTGATCTAGGTCATGGATCGCGACGCCCCGCACCGTAACTTGGTGCGTGACCAAACGGCCAAGTTTAGCCAGCCGGCCAATTCCTCGCAGCAGACCCTCGCCATGATGATGCCGCTAACTACAACCGCCTTCGAAAAGACGCTGAGCGATCTCGTCCATGCACGATTCCCCGTCCTGCAGGTCGTTACCTACGAGGAGGACCGCGCCCTCAAGGTCATCGTCGACGTGCTGAGCAGGATGCAGCACGAGGTCTATGTCTGGAGCAGCACGCGCGGCGTGGTCGGGGCCGACTTCCAGGACGACAAGCGGGGCAAGGGACTGCGCGAATCGCTGACCGATTTCCGCGCCGCTCTCGATTTCTGCGAGCACTCGGTCAAGACCAGCAAGAGCCACAAGGCCTTCGTCTTTCTCGATCCGCATCCGCATCTGGGGCCGCGTCCTACCGATGCCGTCAATCGCCGGCGACTGCGCGAACTGGCGATGAACATCCGCACGCGCGGCTATCGCGCGACCTGCATCTTGCTCTCGCCCAGCACCGACCTGCCCCTCGAGCTCGAAAAGGAAGTGACGCTCATCGACTTCCCATTGCCCGATCGCGAGACGATCACGCGGTATGTCGAGGCGTTCATGGAGCGGGTCGGCACGAGCAAGCGCGTGACGATCGACGCACATCCGAGCCTGGTGGCGTCGCTGGTCGATGCCTGCATCGGACTGACGATGGCGGAGATCGAGAACTGCCTGGCCAAGGCGCTGGTCGACGACATGACGCTCGACCGCTCCGATATCCACTTCATCCTGGACGAGAAGCGCCAGATCATCCGGAAGGCGGGCATCCTCGAATACATCGACACCAAAGACCTGACTATCCAGGACGTCGGCGGGCTCGAGGTCCTCAAGAAATGGCTTTCGATTCGCCGGCTTGGCTTCACCCAGCAAGCCCGCGACTACGGCGTCTCGACGCCGCGCGGCGTCCTGCTGACCGGCATTCCCGGCTGCGGCAAATCCCTGTCGGCAAAATGCGTGGCGGGCTGTTGGCGCATGCCCCTGGTCAAGCTCGACATGGGCAAGGTCTTCTCCTCGCTCGTCGGGTCGTCCGAGGAAAACATTCGCTTCGCGCTCGCCACCTGCGAGGCGATCGCCCCCTGCGTGCTATGGATCGACGAGATCGAAAAGGGTGTGGCGCACAGCTCGGGTCACGCCGTGGGCGACAGCGGCGTGTCTTTGCGCGTGTTCGGCACGCTGCTGACCTGGATGCAGGAGAAGAAGGCCGGCGTGTTCATCTTCGCCACATCGAACGACATCTCGGCGCTGCCGTCCGAGTTTCTGCGCAAGGGCCGATTCGATGAAATCTTTTTCGTCGACTTGCCCGACGACGCCGAGCGCGAAGCCATCCTGCGCATCCATCTCAGCAAGCATAATCGCAATCCAAACGACTACGACGTGGCCAAGCTGGTCGAGCTGTCAGGCGAGCGCGGCTTCGGCCCGGGCATTTCGCTGACCGGCGCGGAGATCGAGGCATGGATTGCCGACGCCATGATCGAATCCTATTTCCGCCGCGTCGCCAAGAAGGACGCCAAGATCGACCTGGATATGGGCGACCTCCAGGCCGTGCTCAAGCGCCTTGTGCCGATCGCCAAGCTGCGCAGCGACCAGTTCGCGCGCATGCGCGAGTGGGCGGAAGCACACGCTGTCAACGCCTCGCATCGCGAGGGAGCCGAGGACGAGCACGATCGTTCGGGCGTCCGACGCCTCGATCTCTAGACTGAACTTTGCCCGAATTTTGACCAAGCCACTGATGTGACTCGCGTTTGTCTGCGGGTCCTGACTACAGGCTGGGCTTGACGGCGAGCAGATCGAGTGCGCGGCGCTGGATTTCGGTCGGGGTGGCGAGCACCGGGAAGGAGGCTGCGCGGCCGAAGCGGACGGTGTTGCGGGTGAGCGTGGCGAGATCGGCGAGCAGCGAT
>VGDO01000191.1 GCA_016869645.1 Alphaproteobacteria bacterium
GCGAGCTGGTCGGAACCCACGCCTCTTCCAGCGCCAGCCGCTGGGAGGCCCTCGAGCCAATCCGGCAGGGGGTGGCGAAGCACTTTGGTGCGGTGAAGGAAAACGTTGCGGCCGGTCTGATCCTTCGCCACGACAACGGTTCTAACTACCTCGCCGATGACTTCCAGGACGAGATCGAATTCCTCGGGATCGAAAGTTCGCCCGCCTTCGTGCGCCAGCCAGAGGGCAACGGCGTGGCGGAGAGGATCATCAAGACGCTGAAGGAGCAACTGCTATGGGTCCGGTACTTCCCGACCGTTGAGGCACTTCGCAAGGGGCTCGCCGAGTTCGCCGATCTCTATAACGCCTCGTGGCTGCGGGAGCGCCATGGGCACAAGACGCCCAATCAGATCAGGGCCGAACAGAAGGCCCTTGCATCCGAAGCCGCCACGGAGTTCAAATTGGCAGCGTAACCGGCGCAGCGAACTGTCTCACAACCGTGCCCCGGTACACCTATTGCCCGGGCTAAAGCGGCGTCATTTCGGCTGGTTCTTGACCTCTGCCGTCCATTTCGCCAGCAGGTGCCTGCGCACCTCCGACGAGCCGTACTTGGCGAAATCATAGTTGATGAATTTGATCTTGGAGAAATCGGGCGCTTCCTTCGCGGTGCGCGCAGCCTTGTTGGCCGGCACCTGGTAGGACACGCCCGCGAGCGGACCCGTCTCCTGCGCCTCCGTGCTCAATGCCCAGTCGTACCAGGCCTGCGCCTCCTTGAGATTGCGCGCGCCCTTGATAATCGACATCGAACCGATCTCGTAGCCGGTCCCTTCGCAAGGCGAGACGATCTTCATCGGCGCGCCGTCGCGCACGAAGGGCACGAGGTCGTGCTGGAAGTTGATGCCGACCGCCGTCTCGCCCAGGCTGACCGCCTTGGCCGGCGCCGCGCCTGACTTGGTGTACTGGTTGACGTTGCGGTGCAGCTTCTTCATGTAGTCGAAGCCTTGGTCCTCGCCCATGAGCTGCACGATCGTCGCTAGCGCGTTGTAGGCGGTGCCCGCCGAGTTCGGATCGGCCACCTGCACCTCGTCCTTGAAGCGCGGATCGAGAAGGTCGGCCCAGCAGGCCGGCTCGGGGATCTTCTTGTCCGCGAGCAGCTTCGTGTTGAAGCCGAAGCCCATGGCGCCGGCGAAGATGCCGACCGTGCGGCCCTTGGTCTGCTCCCATTGGCGCACGCCCCAGTCGTGAAGCTGAGACAGGTTTGGCGACTTGTACTCGAGCGTCAGCCCCTCTTCCGCGGCCTGGACATGCGGATCGCCGGTGCCGCCCCACCACAGATCCGCCTTGGGATTCGACGCTTCAGCCTTGATCTGGGCAAAGACCTCGCCGGAGCTCTTGCGCGTCATGGCGACCTTGATGCCGGTCTTGCGCTCGAAGGCTGGCACCATGACGCGGCACCAATCGTCGACATTGGCGCAATAGAGAACCAGGTTGCCTTGAGCATGAGCAGCAGGCGCACCGAGAGCGGCTGCGAACAATCCCGCCAGTCCGGCCGTACATGCGATTCTCGCCAATCTCATTGCCCCCTCCTTCGCCGTTTCCGCAAGGATAGGGGGCATGCTTCCGCACGGCAATGTGAGCGCCCTTCATGCCTGGGAACCATGAGGGGCATCACTCGTTGCCATCGACGGTTTTCCCCACCTGCGGCCGCGCCATGCCGCCGGCTTTCATTGGAGCTGAACATGAGACACCTGCCGCGGCTGAGCTACGCCCTGGTCGCCATGCTGGCATTGCTGCTTGCCGGATGCGCCGTCGGCGGAGGCTTGGGTGGCGGCGGCGACAGGGCAAGCCGAGCCCCTGCCCCGCAGCCCCAGAATGAGCAACAGGCGGAGCTGCCGAAGACCGGCCAATTGGATGCCACGCAGGCCAGGCGGCTGCAGGACATCATGAAGCCGCTCATCCAGCACATGAACCGCCCAATTCCGTTCGAGCAGGTCAAAATCGGCCTGCTCGACGATCCCGGCATCAATGCGGCCAATGCCGGCGGCGGCGAGTTCTATGTGACGACCGGGCTTCTTCAGAAAGCCAGCGACGAGCAGTTGCGCGGAGTCATGGCTCATGAGGTGGCGCACGCCGACCTCGGCCATGTCGCCAAGCAGCAGGCGCTCCACACCGGCCTGTCGCTCGGCATCGGCCTGCTCGACGAATTCTTTCCCGGCTCCGGTGCCTTCACGCCGATCGCAGGCCAGCTCCTCGCCAATGGCTACAGCCGCGGCGAGGAAACCGAGGCGGACGCCCATGGCGTGGCGATCCTCAAGCGCGCGGGCTATGACGGCAAGGCCGTGATGGCGAACACGCTCACCTGGATTCAGCAGACCTCAGGCGGCAGCGGTGGCGGATTCTTCGCCACCCATCCGGCAACGGGCGATCGCATCCAGGCGGTGCAGCGTCTTCCCTAAGCCTCGAGCCACCACTCATTGCAGAAGCAGTATTGCGTCGGGTGCACGGTCATGCCCTTGAGCTTCTTGTCCGCGAAGGTGAAGACCGAGCGGAAGACCGGCTGAACCAGCGGGCCGTCCTCCTGGAGGATCTGCTGCAGCCGCTTGACCACGGCGCGCCGCTTCTCGACATCAGCCGTCGATTCCGCCTGATCAAGCAGGCGATCGAATTCCGGATTGGCAAAGTGTGATTCGTTCCATGGCACGCCGGTACGGTAGGCGAGCGCCAGGCACATGACGCCGAGCGGACGATGGCTCCAGTCGCCGCACGCGAACGGCGCCTTGTTCCACACCTTGTTCCATTCCGTGCTCGGCAGCACGTCGAGCTTGACGCGGATGCCCGCCTCGGCCCATTGCGCGACCAGCGCCTGGGCGGTGTCCTTCTGCCAGCTCGTCGACACGGTCATCGGCATGGGAATGTCGATGCCGTTGGGATAGCCAGCCTCGGTCAACAGCTGCTTGGCCTTGGCGAGGTCGCGCTTGAAGGGCGGCATGTCGGCATATTCCGGATGCACCGGGCTGACATGGTGGTGCTCGGCGCGATAGCCGATGTCGCCGAACGTGACCTCGGTCACCTTGTCGTTGTCGACCGCGTAGCGCATCGCCCTGACGATGCGCTTGTCGGTGAAGGGCGCCACGGGCTGCATGCGCGCATGCACGGTCGCCGCCGTCTTGGTCACGTAGAAGTCGAGGCCCGGAAGGCTCTTCAAGGCGGGAAGCTGGGACTGCGCGGCGGTCACGATGGTCATGATCTGGCGCGAGACCAGTGCTGCGATCTCGGCGCCGGGATCGTCGCCGAGATCGACGAACATCACCTCGTCCAAATAGGGGCCGACGCCCCAATAGTTCTTGCGCGCGCGAATCACCGCTCGCTTGGTGACGTCGTATTCGACCAGCTCGAACGGGCCGGTGCCGTTCATGCCGACAGCGAACTTGTTGCCGCCCTCGGGATCGATCATGACAGCCGGGTAATGGAACAGGTGCTCCGGCACGGCGAGCTGCGGCACCTTCAGATTGAGCCGCACCGTGAAGTCGTCGACTCTCTCGATCGCGTTCGCGTCCCACAGGCGGGAGGTCATGCGCGGGTTGCCCTGCGCATCCTTCTCGCCCGTGGCGACGTCGGTCAACATGTAGCCCTTCATCAGGCCGAGCACCGACGAGCCGGTCTTGGGATCGAGCAGGCTCTTGAGGTTCCATACCACGTCGTCAGCGGTGAACTTCCGGCCGCTGCGCCACGTCACGTCGCGGCGCAGGTTCAGCGTCCAGGTCTTGAGATCCTCGCTCGGCCGCCAGCTCTGCACGAGCGCAGGCCGCGTGATGTTGTCGGGACCGGTCACGGCCAGATAGTCGACGACCTGGCGCGCGAGATTGCTGCTCGGCACGTTGCTCATGGCATGGGGATGGCCGATCTCGCGCACGCGCGCGGCGATGCGCAACGAGCCGCCCCTGCGCGGCGCCGCCGTCTGCGCCGCAGCATCGCTCTCGCCGAGGAATGCGTAGGCGGCACCAGCCGAGACGCCGAGCAGCGTCGCCGTGCGCAGGAACTCGCGCCGATCGCAGCGCCGATCGGCCAACACCTTCTTGAGCTCGTCGATGTAGGGGTGCGGGCGCGCAGTCATGGGATGGCCTCCTTGCCGTCGCGATGGCCGTTCGTGCGTTCTTCGTGTTCGGCCTTTGACGGCAATATACCGCTTGTCACTGTGGCTGGCACTGTCTCTAATCCCGGTCTCAATGCGGGAGACGGGGCCGTGATCGCCAGCCGGATGGTCGCCACACGCGACGAGATCGCCGTCGAGAACGGCCTCGTCGTCGGCGGCCACGCGCTGGAGTGCGAAGCCGGCGTCGCCATGCTGAAGGCCGGCGGCAATGCCATCGACGCCATGGTCGCCGCCGCCTTCACCGGTTTCGTCGTCGAGCCCGCGAGTTGCGGCGTCGGTGGCTACGGCCACCTGGCCCTCTTCCTCGCGCGATCGCGCGAGTTCGTCACCGTCGATCACTATGTGCGCGGTCCGGCGGCGGCCAGGCCCGACATGTTCGCGATCGATCGATCGAAGCCGATGAAGTACTACGGCTTCCCTTACACCGAGGGCATGAAGGCGGAGCTCGGGCACTTGTCGCCGGCCGTGCCCGGCGCGGTCGCCGGGCTGTGCGCCGCACACGAAGCCTATGGAAGCCTGCCGCTCGCGCGCGTGCTCGAGCCCGCCATCAGCGCAGCCGAGGCGGGCCTGCCCGTGACCTGGCAATTGGTCCAGACCATCGCCGACCGATTGACCGACATCAGCCGGTTTCCCGCTCTCGCCGGATTGCTCCTGCGCAATGGCGCACCTCCGAAGGCACCCGGCCAGATGGGCGGTGGCGACCGGCTCGACTGCCGCGATCTGGCGCGCACCTTGAAGCGTATTGCCGACCGTGGCGCCGCCGGCTTTCACGCCGGGCCGGTGGCCGACGCGATCGAGCGCGAATGCCGCGCCCATGGCGGCATTCTCACCGCTGCCGACCTGTCCGCCTATCGGCCGCGCATCATCAGGGAGACGCTCGCCGAGTACCGCGGCCATGCCTATGTCTCGGCTTACGACCAGGTCGCCTACGAAGCTCTGAATATCCTCGACGCCTTCGACCTGCGCGCGCTCGGACCCGACAGCGCCGCCTTCCGCCATCTCATGGCCGAAGCTCTGGCGGTTGCCTTCGTCGACAACATGACTCATTTCGGCGACCCCGAGCATGTGCGCAGCCCGGTCAACGGCCTGACCAATCCGGCATTCGGCCGGCATCGCGCGGCCGCTCTCTCGCTCGATCGCGCCCTTCCCCGTCCGGTCCAGCCGGCCGATCCATGGCCATTCGAGATGGATGCTCTCGCACCCGAGATCGTCCACACGGCTCCTGCCATGGCGCGGCTCGGCGGCACGAGCCAGATGGCAGCCATGGATCGCGACGGCAACATGGCCAGCCTGATCACCAGCCTGACCGGCAGCTTCGGCTCGATGGTGCTCGTGCCGGAGACCGGCGTCCTGCTCAACAATTCGATGCAGAATTTCGATCCACGTCCGGATCAGGCGAACGCCATTGCGCCCGGCAAGATGCCGATCTTCGCCGCGCCCGCGCTGATCGCCGCGCACGATGGTGCGGCGGTGTTCGCCGGCTGCGGTTCGGGCGGTTATCGGATCCAGACAGCGGTGCTGCACGCGCTGGTCCACCATGTCGATTTCGGCATGGGCGCGCAGGCTTCCGTCGACGCGCCCCGCGTCCATTGCCAGGGACAGGACACCTTCGTCGACGCGCGCATCGCGCCGGAGGTGCGCGACCGGCTGGTGGAACTCGGTCACGATGTGGTGATCCAGCAGGACAGTCCGGGCCTCAACGCTTTCGGCCGCGTGACCGTGATCACGGCCGATCCGCGCACGCGGGTGATGCGTGCCGGAACCGGGCCCGCCTGGGGCACTGCCGCGGCGGGATTCTGATGCCCTCGATCGACCCGGGCACGGTCGCACTCGCGCGCGTGCCCGTTCATGGCGGCAACGGGGCGGTCGCGGCCGGTCATCAGGCGGCGGCCGATGTTGGCCTCGACACGCTCAAGCGCGGCGGCAATGCGGTCGATGCCGTCATCGCGGCCGCCTTCGCCTCCTTCGTCGTCGAACCGGGCATGTGCGGCATCGGCGGACATGGCCGCATGTCGATCTATCTGCCGGATCGTCGCATCGCCGTCGGGATCGACCACTTCATCCGCGCGCCTGCCGGCGCCACGGCCGAGCGCTATCGCCAGGCGATGACACATCGCCAGAATGCGGGCGGCACCAGGTCCGGCTCGATCGGCACGACGGGGCACTTGTCCGTCGGCATCCCCGGCGCGATCGCCGGGCTGGACGAGGCGCACCAACGGTTCGGCAAGATGGCATGGTCCGATCTGGTCGGACCGGCGATCGACCTCGCGGACGCCGGCCTGACGGTCGACGCGCGCCTTGCCGCCCAGATCGCCACGCGCGCGCTCGAGCTCCGCGGCTATCCCTCTGCCGCGTCCTGGCTATTGCGCGACGGTCTGCCACCGCATGCCAAGACATGGTCGTCGGCGGGCGATCGCCTCGACTTCACCGCCATGGCGCGCAGCCTGCGCCAAATCCGCGATCACGGCGCCGCGGCGTTCTACGCCGGGCCGATTGCCGACGCGATCGAGCGCGACATGAGCGCCCATGGCGGCGTGCTCACGGCGCGCGATCTCGCGCATTATCGTCCTCATGTCTTCGCCCAACCGGTCTGTCGCTATCGCGGTCATGGCTACGTCACCTGTGGCGACCTGATTTCCGTCGAGATGCTGAACATTCTCGAACGTCTCGACGTCGCCGGCGCGGATTACGAGACAGCGCGCTTTCGCCATCTGTTCGCCGAAGCCCTTGCGCAGGCCTTCGTCGACAACCTCACCTTCGCCGGAGATCCCGCTCATCTGCCGACGCCGCTCGACGGGCTGGCGGACAAGGATTACGCCGCGCACGTGGCGCAACGCATTGCCGTCGGTCGTGCGCAGCCCGCCATTCGTCCCGGCGATCCCTGGGAGTTTCAGGCGCAGCGCGGCGCCGAGCCGCCACCGCCCTTCGAGGGTACGACGCAGATCTGTGCCGTCGACCAGCAGGGCATGGTGGTATCGCTGATCACCAGCGTCGGCAGCAGCTTCGGCTCGCTGGTCATGGTGCCGGATACGGGCATCCTGCTCGGCAATGCCATGCAGTGGTTCGATCTGCGCGAGGATCGCCTGAACTCGATCGGCCCGGGGCGCATGCCGCTCTACGCCGCACCGGTTCTGATCGCCTGCGACGAGACGAGGGCCACGGGCGCGCTCGCCGGATCGGGCGGCTATCGCATTGCAACCGCGGTCCTGCATCCCTTCGTACTGAAAACCGATTTCGGCATCGGCGCGCAGGCGGCGCTCGAAGCACCGCGCGTCCACCACCAGGGCGAGGCGCTGCTCGCCGACAGCCGCATTCCCCTTGCGGTGCGCACCGAGCTGGCCGCCATGGGCCATCGCGTCGAGATCGTCGACGCACGCCAGGCGAATGGCGGGTTCGGACGCCCGTCCGGCGTCTGGCGCGAGGCCGAGGGCTGGGCGGCTGCCAGCGATCCGATGGCCGGCGGCGTCGCGGCCTGGTAGGTGACGATGAACGAAAAGCGACCTCTTCTGCTTCACAATGCGCGGCTCGTCGTGCCGGGCCAGGCAACGCGTGCCGAGCTGCCGGCGGGCGCAGTTCTGATCGACGGCGACCGGATTGCCGCGGTGCTGACCGATCGCGCAGAAATTGCCGCCGCAACAGCGGCCGAGCGCATCGACCTGGCTGGACGCATCGTGATGCCCGGGCTGATCAATGCTCACCACCACGCCTATGGCAATGTGCTGCGCGGCACGGAGAATGCGCTGCCGCTCGAGCAATGGGCCCTCTACACGGTCGCCTATGGCCGCAGCCTTACGCCCGCTGCGCTCCGTCTTGCCGTTCTGATCGGTGCCGCGGAGATGATGCGCGCCGGCGTGACGACCGTGCTCGATCACTTCCCGTATGTCCGCGTGGCCGAGGCGATGCTGGGTGCTTACGAGGAATCGGGCATGCGGGCCGGCTTCGCGCCGTTCATCCATGATCGTTTCGATCACGACATCCTCGGCGTCGCGCTGCCCGAAGATGTCCGCCGCGCGTGGGAAGGCGCCGGTCCCTTGCCAAGCGACGAGGTCGAGCAGCGCATCCGCGCTCTTGTCGGCGCTTGGCAGGGCCGCGCCGGCCGCATCCGCATCCTGCTCGGCCCCAACGCACCGCAGCGCTGCTCTCCGGAATTACTCGCGCTCTGGCGACGACTTGCCGTCGAGCTCGACCTGCACGTCCATACCCATCTGCTGGAGACGCTGCCGCAGGCACGCCACGGGCGATCGACCGCGCCGGGCGGCACGGTCGGCGAGATGGATCGCCTCGGCCTGCTCAACGAGCGCCTCTCGGTCGCCCATGCGGTCTGGACACTCGATTCCGAACGCGAGCTGCTGGCCCGGCGCGGCGTGACCGTGGTGCACAACCCGACGAGCAATTTCATGCTCGGCAGCGGGGTCATGCCGCTGGCCGACTATCGCCGGCACGGCATCGCCGTGGCGCTGGGCACGGACTCGGCCAATTCGGGCGGCCGCCTCAACATGTTCGACGTCATGAGGACGGCACTCATGCTGCCGCGGCCGGTGCTGCCGAGCCGCGACTGGCCCGAAGCCGGCGCAATCTTCGATATGGCGACATCGGGCGGCGCGCGTGCGCTCGGCCTCGCGGCCGAGACCGGGCAGATCGCCAGGGGCATGAAGGCCGACCTCGTCGTGGTCGACGGCGGCGGCGCCACGATGGTGGCGCTGGCGCCCAATCTCGTCGGCCTGGTGCAGCATGCCGGCCCCGAGGCCGTCTCCGCCGTGATGGTCGACGGACGCTGGGTCTACCGCGACGGCCGGGTGCTCGCCTTCGACGAGGCGGCGGTGCTGGCGGAGTTCAAGTCGATCACGGCGGAGATCACGCGCGCCGCCCAAGCCGACGTCGCGCTGGCGACGCGAACGGTTCCGATGTTCGAACGCCTCTACGAAAGGAATGACTCATGAAGGTGACGGGGCTGCACCTGCTCGCCTGCGACGCGGGCTGGCGCAACTACCATTTTCTCAAGCTCACGACCGATCGCGGCATCGTCGGCTGGAGCGAATTCGACGAAGGCTTCGGCTCGCCCGGCGTCGCGCGCGTGATCGAGCGGCTGAGCGAACGCGTGATCGGACAGGAGGTGGCGCGCCATGAGCGCATCTTCGCCGAGCTCTTCGGCCTGACACGTCCCGCGGCGGGCGGCGTCGTCGCCGAGGGATTGGGCGCCATCGAGAACGCGCTGCTCGACGCCAAGGCGAAGCTGCTGGGCGTGCCGTGCTACGAGCTGCTCGGCGGCAAGCTGCGCGACCGCATCCCGCTCTACTGGTCGCATTGCGCGACATGGCGCATCAACCACCCGACCTGGTACAAGCCGGCGATCACCGATCTCGACGGCGTCAAGGCCATGGGTGCGGAGGTGCGCAGCAAGGGCTACCGCGCGCTCAAGACCAACATCTTCGTGCCGCACGAGGGCCGGCTGCGCGGCTGGCGGCCGGGGTTCGGCGTGCCGTTCCAGCCCGCGCTCAATGTCGACCGGGATGTGCTGCGCCACCTGCGCGCCCATCTCGAGGCGTTCCGCGACGGCGCCGGGCCCGATATCGACATCCTGCTCGACCTCAACTTCAACGCCAAGACCGAGGGGTTTCTCGAGATCCTGCGCGCGATCGCCGATCTCGACCTGTTCTGGGTCGAGATCGACAGCCGCAATCCCCAGGCGCTCGCCCATATCCGCAGCCACAGTGCGCACCCGATCAGCTCCTGCGAGACGCTGCTCGGCCTGCAGCAGTTCCTGCCCTTCTTCCGCGAGCAGGCGATGGACGTCGCGATCGTCGACGCGGTGTGGAACGGCGTATGGCAATCGATGAAGATCGCGGCCGCCGCCGACGCCCATGAGGTCAACGTCGCGCCGCACAATTTCTACGGCCATCTCAGCACGATGATGAATGCGCATTTCGCGACCGCATTGCCCAATCTGCGCATCATGGAGATCGACATCGACCGCATTCCCTGGGACCGCGAGATCTTCACGGCCGTGCCCAGGATCGAGGACGGTCACCTCATCGTGCCCGACACGCCGGGCTGGGGCACCGAGCCCAACGAAGCCGCGCTCGCCAAGCATCCGCCCAAGGGCAGCGCTGGGCTGCTGCATTACAAGGAGAAGTGAAATTGTCGTCGATCTATCGAAAGATCTTTGTGAATGCCAGCAAGTGAGCTGCTGCTGCGCTGTCGATCGTCACGTTGCCTGATTCGTACGCGTCCGGTAGAGGCCGCCTTACGGTGCGCCGTTACGCGTGAGATGGTGTGCCCATTGATTTGCGAATCAATGAGGGCACATGACGACGGTAACGGTTGATACGGGCGTTGAGC
>VGDO01000192.1 GCA_016869645.1 Alphaproteobacteria bacterium
CCAGGCTTCGTGGTAATGCTTGTCATGGCGTGGTCTCCAGTCCGGCCCTTCAATGCCGGGCGATTCGAGGTTGAAACACCCCGGAGACTACGCCACTCTCAATTCCTACCAACCTCGCGACGGCACCGTGCGTCGCTTCAGTGCCGGCACTGCCATGTAAGGTACCGGCAATCGGAAACGTCGGTCAAACAGCAAGCTCTGCCAGTCCGCGGTACAGATCGAGCGCGTCCGGATTGGCCAGCGCCTCGACGTTCTTGACCGGCCGTCCGTGCACGACATTGCGCACGGCGAGCTCGACGATCTTGCCGCTCTTGGTGCGCGGAATGTCGGCGACCTGGACGATCTTGGCCGGCACGTGGCGCGGCGTGGTGTTGGCCCGGATCTGCTTCCGGATCTTGTCCTGAAGGGCCGCGTCGAGTTGGACGCCGTCGCGCAATTTGACGAACAGGACGACGCGCACGTCGTTGTCCCAATCCTGGCCGATCACCAGGCTCTCGAGCACCTCGTCGACCTGCTCGACCTGGCGGTAGATCTCGGCCGTGCCGATGCGCACGCCGCCCGGGTTGAGCACCGCGTCGGATCGGCCGTAGATGATCATGCCGCCATGTTCGGTGATGGCGACATAGTCGCCATGGCACCAGATGTTCGGGAACTTGTCGAAATAGGCCGCGTGGTACTTGGCGCCGTCCGGATCGTTCCAGAAGCCGATCGGCATCGACGGAAACGGCACGGTGCATACGAGCTCGCCTTTCTCGCCGGGCGGAAGCGGCTTGCCGTCGTCGTCCCAAGCGGCCACCGCCATGCCGAGGCCCAGTGCCTGGATCTCGCCCTTCCAGACCGGGCCGATCGGATTGCCGAGCACGAAGCACGACACGATATCCGTGCCGCCCGAGATCGACGACAGGCACATGTCCTTCTTGATGCTGCGATAGACGTAGTCGAAACCCTCCGGCGCCAGCGGCGATCCGGTCGAGGTCATGGTCCGCACGGTCGCGAGCTTGTGCGTCTTGATCGGCTCGAGGCCGGCCTTGCCTAGCGCATCGATGTACTTGGCCGAGGTGCCGAACAGCGTCATGCGCTCGGCATCGGCGTAGTCGAAGATGATGTTGCCCGTGGGATGGAACGGCGAGCCGTCGTAGAGCAGCAGCGTCGCATCCGAGGCAAGGCCCGAAACGAGCCAGTTCCACATCATCCAGCCGCAGGTCGTAAAGTAGAAGACGCGGTCGCCCTTGCGCACGTCGGACTGGAGTTGATGCTCCTTGAGGTGCTGCAGCAGAGTGCCGCCCGCGCCGTGCACGATGCATTTGGGCACCCCCGTCGTGCCCGAGGAGAACATGATGTAGAGCGGATGGTTGAACGGGAGCCGCGCAAAGGGGATGTTGCCTGCCTGATGCCTGGCGACATAGTCGGACAGCATCACGCCGTCGCGGATTGCGGCGAGATCCGGCCGCTCGCGCGTATAGGGCACGATGACCGTGCGCTTCACGGTCGGCAGCTCGGCCAGGATGTCGCGCACCTTGTCGAGGCTGTCGAACGCCTTGCCGTTGTAGTAGTAACCTTCGGCGGCCACCAGGATCTTCGGCTCGATCTGGCCGAAGCGGTCGAGCACGCCGCGCACGCCGAAATCGGGCGAGCAGGACGACCAGACCGCACCGATCGCGGTGGCGGCCAGCATGGCGGCGATCGTCTCGGGCATGTTGGGCATGTAGCCGGCAACGCGGTCGCCGACGCCGACGCCTTCGGCCAGGAAGGCACTCGCCAGGCGCGCGATCATGTCGAAGAGCTCGCGGTGGCTGAGCCGACGCTTCACCTTGTCCTCACCCCAGAACACGATGGCATCGCCATCGTCGCGCCGGCGCAGCAGATTCTCGGCGAAGTTCAGCTTGGCATCGGGAAAATACTGCGCGCCGGGCATCTTGTCCCGGTCGACCAGGATTCGGCCGCCCTGGGTCTCGGCGATGACGCCGCAGAACGACCAGATCGAGCGCCAGAACTTGTCGGGGTTCTCGATTGACCAGCGGTGCAACGCCCGGTAGTCGGCCCCGCCCCTGTAACCCCACTCGCGCTCGACTGCCGCGATGAAGCGCACGAGGTTGGTCGCCGCGATGCGTTCGGCGCTCGGCTGCCAGAGCGGTCTTTCCATCGTTTCCCCCTGCCGGCTCTCGATGCCGAACTTCGCCGGATGCGCATGCCAGAAATGCGAGCACGGCCCTTCATTCCGGACATAACCGCCCCTACACTGTCCGTCGGCCTCAGTCCTATAGCCCGGTCCAGCCGGCCCGGGCAAGCTGCCCAGGGGTAGAGCGCCGGCCGAAAGATGCATCGTGATCGTCGCTTGAGGCCATGAGAGACCCCGAGCTCCCGCACCGCGCCATCACGCCTGCCTCCGAGCCATTGGCGACGTCGTTGGCGGCGCGGGCGAATCGCCTGATCGCCGGTCTGCCCGCCCCCTTGCAAGGCGCATTCTGGATGCTGACCGGCGTCGTGGTCATGAGCGGCATGTCGGTCATGATCCGCTACGCCTCGGAAACGGTGCACCCGTTCGAATCGCTGTTCTTCCGCAATCTGTTCGCACTGCTGTTCCTGCTGCCGTGGATGGTTCGCGGCGGCCATGCCGAGATCAGGGTCAGCAAGCTCGGCATCTACACCGTGCGCGGCCTGATCACCTTCGTGTCGATGGCCTCATGGTTCTACGCGGTCACTGTGATGCCGTTGTCGCAGATGGTGGCGCTCAGCTTCACCTCGCCGTTGTTCGGCACGCTCCTCGCCGTCCTGGTGCTGCACGAAGTCGTGCGGGCGCGCCGCTGGGCGGCGACCACCCTCGGCTTCATCGGTGTCCTGATCATCATCCGGCCCGGCATCGACACCTTCGATGTCGGTACCGGGCTCATGCTCATGTCGGCGTTCACCACCGCCATGTCGGTCATCATCGTCAAGCGCCTGACGCGCACGGAATCGACGACTGCGATCGTCGCCTGGCTGACTCTCGTCCTCGTGCCGGTATCGCTCCTGACCGCGCTTCCTGTCTGGACCTGGCCAAGCCTCACCGCGCTCGGCTGGCTCGCCGGGCTCGGCATCTGCGGCGTCATGGGGCATTGGTGCGTGGCGCGCGCTTTCGCCGCGGCCGACGCGTCACTCGTCATGGTGTTCGACTATGTCCGCCTGCCGATCACGGCGGTGATCGCCTACCTCGTGTTCGACGAGCGGACCGATGCCTGGACATGGGTCGGCGCGTCGATCATCGCGGCCGCGTCGATCTACACGGCGCACCGCGAAGCCAAGCTGCACCGCGCACGCATCGCGGCCGCCGCCATCGCCGAGCAGGCGCAGGCCGCGGAAGCGCCACCCGACGCGCCTGGCAATGCGCCGGGCGGCACGCCAGCCGGCAGCCAGCGACAATGACCAGTCTGCTCGCCATCATCAAGGAGCGATTCCTGCGGCTCCGTCCCAACACGCAGGGCGCGCTGTGGGCGCTGATGGCGACCGTGTTCTACGCATTCGTCGCCGTGATCGGCAAGGATCTCGGCGCGCGCTATGACCCGGTGCAGATCAGCTTCTTCCGCTGCCTGGGCGGCTTGATCGCGATCCTGCCGTTTCTGGTTCCACAGGGCGTCACCGCCCTCTACACCAGACGCATCGGGCTCCACCTTGTCCGCGGCGGCATCGCCACGATTGCGATCATCGCCGCCTTCTATGCGATCGTGCACCTGCCGCTCGCCAGCTCGACGGCGCTCGACTTCACCAAGCCGCTTTTCATGATTTTCCTGGCGGTCCTGTGGCTGGGCGAGACGGTCCGCTGGCGGCGCTGGTCCGCCACCGTGATCGGTTTCATCGGCGTGCTCGTCATGGTGCGGCCCGGCCTCGACGTCCTGGACCTTGCCATTCTCGCCGGCCTGCTCAGCGCCGCCGGCTCAGCCGTGAACACCTGTGTCATCAAGAAGATGACCGAGACGGAGCGCCAGACGACGGTCATGTTCTATTTCGGCGTCATCACGACAACGTGCACCTTCGTGCCCGCGCTCCTCGCTTGGCGTACCCCTTCTGTTCCCGACCTCGGCATGTTTCTGGCGATGGGCGCGATCGGCACCTTCGCGCAATCCCTCGCGTTTAGAAGCTACAGCGTCGGGGAAGCGACCGTCGTCGTTCCGGTCGACTATTCTCGATTGATTTTCGCCCTGCTGTTCGGCGTCATCTTCTTTGCCGAGCTGCCGGATCTGTGGAGCCTCGTCGGCGCGGTGGTGATCATCGGTTCGACACTTTACATCACGCTGCGCGAAGCGCAGCTCGGCCGGAAGAGACTGCCCAATCCGCCCATGCATCAGCCCATCGTGAGCGACCCGACCGCCAAGGATGTGGAGAGCGAACGCTGAGATCGCTCGTCCGTCCGACCGCCGGCGCCTGGGCACTGGCTGCGGCATTGACGGTGCCGGCACTATCCGCGGCCGCGCAAACTTCCGACTCCGCGCTGTTCGAGCCGTTGCGTCAGGTCATGCAGCATCCGCGCTGTCAGAACTGCCACACCTCGGGCGACGCGCCGCGGCAAAGCGATCGCGGCAGCGCGCATCAGCCGCCGGTGCGGCGCGGGCCCGAGGGCAAGGGCGTCGGTGCCATGCAATGCGCGACGTGCCATCTCGAGCAGAACGCACGCTCGCCGACGCTGCGCCGCGAGGTGCCGGGCGCGCCCGGCTGGCGCATGCCGCCGCCCGAAGCGCCGATGGTGTTCAGGGAGGCCGAGCCGCGCGCGCTGTGCGAGGCGCTCAAGGATCCCGACAGGAACGGCAAGCGCAGCCGGGAGCAGCTCGGCCGGCACATGACCGAGGATGCGCTCCTGGCCTGGGCGTGGAACCCCGGCGCCGGCCTCGCCCGGCCGCCCTTGACGAGGGACGAATTCAACGCCGCGGCGATCGCCTGGCTGCGCGCGGGCGCGCCCTGTCCGTGACCTGCGGAACGGGCGAGCAGTTCAGCCCTGAACTTTTTCCATCCAGGCGCGCGCCTTGGCGCGGTGCTCGTCGGTGACGTAGGCCGAGACCGTGCGGATCGCGGCAAACAGCAGTGCCGCATCGTCGGTATAGCCGAGCAGCGCCACGACGTCGGGCAGCGCGTCGAAGGGCATGACGAAATAGGCGAGCGCGCCGAACAGCACCGCCTTGACGTGGAGCGGCGTCGCGGGATCGCTGGCGCAGTAGAAGGCCGAGATCGCCTGCTCCAGGAACGGCACGCGGCCGAGCGTGGCGCGGACCTTCGCCCAGAATCCGGTGCGCACGGTGCCCTGATCGCGCTCCAGGCGATCCGGGTCGACGGGCACGGGCAGATTGTTGCTCATGTCAGGGGATATAAGCGCATCACAGGGAGGCCGCAAGCGCAAGAACAGGGAGCGCCGGCGCAGGCCGCCGCTCGAATGACAAAGGCGCCGGCGATCTGCTATGTAGCCGGCCGGTCAAGGCAAAGGGGGGCGTGACATGGATGTGCGGGGACATGCGGCGATCGTAACCGGCGGCGGCTCCGGCCTGGGCGCCGCGACCGCGAAGGCGCTCGCCGCCGCGGGGGCAAAGGTCGCGGTGTTCGACCTCAACATGGCCGGCGCCGAGCAGGTCGCCAAGGAAGTCGGCGGTCAGGCCTTCAAATGCGACGTGTCGAACGCCGCGGAGACCGAGGCCGCGGTGGCGGCCGCCAAGTCGGCGCATGGCGCCGCGCGCGTCCTCGTCAACTGCGCCGGGGTCGCCACGCCCGGCCGCATCGTCGGCAAGGACGGTCCGCTCAAGCTCGACGCCTTCCGCCGCGTGGTCGAAATCAACCTGATCGGGACGTTCAACGCCATGCGGCTGGTCGGCGCCGACATGCAGGCGCTGGCACCCCTCGAGGATGGCGAGCGCGGCGTGATCGTATCGACCGCTTCCGTTGCCGCCTTCGAAGGCCAAGTCGGCCAGGCCGCCTATGCGTCCTCCAAGGGCGGTGTCGCAGCGCTCACGCTCCCGGCAGCGCGCGAATTCGCCCGTTTCGGCGTCCGCGTGCTGGCCATCGCGCCCGGCCTGTTCGGCACGCCGATGCTGCTCGGCATGCCCAAGGAGATCCAGGACGGCCTCGCCGCCTCCGTGCCCTACCCCAACCGCTTCGGCAAGCCGGAGGAGTACGCCCGCCTGGTCATGCACATGATCGGCAATGTCATGCTCAACGGCGAGGTGGTGCGCCTGGATGGCGCCATTCGCATGCAGCCGAGGTAGGTTGTCTAGGGCGCGATCGCGTCGATGAATTCCGCGAGCTTCACATCGCCTTCCGACAGTCCGCCGCAATCATGGGTCGACAGCGTGATGTCGACGCGGTTGTAGACGTTGAACCATTCCGGGTGGTGGTCCATCCGCTCCGCCATCAGAGCCACGCGGGCCATGAAGCCCCAGGCCTCGTTGAAGTCCTTGAACTTGAGCGCGCGCTGAATCGCGTCGCGGCCCGACACGTCGCGCCATTTCGCCAGTCGGGCCAGCGCGTCGGCGCGTGGCTTCCCTTCGAGCTTGGCTATCATCGTCGTCTCCTTTGCCCATGCTCCGCCGAGCCTCGCCCGGCTTGGTCGTCCGATCAAGTCTGGGCTAAGGTGGCCAACGCCCGGCAGCGAAGCGCCCCATGACGACCGTGTCCGCCATCATCCCGACCTACAACGGGGAGACGTTCATCGCGCGCGCGATCGAAAGCGCGCAGGCGCAGACGGTGCCGCCGGACGAGATCGTCGTCATCGACGACGCCTCGACCGACGGAACGACGCAGCTGGTGGCGACGCGGTTTCCGCGCGTACGTCTGGTGCGCCTCGCTGGCAATGTCGGCTCGGGTGCGGCGCGCAATGTCGGCATCGCCGCCTCCACCGGGGAGATCCTCGCCTTCCTCGATCACGACGACGCCTGGCAGCCTGGCTACGTCGCCGCCCAGGTGAAGGCGATGGCCAGCGACCCGGGCATCGTGCTCAGCCGCACGGCGCTGATGACCGTCGATTCGGCGACCGGCCAGAGCGTGCGCTTCGGCGTCGCCGCATTGAAATCGCGCGATGACGCGATCGAGCAACTGCTGGTCGGCCGCAATCCGTTCGTCACCTTGTCGATCATCGCCGTGCGACGCTCGGCGATGAACCGAGTCGGCTGGTTCGATGCGTCGCTGCGCCTGCTCAACGATCGCGATCTCTACCTCAAGCTGATCGACGCGGGCCGCTTCGCGGGCATCGGTACAGCCCTTTGCACCAAGTACCAACATGCCGGCAACCAGCTCTATGAGCGGGGCGGGGCCACCTGGCTTGCCGAGCAGCTCACGATCATCAACCGCTTCTTTGCCAACCCCGCGAACAACGGGTTTCGCCGTCTCGAGGCCAAGGCGCGCCGGCGCGCGCGCGAGCGCGTCGCGCAGGCCATGGCTTCACGACGCCAGGTCGGCTAAAAAACGCCTATGGAGCGCTACACGACAGCCCCGACCATCAGCGACATCGAAGCCATCGCGGCCGAGGCATTCGCGACCATTCCGGAGAGCCTACGCCGCCACGTCGGCAACGTGGTGTTCCATGTCGAGGAATTCCCCGACGAGGAGACGGAGCGCGACATGGGACTGGAGAGCCCGTTCGACCTGCTCGGCCTCTATCGCGGCGTGTCGCTCGACCACAAGGGCGCGGGCGACCAGCCGCAGGATCTCGACCGCATCTTCCTCTACCGCCGGCCGCTGCTCGACTTCTGGTGCGAGGAGAACGAGGATCTGACCCATCTGGTGCGCCACGTGCTGATTCACGAGATCGGCCATCATTTCGGCCTGAGCGACGAGGCCATGGAAGCGATCGAGCGCGAAGCGGAAGCCGCCGACAAGAGCTAGTCCGCCAGTTCAATCCAGTAGGGCTGGTGATCGGAGCCCTGAGCGCCCACGTCGACCCAGGCGCGCGTCACGCGCCGCGCCAGTCCGCCGCTGACGAAGCCATAGTCGATGCGAATCCCGTCGGCGCCCAAACGCTCCGCCGGATAGGCGGGCGACGCCGGAAAGGTGACGCCAGCCCCGCCATCACCTGCCAGGTGCCAGCTGTCGCTGAGCCGCATCCGGAAATGGATGCCGTCGCGCCCGGCCGGCTGGTCGCCGACCAGGACACGGTACTCGGGTGTGCCTGGCCTGGTGTTGAAATCGCCGAGCATGACGGCATCGACGGGCGACGGCGGCTGTTCCTCGCCCGACGACCAGTCGACGCCGCTGAGCATGTTCTCGCCGCTCCAGGTCGGCCCCTCGGCGGGCGTGCGCCGCCATAGCCGCATCAGCTCCTCGGCCTGGAGCAGGCGTTCCTCCGATGCGAGCGAGGAAAGGTGCACCGCATAGACGCGCAGCGGCCGACCCGGTACGTCGACGACGCCTTCGAGCATACCCATCTGGAAGCCGAGGCCGGTGACATTGTCGAGCTTGGGCAGTGGAAAGAGCCGGCTCGACCGGATCGGCCAGCGCGACAGGATCATGATCCCGTGCTGACGGCGCCGGTTCTCGACGCGGCCATCGGCAGCCCGCCGGCTCGCATCGACGTCGAAAAAGGGTCCATAGACGCCGTAGTAGTCCGGCATCAGCCGCTGGATCTCGGCAGGTTGATCGGCCATGCCGCTCTTCGGCCAATTCCGCTCGACCTCTTGGAGTGCCACGATGTCAGCGCCGGCAATGGCGCCGATCGCGCGGGCGAGGTCGAGCTTGCCGTCTTTCCCGACGCCGTACTGGATGTTGTAGCTGACGAGGCGCAAAGGGTATCAGCCGTCGCGCCGCAGATGGATTGCCAGACCATGAGCCTCGCCCTCGAGGCCCGGCTTCAGGCAATAGGCACTGTCATAGTCGCCGCCGCTCTGCGTGCGGAACGGGATCGGCTTGATCCGGTCGAGCGTCAGCAATCGCTCGGTCAAGGCGCGCTCCGCCTGGGCATAGAGATCCGGCGTCATCCGTCCCGTGCCATTGACGATGAAGGGCGGCAGCACCGTCATGCCCGAATACCACAACGTGCCGTGGTGAATGGGAAAGAGCAGGTCGTCGATGTTGCCGCCGAGGCCGCGGGGTCCCATGGCCGGCGGTTGCGCCGACATGGTGATGACCAGCATCGACCGCCGTCCCGTGAGCACGCCGTCGCCATAGCGGCGCGACCAGCCCGGCACCTTCGGATCGGGCAGGCCATAAGCGAAGCCCTTGGCGAAGACGCGGTCGATCCACCCCTTGAGGATCGCCGGCATCGAGAACCACCAGAACGGAAACTGCAGGATGACGGTATCGGCCCAGAGCAGCTTGTCCTGCTCGGTCGCCACATCGCGGGACTGCGTCCCGCCCTGGTACGCTTCCTGCGACGCCGCCATGTAGTAGAGCCGCTCGGCCGGGTCGCGCGCGGGAAAGTCTTCCGTGTCGGCGACCGCCTTCCATTTCATGGCGTGCAGGTCCGACTGTTTGACCTCGTGACCGGCGCCGGTCAGCGCGGCGAGTGCCGCATCCCGGAGCGAACCGCTCAAGGAACGCGGCTCCGGATGCGCGAACACCCACAGAACTTTCATGCTTCCTCCCACACACCGGTTCCGGCCCATCTCGTCCGCACCATAGCAAATCACCCGGCATCAGGAACACGGGGCGCGAACCCGAATTGAATGGCGGTACCGCGAGCGAACGTCTAGAGCGCCGACAGTCGCTGGGTCGTGATCCACGCAAAATAGACCATCAGCAATCCGGTTGCGCCGTGAGTGGTGACATCCCAGAGCGGGCCGTCGAGCCGGGCGCGAAACAGGCAGATCAGGGTGCCCATGACCAGCACCCATGTCGCCGCCCCGATGATGACGGCGGCCGCGAGCACGAGAGCCGCGTCGATGCCTTGCGCCGCGAGGTCGGGACGCCCGGCAACCGCAATCCAGAACGCGACGTTCCACGGGCTGGTCAACGCGGTGACCAGGCCGAGCAGAAAGCCGGCGCGCGCCGAATCGAAGCGCGACACGCGCGCGGCCCAGGTCCCGCCTCGCCACGCGCGCGCGCCGGCGAGTGCCGCGCGCAGAAACTGAAAAGCGAGCACCAGGAGAAGGACCACGCTGACGGTGCCGAGCACCCAGGTCATGACGGGGCCGCGCACGAGCAAGCCGGCGCCGAGCACGACGGCCAGCGCCCACAGCGCATCGCCGGCGCAGGCGCCCAGGCCGACCGCGACCGCCGAGAAGAAACCGCGCGCCACGGCGCGCCGGGCGATCTCCGCATTGATCGGACCGGGCGGCCAGGCGACCGACCAGCCGAGCACGAAGCCGCTGGCAACGAGCGGTGCCAATGCCAAGTCGCTTGCCATGACGTCACCACCAATCGACGGGCTTCATGCTCTAGCGGCTCTTATTCATCGTAGTTGCGCTTTTTGAGCGACGGATGTGGCGCGGAGCCGCATTTCGATTCATGATTCTGGTTGCGAAGCCGAATCGCGGATCGATTGAGGAGCGCCACACCCGCCAT
>VGDO01000193.1 GCA_016869645.1 Alphaproteobacteria bacterium
TTCCACGCCCTTCATCCCTCCGCCCTCTGCCAAAACCGCAAAGAGCTATCTGCTGCCGGATTTTTACTCCGGCGCAACCGGACAATCCGGCCGCTTCAGTGAGGGATTTTTGCTCCGGCGCTTACATGCCGGCGTCCAAGCTGGCGATAGCAAGGTCCAAGCAACCGTGGCGCCTGCGTCATGGAACGTGATCCGCTTGAAGCTGAGTTGAGCTCAGTACGCCACCTTCCGCGGATTGGCTGCCCACGCCTTGAACGCCTGTTGCGCCTCGCCGCGCAGCAGGCGTCGCGTCGGCAGATCGCGCCGCCCCGGCGGCAAGGCGACCTGACGGTAGAACCAGGCGTCGTCGAAGCCGATGCGCGCCGCATCGGCGCGCGTGTTCGCAAACACCAGCCGGTCGATGCGTGCCCACAGGATGGCGGCGAGGCACATCGGACACGGCTCGCAGCTCGAATAGATTGTCGCGCCGTCAAGGCTGAAGCTACGCAGCCGCCGGCATGCCGCCCGGATGGCGACGATCTCGGCATGGGCCGTGGGATCGCAGCCCGTCGTCACGCGATTGCTGCCGCTGCCGATCACGCGCCCCTTGTGGACGACGACGGCCCCGAAAGGCCCACCGCCGGTGCCGCGCGCATTGCGCAGGCTGAGCGCGATCGCGCGCCGCATGAATTTGGCGTCCTGGTCCGACATGACCCCGACTATAGCCGACCACTCTGCCGACCGATACGCATGGTGATCGGACCGGGTAGAGCGCGGTGGCTTCCGCAGGGCCGTCTACAGCCGCTATATTGCAGCGTCCGGCGACCTTCGCCATGGCCGGCACGGCGGCAACGGAGCGACCATGGATCTCGTGCTTGTCGAGTGGCTGAGCATGACGCTCCGCTGGCTGCACGTGGTGGCCGGCATTGCCTGGATCGGCAGCTCCTTCTATTTCATTCATCTCGATCTCAGCCTGCGCCCGCGCGAGGGATTGCCGCTCGGCGTCCAGGGCGAGGCCTGGCAGGTCCATGGCGGCGGCTTCTACCACATGCTCAAGTATCTGGTGGCGCCGGCGCGGCTGCCCGACCACCTGACCTGGTTCAAGTGGGAGGCATACACGACCTGGCTCAGCGGCATGGCGCTGCTCGTGGTCGTCTACTATCTGAGCGCCGAACTCTATCTCATCGACAAGGCCGCCCTCGAATTGACGCCGGGCGCGGCGGTCGCCGCCAGCCTTGCAAGCCTGCTCGGCGCATGGCTGATTTACGAGGTCCTGTGTCGCTCGCCGCTCGGCAGGAACGAGCGCTTGCTCGCGCTCCTCGGCTACGTGTTCCTGGTCGTGCTGACTTACGTGTTCGTCCAGGTGTTCGGCGGACGCGGCGCCTTCGTGCAGATCGGCGCGCTGGTCGGCACGATGATGGTCGCCAACGTGTTCGTCGTGATCATCCCCAACCAGAAGAAGATCGTCGCCGACCTGCTGGCCGGCCGCACGCCCGACCCGGCGCTGGGCCGGCAGGGCAAGCAGCGCTCGGTGCACAACAACTACCTGACGCTGCCGGTCGTGTTCCTGATGATCAGCACGCATTACCCGCTGCTGTTCGCGACGCGCTACAACTGGCTGATCGTCGCGATCGTGCTGCTGCTCGGGCCGCTGATCCGCCACTTCTTCAACAGCCGGCATGCCGGGCTTGGCAGCCCCTGGTGGACCTGGGCGGTCGTGGCGGCCGGCATGGCGGCCATCGCCTGGCTGTCGGCCGCCGGTCCGAGGGAGACAGCCGCAATGGCCGCCGGTCCGGCGCGGTTCGCCGCCGTCGAAGACGTCGTCGTCTCCCGATGCAGCATGTGCCATGCTGATCAGGTCCTGTGGGCGGGCATTGCCCATGCGCCGAAGGGCATCCTGCTCGATACACCGACGCGCATTGCCAATCACGCACGCCAGATCGAGCTCACTGCGGTGCGCTCCCATGCCATGCCACCCGGCAATATCACGGACATGACCTTGGACGAGCGCGCCGTCATCGCCAATTGGCTCGCCGCGGGAGCGCCAGGACCATGAGCGCGGCGGCGAGAACAGTCGAGCTTGCGGCGCTCAACCAATCTGCGCGGGCCGAGTTCGTCGCGGCGCTCGACGGCATCTTCGAGAATGCGCCCTGGGTCGCCGAAGCCGTGCACGGCCAGCGCCCCTTCGCCGACCTGCCTCGCCTCATGGAAGCCTTCGCCGCGACCATCGGCAGCGCCGGTGCCAAGCGTCAGCGTGCGCTCATCGAGGGGCATCCCGACCTTGCCGGCAAGGCGGCGCGGGCAGGCGAACTAACGGCAGCCTCGGCCGCCGAGCAGAGCAGCGCCGGACTCGACCGATTGTCGCCCGAGGAATTCGACCGGTTCCACCGCCTGAACAACAGCTACCGGGCGCGTTTCGATTTCCCTTTCATCGTCTGCGTGCGCCGGCATGGCAAGGAATCGATCCTCGCCCAGTTCGAACGCCGCCTGGCGAACGACGCCGAGACCGAGCGCCGGACCGCCCTCGCCGAGATCCTGCGCATTGCGGCGCTGCGTCTCGACCAGCGCATCACCGGCGCGGACCGGCTCAAGGTCAACGGCCGTCTGTCAACCCACGTGCTCGACACGCACCGCGGCCGGCCGGCCCACGGCGTGGCAGTGGAGCTGGCCGAACTCGCCGGCGCGGGCGAGGCGCGCGTCATTGCCGGCGGCACCACCAACGCCGACGGACGCACCGATACGCCGCTCATAGGGGGACGGCCGGTGCCGATCGCGCGCTACGAGCTGCGCTTCCATCTCGGCGCCTATTACGCCGGACTCGGTGTCAGCCAGGCCGATCCGCCCTTCCTCGACGTGGTCCCGATCCGCTTCGCCGTGGCCGAACCGGAGGGCCACTATCATGTGCCGCTGCTGGCCACTCCGTGGGGCTACACAACCTATCGAGGAAGTTGACGGCATGGCACGTGATTTGCCGTAACGGTATGATATGCGTGTCGCCGTGATGCCATGCGGGACGATGTCGGACAGGGGAGCCAAAAAATGATGCAGCAGATCAAGATGAGTGCAGTCGTTGGCCTGGCCGTGGGGGGCTTGGCCGTGTGGGGCCTCGCCAGCGGCGCCGCGGCGCAAACGGCCGTCAAATTCGCGCTGGATTGGAAGTTCGAGGGCCCATCGGCGCCCTATTTCGTCGCGATCGATAAAGGCTACTACAAGGCGGAAGGCCTCGACGTCACGATCGACAGCGGCCCTGGCTCGGTTGCCGGCATTGCGCGCGTCGCGGCCGGCACCTACCCGCTCGGCTTCTTCGACATCAACTCGCTGGTCAAGTTCCGCGACCAGACTCCCGGCAAGGATGTCAAAGCGGTCATGATGGTCTATGACCGGCCACCCTTTTCGATCGTCACGGTGGCGAAGACGGGCATCACCAAGCCCAAGGACCTCGAGGGCCGTATTCTGGGCGCACCGGCCGCCGATGGCGCGTTTGCCCAATGGAACGCCTTCGTCAAGGAGAACGGCATCGACGCCTCGAAGGTGAAGATCAACAATGTCGGTTTCCCCGTGCGCGAGCCAATGCTCGCGTCGGGCGAGGTCGACGCGATCACCGGCTTCTCCTTCTCGTCCTACTTCAACCTGCTGCAGAAGGGCGTCGCTGCCCAGGACATCAAGGTCATGCTGATGGCCGACCACGGCCTCGTGCTCTACGGCAACGCCATCATGGTCAATCCCGATTATGCCAAGGCCAATCCGAAGGCCGTGTCGGGCTTTGTGCGCGCCACCATCAAGGGCGTCATCGACACCGTGAAGGATCCGGAATCGGCGATCAAGTCGGTCATGAAGCGCAACGAGACGGGTGACGAGAAGATCGAGCTCGAGCGCCTGAAGATGTCGCTGCGCGACAATTTCGTCACGCCCTGGGTACGTGCCCATGGCGTCGGCGGCGTCGACATGACGCGTTTGGCGCGGTCGATCGACCAGATCGCGCTGACCTACGATTTCAAGGCGCGTCCCAAGGCCGAGGACATTTTCACCAGCGAGTTCCTGCCGCCTGCGGCGGAGCGCAAGCTCTAATCCGCGGTCCAAGCAGTGTGTCGGCGTTCGTCGAGATCGACGGAGTCTCGCTGACCTATCGCGGCGCTACGGGTGACGTGCCGGCGCTCGCCGGCACCACCCTGAGCGTCGCGCGCGGCGAGTTCGCCGCCGTCGTCGGTCCATCCGGCTGCGGCAAGTCGACCCTGATGAAGCTGGTGACCGGCCTGGTGCCCCCGACGCTGGGCCGGGTGGCCCTTGCCGGTCAGGCGGTCGACGGGCCGGTCAAGCTTGCCGGCATGGCGTTCCAGAATCCCAGCCTGCTGCCCTGGCGCAATGTCCGCGACAATGTGCTGTTGCCGCTCGAGGTGGTCGAGCCGCATCGCCATCGTTTTCGTGCCGAGCGCCGGCAATATAAGGCGCAGGCCGATGAGCTGCTGGCAACCGTCGGCCTCGCGGGCTTCGCCGAGCGCTTTCCCTGGGAGCTGTCCGGGGGGATGCAGCAGCGCGTCTCGCTGTGTCGGGCGCTCATCCACCAGCCGGCCCTCCTGATGCTCGACGAGCCCTTCGCGGCACTCGACGCGTTCACGCGCGAGGAGCTGTGGTGCGTGCTGCGCGATGTCTGGCACAAGATCGGCTTCACCGTGATCCTGGTCACCCACGACCTCCGCGAGGCCACGTTCCTGTCGGACACGGTCCACGTTATGAGCGCGCGGCCGGGCCGCATCGTCACCTCGCGCCTGGTCGACCTGCCCCGCCCGCGCGATCTCGCGATCTGCTACGAACCGGACTTCACCGCCATCGTCCACGAGCTGCGCAGCCGTATCGCAGAAGTGAGGCAGGCGTGAACAAGAGCGCGGACCGGTCGGAGATGCTCGAGCGTCTGTCGCCTCTGCTGTTCACCGCGGGCATGTTTCTTTTGTGGGAGGCGGTCTGTCGTCTGTTCAAGGTCGATCCCTTCATCCTGCCCGCTCCGTCCGAAGTCTTCGCCGCGATGGTGCAGTACTGGCGGCCCGTGTTGCGCCATTCCTACGTCACCTTATGGACGACGATGGCGGGCTTCGCCATCGCGGTGGCCTTCGGAATCGTGCTCGGGCTCATCGTCGGCTGGTCGCGGGTGATCTATCGCGGCCTCTATCCGGTCATGGTCGGTTTCAACTCGGTGCCCAAGGTCGCGGTCGTGCCAGTCCTTGTCATCTGGTTCGGCATCGGCGAGGTGCCGGCCATCCTCACCGCCTTTCTCATCTCGTTCTTCCCGATCGTGGTCAATGTCGCGACCGGGCTCGCCACCATGGAGCCGGAATTGGAGGATGTGCTCCGCGCGCTCGGAGCGCGTAAGATGGACATCATGCTCAAGGTCGGTATACCCAGGACCCAGCCCTACCTGTTCGCATCGCTCAAGGTCGCGATCACGCTCGCCTTCGTCGGCGCGGTCGTATCGGAAACGATCGCCGCCAATGCGGGTTTGGGATTCCTCATGACCCAGGCGGGGTCGAATTTCCAGATGCCGCTGGTGTTCGCCGGCCTGATGGCTCTGGCGATCGAGGGCATCGCCATGTACGCCCTGTTCGCGCTGATCGAGAAGCGCATGACGCGCTGGGCCTTCCGCTCCTCCATGAGTGCGGCGGGATGATCGGCGATGCCAGCCCTGCGGTTCATGCTGAATGGCGAATGGCGCAGCGAGGAGCGTGCGTCGCCGACCATGAGCGTGCTCGACTATCTGCGCACGGTTGCCCGGCTGACCGGAACCAAGGAAGGCTGCGCCGAGGGCGATTGCGGCGCCTGCACCATCGCGGTGGCGTGCCCGGACAAGGACCAGCACGCCTACCAGGCGGTCAATAGCTGCCTGATGATGGTGGGACAGCTCGACGGTCTGTCCGTGATGACCGTGGAAGGGCTGGCGCGGGGCGACGGCGGATTACACCCGGTCCAGCAGGCCCTCGTCGACACCGACGCCACCCAATGCGGCTTCTGCACGCCCGGCTTCGTCATGTCGATGTTCGCCTTCCACCAGGCCGGCGAGCGCATCACCGAGACAGCGGTTCACGAGGCGCTTGCCGGCAATTTGTGTCGCTGCACGGGCTACCGCCCGATCATCGAGGCCTGCCGTCGGCTCGCCGGCCTCCCGCCATTCGTTCAGCCGCTTGCCAAGGAAGACGCCGAACGCCTCGCTGTCTCGCCCGACGAACCAGTCGGTTTCACTGCGCCGCGCAGTCTTGGCGCGCTCGCCTCCGCACTGGCCGCGCGTCCGCAGGCCTGGCTGCTCGGCGGCGGCACCGATCTCGGCCTGCTGGTCAGCAAGGAGCGGCAGTCGCCCACCGACGTGATCTCGACTGCGCGTGTGCCTGAGCTCAAAAACATCGCCGTTACCGCCGATGCGCTGGAACTGGGCGGCGCGGTCACCTACAGCGCGGCGCTGCCCCATCTCGACGACCTCTTCCCCGCATTCGGCGCGCTCGTGCGCCGCATCGGCTCGCGTCAGATCCGCAATCTCGGCACCATCGCGGGCAACCTCGCCACCGCCTCGCCGATCGGCGACACGCTGCCCTGCCTCATTGCGCTCGAGGCACGCGTCGTCCTGCGCCGGACGACCGGCGCAAGACACATGAGCGTTGAAGACTTCATTACCGGATACCGCAAGACGGCGCTGGCGCCCGGCGAGTTCATCGAGACGATCTGCATTCCACGCCTTGCGGGCCGGCAACGCTTCTTCGCCTACAAGCTCTCCAAGCGCTTCGACCAGGACATCTCCGCCGTCATCGCCGCATTTCGGATCGCGATCTCCGGGGGCAAGGTCGCGTCACTGCGTGCCGTCTATGGCGGCGTGGCGCCGACGCCGGCGCGCGCCAAGGCACTCGAGATGGTGCTGACCGGCCACCCCTGGAATTCCGAAGCTCTCGCAGCCATCGACGCAGCGCTTGCCCGCGATCTCTCCCCGATTGGCGATCACCGGGCCAGCGCCTCCTATCGCCTGGACGCCGCAGCCAATCTGGTGCGCCGCCTGCACGCCGATAGCAGCGGCGACGAACCGTCCGTCAGGCTGGAGGCGCTATGAATACCGCCCCGCTCGCTCGGACCCGCCGCGGCGCCCACGCCGCCGTCAGCCATGACAGCGCCATGGGCCATGTCACGGGCCGCGCCATCTACCTCGACGACATGGCAGTGCCGCCGAACACCTTGCACGCGGCGCTCGTGCTGAGCGGACACGCCCATGCGCGCATCAGGCGCATCGACCTGACGCGCGCCCGCCGGGCTCCCGGCGTCGTGGCCGCCGTCACGGCCGCCGACATTCCCGGCAAGAATGACATCGCACCGATCCTGACGGGCGAGCCGGCACTTGCCGAAGAGGTCGTCGAATACGTCGGCCATCCCGTTGCCGCCATTGCGGCCGAGACCATGGACCAGGCCCGCGCGGCCGCGGCATTGGTCGAGATCGACTACGAGGTCCTGCCCGCCGTGCTGACGGTGGATGAGGCCCTGGAAAAGGGTCACCTCGTGGCACCGGAACAGAAGATGGTGCGCGGCGACGTCGATGCGGCACTGAAGCGCGCGCCGCGCCGCATGTCGGGCGAATTGCGCTGCGGCGGTCAGGATCACTTCTATCTCGAAGGCCAGATCGCGCTGGCGCTGCCTGGCGAGGACCGCTCCATGCAGGTCTACAGCTCGACCCAGCATCCGACCGAGGTGCAGCATGGCGTCGCGCACCTGCTCGGCCTGCCGTTCAGCGCGGTCACCGTCGACGTGCGGCGCATGGGCGGTGCGTTTGGCGGCAAGGAGAGCCAGGCAACCATCATTGCCGGCATTGCGGCGCTGCTCGCGTGGCACGCGCACCGGCCGGTCAAGCTGCGCCTCGCCCGCGACCACGACATGGAGGTAACCGGCAAGCGCCACGGCTTCCTGTTCCGCTACGACGTCGGCTACGACGAGAACGGGCGCATCCTCGCGCTCGACATGGTGCTGGCGGCCAATGCCGGCAACATCGCCGATTTGTCGCCACCGGTGGTCACGCGCGCGCTGTGCCACGCCGACAACTGCTACTTCATTCCCGACATCCGGCTGCGCGGCCTTGCCTGCAAGACCAACACCGTGTCGAACACGGCGTTTCGCGGTTTCGGCGGTCCGCAGGGCATGTTCGCCATCGAGGCGATCGTCGACATCCTTGCGCGCAGGCTGAAGCTGCCGCTCGAGACGGTGCGCCGGCGCAACTACTACGGCATCGACCGCGACAACGTCACCCCTTATGGCATGACGGTCGAGGACAACATCATCCACCGTGTCGTCGATGAGCTGGAATCGTCGGTCGACCTGCCGCGCTGGCGGCGCGACATCGATGACTTCAATCGAACCAGCGCCGTCGTCAAGAAGGGACTGGCGACCGTTCCGGTGAAATTCGGCATTTCCTTCAATCTGCCGACGCTCAACCAGGCCGGGGCCCTCGTTCACGTCTACACGGATGGCAGCGTGCTGCTGAATCATGGCGGCACGGAAATGGGCCAGGGTCTGTTCATCAAGGTGGCGCAGGTCGTCGCCGAGGCCTTCCACATCGACGTCAGCCAGGTGCGCGTGTCAGCGACCAGCACCGGCAAGGTGCCGAACACCTCGGCGACGGCGGCCTCGTCAGGCTCGGACCTCAACGGCATGGCCGCCCTTCACGCGGCCGAGCAGATCAAGGCGCGCATGGCCGAGGTCGCGGCAGCCCGTTACGAGGTGCCGGCCGCGGAAATCATCTTCAAGGACGGCCGCGTCTTCGCCGGCAATGACAGCATGTCGTTCGGCGAGCTGGCACACGCCTGCTGGCGCCAGCGCGTCTCGCTGTCAGCCGCCGGCTTCTATCGCACGCCCAAGATCCATTGGGACGCCAAGACGTGCACAGGACGCCCTTTCTTCTATTTCACCTATGGCGCCGCCGCAGCCGAGGTCGCGATCGACACATTGACCGGCGAGTTGCGCGTGCTGCGCGCCGAGCTGCTGCAGGATTGCGGCCGGTCGCTCAACCCGGCGATCGACCTCGGCCAGATCGAGGGCGCCTTCGTGCAGGGCATGGGCTGGCTGACCATGGAAGAGCTGTGGTGGGACGACAAGGGAAGGCTGCGCACCCACGGCCCTTCGACCTACAAGATACCCGGCAGCCGCGACGTGCCGCCGATCTTCAATGCCCGCATTCTGGCCGACTCGCCGAACCGCGAGGCGACCATCTTCCGCTCCAAGGCGGTCGGCGAACCGCCGCTGATGCTGGCGCTCTCGGTCTGGCTGGCGATCCGTGACGCGATCGCCAGCATCGCCGACCACAGGATCGTGCCCGAGCTCGACGCGCCGGCCACGCCGGAGCGCATTCTCGCGGCCGTCAACCAATTGCGCAGGGCAGCTTCATGACCGACACCAGTCCATCGATCGACATCATCTGCGGCGGGCTCGAATTTCCCGAGGGCCCGATCGCGCGCTCCGATGGCTCGCTTCTGCTGGTCGAGATCGGCGCCGGGTGCGTGACGCGCGTCTCGCCCCAAGGCAAGGTCGAACGCATCGTTCAGCTTGGCGGCGGACCGAACGGGCTTGCGATCGGCCCGAACGGCGCGCTCTACGTCTGCAACAATGGCGGCTCCAAGATGCACCGCGATGGCGCCAGCATGCGCGTCGTGGGCACGTCCGACGACTATTCCGGCGGCCGGATCGAGCGGATCGATCTGCGCACGTTTGCGATTAGCACGCTCTACCGCGAATGCGGCGGCCACCGCCTCAACGGGCCGAACGACATCGTGTTCGACCGCCATGGCGGATTCTATTTCACCGATCTCGGCAAGACGCGCGCGCGCGACCGCGACCGCGGCGGCGTCTACTACGCCTTGCCCGACGGCAGCCGGATCGAGGAAGTCGCCTTTCCGCTCCACACGCCCAATGGCCTCGGCCTGTCGCCCGACGGCTCGACGCTCTATGTCGCGGAAACCGAGACGGCGCGGCTGTGGAAGTACCGCGTCACGGACCCGGGCAAGCTCGAGCTCCTGCCCTATCCCTCGCCCAATGGCGGAGCGATCGTGTTCGGCGCCGGCGGCTATCAGCGCTTCGACTCGCTCAAGGTGGAGGCGAACGGCTTGGTCTGCGTCGCAACGCTGCAGAATGGCGGCATCACGATCGTCGACCCCGCGCGCGGCACGGCCGAACACGTGGCGCTGCCGGATCCCTTCATCACCAATTTGTGCTTCGCGGGACCGGAGATGACGACGGTCTACGTCACCATGTCCTACAGCGGGCGGATCGGCAGAATGAGCTGGCCGCGACCCGGCCTGAAGCTCAACTACGCCGACCGGCCGCACTAAGCTGAACTTTGCCCCATTTTCGAGCTAAGCAATTGAAAGTGCGGGGATTTTGGCTTTGACGGTAGTCATGCAATTTGTTTGAGGGGCTCGACAGGCTGGTTGTGCCGTGATTCAAGCT
>VGDO01000194.1 GCA_016869645.1 Alphaproteobacteria bacterium
CAGGCTTCGTGGTAATGCTTGTCATGGCGTGGTCTCCAGTCCGGCCCTTCAATGCCGGGCGATTCGAGGTTGAAACACCCCGGAGACTACGCCACTCTCAATTCCTACCAACCTCGCGACGGCACCGAGCTGAAGGTAGACAGTCTGTTCGTGTGCGGCGTTTCGACAAGCGGCTGCGTACGGGCCACCGTAGTTGACGCGTTCAGCAACAATCTTCGGGTCCAAGTGGTCGAGGAGGCATGTTTCGACCGGACTGAAGTGTCGCATGTCATCAACCTGTTCGACATGAACGCGAAATATGCAGATGTTGTGACCGAACAGGATGCGATCGCGTCCATTCGGAAGGTGGGACTTGCGCGCGGAGAAGTGCCGGCGCGGCGGCGCAAAGCCGCTACTGCCTAGTGCCGAGCTTCGACTTTCGAGACTCTCACCTCACGGAGCGCCGGATCATGCCGCAGCGGCAGGGCGACAAATCGGTCCACAATGTGACGAGTTGCGAAGCCTTGAGCGCTATGGAAGCATCGGCGCCCCGAGTTGCCGGAGTTCTCGATGTCAAAACCTGAGCTTCCGTTCGACGATGCCGAGTTTGCACGTCGTCTTGCCGCCGTACGCCAGGGCATGGCGTCCAAGGGCATCGACGTGCTCATGACCAGCGTGCCGGAGAACATCTATTATCTGACCGGCTATGACTCGATGGGGTATTTCAGCTACCAGGTGCTGATCGTTCCCGTCGATCAGGACATGATCCTGCTGACGCGTGCGCTAAACGTCGACAAGGCGTCGATGTATTCGTGCCTGAAGCGCGTCGAGGGCTGGGATGATCTGTCGAGCCCGGCGGAAGCGACCTATGCGACGCTTGCCAAGTATGGTCTCGGCGGCAAGCGCCTCGCCAATCAGAATGACGCCTGGTTCCTGTCGGTCGCGCATTACAAGCACATCACGTCGCGTCTCGGCAAAGGCGACATGATCGACGGCTCCGGCATCGTCGAGGTCGTGCGCCTCAAGAAGTCTCCCCAGGAGATCGCCTATATCCGCAAGGCAGGTGAGGTATGCATCGCATCGCTCGATGCGGCGATCCGTGCCACGCGCGCCGGCACCTACGATCATCTGATCGCGGCCGACGCGCACCGTGCATTGATCGCGGCGGGCGGCGAGTATCTTGGTCACGCGCTTCAGGTCTGCTCCGGCACCGAGGCCGGCCTATCGTTCGAGACCTGGGGGCGGCGGCAGATTAAGACCGATGACTGCGTCTACATGGAAATGGGCGGCACCTACCGGCGCTATAACATCGCCATGTCGCGCACGGTGCTGGTCGGCCAGCCCGATGCGCGCCTGAAGAAGATGGCGGAGGTGTCGACCGAGGCGCTCGCCGCCGCGCGTGCCGCTTTCAAGCCCGGCGCCACCTCGGGCGAGGTCGACGCAGCCGCACGCAACCTCATCGCAAAGGCCGGACTTGCCGACGCGTTCAAGCACCGCACGGGCTATTCGATCGGCATCGGCTATCCGCCGGATTGGGGCGAGGGGCGGCTCAAGAGCATCATGCATGGAGACACGACCGTGCTCGAGCCAGGCATGGTGTTCCATCTCATTCCCGATCTGAAGCTCGCCGGGCTGGGCGGTGCGGTGTGCAGCGAGACGCTGCTGGTCACCGACAAGGGCCATGAGGTGCTGACGCCGTATACTTATGAGATTGCGAGAAAGTAGACCTGCACGCGTGAACTCCCTCCCTCGGCGAAGCCGGGGGAGGGTTGGGGTGGGGGCCCCTGCGGCGCCCCCTTCGGGCACCCACCCTGACTCTCCCCCACGCTCGCGCGCGGGGGAGAGGAGTCCGATCTCGTGACCTCAGTTCTACGCGCGCCGCTCGCCTGGCTCGGCCGGCGCGGCCTTCTGATCCTGGCGCTGAGCATCCTGCTCGGCCTCGCCGTGCCGGAGCTTGCGAGCATCGCCAAGCCGGCGGTGGCGCCGGCGATCTTCCTGCTGCTGACCCAGAGTCTGATCCGTCTCGATCTGCACGCGCTGCGCGGACATGTGGGTCGGTTCGGCCTGCTCACGGTCCTGGTCGGCTTTTCGATCGTGCTGTGCCCGTTGGTGCTGTGGCACCTGTCTTTGCTCGCCGGGCTGCCGGTCCTTCTGGCGGTCGGCGTGCTGTTGATGGGGGCAGCGCCGCCCATGGTCTCTGCGCCGGCGATCGCGCTGATGCTCGGCCTCGACGCCGAGCTGATCTTGCTGCCCATGGTGGTGGCGACAGCTCTCGTCCCGCTGACCCTGCCTGCGCTGCTGGCTTTGCTTGCCGGCCTCGAGCTCCAGCTCAATCTCGTATCGCTGTCGCTGCGCCTGCTGCTCTTCGTCGGCGCGGCGTTCATTGTGGCGACTTTGCTGCGCCTGCTGGTGCCGCCCGCGCGGATCAGGGCCGAGGCCCAGGTGCTCGACGGCCTTGGCGTGATCTGCCTCACGCTCTTCGCGCTCGGGATCATGGACGGCGCGGCGGACGTGCTGAAGGCGCAGCCCAGCTATTTCGCGCTGGCCACAGCGACGGCCTTTGTCGGCTATCTCTTGCTGCAGGCGCTCGGCGCGCTCGCCTTCGCCTGGCTTGGCCGACGGCCGTCTCTGTCGATCGGATTGCTGGTCAGCAACCGCAACATGGGGCTGGTCGCCGCCGTGCTCGCCGACAAGCTGCCGCCCGACACGCTGGTATTCTTCGCGATCGGGCAATTGCCGATCTACATCCTGCCGGCGCTCCTGGCGCCGGCCTATCGGGCGATGCTCAGAAGTTCGACGCCTGACTAGATTTCAACGAGCTTCACCCCCATGTCAGCCCCAATCGTCAATCGGCACAATCGGTAGCTCTCTGCCATCGACGTACGTGAATTGCTTGCCGGGCGGAACCGGCTCTTTCTGGATGGTGCATCCGGCGTAAGCGCCGAACTCGTCATGGAAGTGCCGGCGATGCGCGTCGAGCGACGTCCACTGCATGCCGAGCTGATGGTAGTGGAATTGCACCGCTCGCCGGCGCTGAGAAGACTGGTTGGGAGCGGTGTAGTGATGGAGCAGGGCGTGAAAGATCAGAGCGTCGCCGGGAGCCATCTCAATCGGAGCGCGGTCTCGAAGCCGCAGCTGGTCGGGGCGGATCGTGCACTGGTTGACGTCGACATCGGGTAGGTGAATGGCCGGTCCGTCAAGGTGCGATCCCGGGATGACCTCCATGCAGCCATTCTCACGGGTTGCCGGATCGAGCGCTATCCAGACTCCGACGATCAGATTCGGATCGCTCACGCGGAAATATGACGCATCCTGATGCCAGAGCTTCGCACCGCCGATCCGCGGCGGTTTGATCAGGGCCATATCCTGGAAAAGCACGCGTCCTTGACCCAGAAGCTGATCGAGTATCGAGTGCAGGCGACGCGACATCGCAACCGCATGCAGGGCCGGAGAGTCGTCGACAAACCGGGCGAATTTTCGGATGTGGTCTTGGCTTTCTTCCGCTCGCAGGCGGGAGGCATCGACCCCGGGTTCGAAAAAGATCTCGGTCGAAACCCTTGAGAGTCGCCCGCTGGCGAGGCCGGAGATCGCGTCAATGCCGGCAGCGACGAGTTTGGGGCCGATTAACTGAGAGACGACGACATACCCATCGCGCCGATAGGACGCAACCTCCCTGATAGACAACAAGCTGGAGTTCATGGTGTCGGCACTCATGTGCGGAGGGCTCCAGCGAGATCCGACCAGCTCGAAGTAGGGTGCGGTCAATCGTCCGCGACCGCGCTCACCTTGCCGTTGGCGAGATCGGCGGCACGGCTCTCCGCATCGCGCGCTTTCGGATCGCCATAGCCGCCGCCACCGGCAGTCTCCAAGATCAGCCGGTCGCCTTTGCGCAGCGTCGTGACCAGCTTGGACACGATCACGGTTTCCTCGCCCGAGGCGCGCATGATGCGCGACACGGCGGGCGCGCCGGACTTGCCGCCATTCGAGCCCTTGGCCGGACAGAAATGGCGCTCGCCGCGATGGGTCAGTGTCGCCTCGTCGCCGAGCAATTCGAGCTCCTTGACGACACCCAGGCCGCCGCGATGAGCGCCGTCGCCGCCGGAATCGCGGCGCAGCGCCATCCGGTGGACGCGGATCGGCGCCTCCATCTCGAGCGCTTCGACCGGCAGGTTCATGCAGTTCGACGCGTCGGTTTCGACCACGTCGACGCCGTCGCTCCTGTGGCTGGCGCCTGCGCCACCGGCGATGAATTCGCCAATGACATAGGCCGTGCCATCGGGGCGCTGGCCGCCGAAGGCGAGCGTGAGCAGCTCGCCGCCGGAATCCGCCGGCACCTTGTCGGGCAGTACATCCTTGAAGGCGCCCAGTATGCAGCTCGTGACGCGCTTGATCGTGGCCGTGCGCGAGCCGACCGGCGCTGGCGCTTTCGGATTGACCACACTGCCTTCCGGCAGCTGCAGGCTGACGGGTCGGAAGCAGCCGGCATTGGTCGGGATCGTCGGGTCGGTCAACGCGCGCACAGCGAAGTAGGCGGCCGCGGCCGAGCCGGAAGGCACGCAGTTGAACGGGCCGCGCACCTGCGGACTCGACCCGGTGAAGTCGCAATGCATGGTGCCGTCCTTGACCGTCACCGCGACCTCGATGCGCACGAGTCGATCGAGCTCGATGCCGTCATTGTCGAGATGATCGACATAGCGATAAGTGCCGGCAGGGATGTCCGACAGCGCCGCGCGCGTCATGATTTCGGAGCGGTCGAGCAGGCTCTGGAAGATCGACTGCAGCAGATTGTGTCCGTAGGCGCCGGCCAGCTCGACGAGACGTCGCGCGCCGATCTGGCAGGCGGCGATCTGCGCGTTGATGTCGCCCATGACGACGTCGGGGATGCGTACGTTGAGCCGCAACATCCGCACCAGCGTGTCGTTCATGACGCCACGGTCGCGCAGCTTGAGCGGCGGAATGCGCAAACCTTCCTGGAAGATCTCGGTCGCATTGGTCGGCACAGATCCGGGCGTCATGCCGCCGACGTCCTGGTGATGAGTCATGGCAGCGGAGATCGCGATCGGCCGGCCCTGGTGGAACACCGGCATGGCGAGCGCGATGTCGGGCAGATGCGTGCCGCCGAGATAAGGGTCGTTCATGATGTAGATGTCGCCCTCGGCCATGCCGTCGAGCGGGAATTCCTTGAGGAAGGTGCGCACGATCGGAATGAGCGTCGCCAGGTGAATCGGGATGGCGCAGGCCTGGGCCAGCGTTTCGCCCTCGACCGTGAACAGGCTGGCGGAGGCATCGAGACCCTCCTTGACGACCGGCGAGAAGGAGCTGCGCAGCAGCGTCGATTCCATCTCGTTGGCGATGCCATCGAGCTTGTTGCGCACGACTTCGACGGTGATCGGATCGAGCCCGGCGGTCGAACGAGCCTGCATATCAGCTCTCCTAGGCGTTCCTGGTCAGAATGAGATTGCCACTCGCGTCGACCGTGCCGGACCAGCCCGGTTCGACCAAGGTCGTCGTGTCGCGCTGCTCGACGATCGCCGGACCGGCGAAGCCGAAACCGGGGCGCATCGCTTCGCGCTCGTAGATGGCCGCCTCGATGAAGTCGGCATGGCCCGCGACGAGAATGCGCCTGACGCCCTTGCGCGGCTCGCGCTGCGCGGCCGCGGGCGAGCCCGCTTCGAGTACGTCAAGTCCACCGGCACGGTGGACGGCGCGCAGATTGACGATGCGCGCGGGCGAAGGTGTGGCATGGCCATAGACGCGGTCATGGGCCGCGAGGAAGTCCTCGTAAAGCCGCTTCAATGGCTCCGGCTCGTCCGGCAGAAGCGGTACCTCGAGTGAATAGGCCTGACCGATGTAGCAGACGTCCGCGAAGTAGAGGATCGAGATCGCGCGCTGATCGACCGTCTCAGCACGCATCAGTTCGGTGCAGCGGCGATCGAGCTGAGCGAGCACGGCACGAACATCCGCCAGCGTCAATCCCGCCAGATCGCGGCCGAAGGCCTGGGACATCTCGTGCTCGACCGGCGCCGCAAGCAGTCCTGCGGCCGAAAGCACACCGGGATGAGGCGGCACGAGGATCCTGATGATTCCGAGTTCACGCGCCAGCGCGGTGGCATGGACCGGCCCGCCGCCGCCGAGCGGCAGCAGCGCGTATTGGCGCGGATCGAGGCCCTGGCGGATCGACACGAGGCGGATGCCCTCGGCCATCTGCGCGTTGAGCACGCGGTGCACGCCAAGTGCGGCCTGCTCGATGCCGATGCCAAGCGGCTTGGCCAGCACGTCGGCGATGGCGGCGCGCGCGCGATCGGGCTGGAGCTTGAGCGAGCCGCCGGCGAAATAGTCGGGATTGACGTAGCCGAGCACGACCGAGGCGTCGGTCACGGTCGGCGCGGTGCCGCCGCGGCCATAGCACGCGGGACCGGGCTCCGAGCCGGCGGAATGCGGTCCGACGCGCAAGCCACCGGCGCGGTCGATCCAGGCGATCGAGCCGCCGCCGGCGCCGATCGAGTTGACGTCGACCATGGCGACGCGCACGGGAAAGCCGTCGATCACGCCCTCGGTGCGGATCAGCGCCTTGCCGCGTGCGATGAGCGCGATGTCGCAGCTCGTGCCGCCGATATCGACCGTGATCAGATCGTCGATGCCGGCTGATCTGCCGACGATACGCGCGCCGATCACGCCCGCGGCCGGGCCAGACAGAAAGAGCCGGACCGGGCGCTGGCGCGCGATGCGCGACACCATGAGACCGCCGCGGGACTGCATGACCTGCAGCGGGGCCCCGATGCCGGCACCGGAAAGGCCCGTTTCGAGCTTGCCCAGATAGCGGTCGATCACCGGCTTCACATAGGCGTCGAAGGCGGTGACCACCGTGCGCTCATACTCGCGGAAGGCGGCATCGACCTCGTGCGAGGTCGTCACCACGAGGTCCGGATGGGCCGCGCGCACGATGTCGCGGGCGCGCTGCTCATGGGCCGGATTGACGAAGGAGAAGAGAAAGCAGATGGCGATCGCCTCGACACCGTCGGCGGCCAGCTCCGCGGCCACGCGGCCAACGCCGGCTTCGTCCAGAGGCGTGATCACCGTGCCATCGGCCGAAATCCGCTCGGCCACCTCCTTGCGGCGCGCGCCCGGCGCGAGAAACGCTGGTGTCTCGGGCTCGAGGATGATGCTGTACATCTGGTGGCGCATCTGCCGGCCGATCTCGAGCACATCGCGGAAGCCTGCGGTCGTGATCAGCCCGATGCGCGCGCCCTTGCGCTCGAGCACGGCATTGGTCGCAACCGTCGTGCCATGCGCGAACCGCGCGATTTCGTCCGGCCGCACGTTCCAGTGCTCGGCCATGTAGGAGATCGAATGCAGCACCGCCCGGCTCGGGTCGCTGCGCGTGCTCGGCACTTTGACGAAGCGCACGGTGCCGTTCGCGTCACGGCACACCACGTCGGTGAAGGTACCGCCGATGTCGACGCCGATGTCCATCATCGATCCTGCATTGTCACGGAGAGCGATCTTAGCCTGCGACGATCGTGGATGTCAGGCGCGGCAATGCCGGCACTCAGGGGCGGGCAAGATCCTGCAGTTTAACGGCGGGATCGCCGAGCTGGCCGGCGCCGACCTGCTTGCCGAGCGTCATCAGCCGCCGCACGAAACGCATGTCGCGCCCCGCATTGAGACCGAGCGCGCCCTCGATCTGGTCGCGCGTGAGATAGAAGGCGACATAGGGCAGCTTGTCCGTCCTGCCACGCGTCACGCGCTGTTCCCAGGACTGGGCGAGACCCAGCAGCTGAAGATTGACGCCGTACTGGTCGGACCAGAACCAGGGCACATCGTCGTAGGTCTGGTCGGTCTTGCCGAGCATGGCCTTGGCGGCGGTGATCGCCTGGTTCTGCGCGTTCTCCCACGACTCCAGCCGAACGCGCCGGCCCAGCCGCGCGCTCGGCCGGTTGGCGAGATCGCCGGCGGCGTAAATGTCGGGATGAGAGGTGCAGCCGAGCCCGTCGACCACGATGCCGTTGTCGACGGCGAGGCCTGCCGCCTTGGCGAGCTCGACGTTCGGCACCATGCCGATGCCGATCACGGCCACATCGCACTGCAAGGTGCTGCCGTCGGACAGTACGGCGCGCGTCAAATGATTGACGCCTTCCAGGCTCGCGAGCCCGATGTTCAGCCTGACGTCGACGCCGTGACCGCGATGGAGGGTGAGGAGATATTCCGACACGTCGGGCGCAACTCCGCGCGCGCACAACCGGTCGAGCGCCTCGATCACCGTCACCTGGCAATTCTTCTTGCGCGCCGCCGCGGCGACCTCGAGGCCGATCCAGCCGCCGCCGACGACCAGCACGCTGCATCCGGACTTGAGATCCTTGCCCAGGGCCAGGCTGTCGTCGATCGTGCGCAGCATATGCACGCCTGCCAGGCTCGTGCCCGGAACCGGCAGCTCGCGCGGGCGACCGCCCATGGCCAGCATCAGCAGATCAAATGGCACGATCTCGCCGTCGTCGAGCCGGACGTTCTTGGCGCGCGCGTCGATCGAGGTGACGAGATTGCCCAGGCGCAACTCGATGGCGAGCTGGTCGTAGCTGTTGCCTGGAAACAGGTGCGTGATCTCCGGTGGCTTCTCGCCGAGCAGCACCGCCTTCGACAGCGGCGGTCGCTCGTGCGGCGGATGCCGTTCGGCGCCGATCAGGACGACGCTGCCGTCGAAGCCCTCGTCGCGCAACGTGCGCGCCGTCCAGCCACCGGCCTGGCCGCCGCCGATCACCACGATGTTGCGCGGAGCCGCCACGATGCGCGCTATTGAGCGGCGGCGCTGGATTTGGCGGCGTGGCTTGCCAGCGCCTCGGCCTGAGCCTTGGCTTCGGTCTCCATCAGGCGCCGGACGCGGGCGAGGCCGGTGTCGTGCTGGTAGAGGAACTCGTGGTCGCGTGCGTCGGCTTCCATCGCCTCGAGCATCAGGCGATCCTGCTCCAGAACCGCCCAATGCTTGCCCTCGAGCCTCGTGCGGAACAGGAAGCGCCACATGTCGCGCTGCCAACCCTGCACCTTGCGCACGCGCCAGAAATAGACCTGGCAGGTTCGCGCATCGACCGGCGTGACGAAGCCACAGATCCAGAAATGGCCGCCTGGTCCCGCGCTCGGCCGATAGGGAATCGCGAGCTTGAGCCAATGGGCCCCGGTATTGCCGAACTCGACCCAGTCGAAATTGATGCCTTTCTGGTCCTCCTTCTCGAAGACGAAGCCGGTCGGCGTCGGGTTTATGCGCATGCGCGCGCGCTTGGCGCCACCCGCCATGGAATGGGATTCGGCGTGAAGATAGGCACCGTGCATGGGGTCCATGACGTTGTCGATTGCATAGCGGTAATTGCAGCGCCAGAACGCCGTGCACAGGAAGCTGTCGTAGTCCGGATCGGTCATCTCTTCCGGAAGCTGGAGCGGCCCCGGCTCACGGTGGAGCGCGTCGCCGAACCACGCGAAGATCCCGCCATTGCTCTCGCGCACGGGATAGGCGCGCACCGACTGTTGGCCCTCGAGCGGACAGTTTTCGACGGCTGGTACCTTGCACACCGTGCCCGTGCCGTCGACTTCGATGCCGTGGTACCAGCAACCGAGGCGGTCCCCCAAGTTCCAGCCAAGCGACAGGCGCGCGCCGCGATGCGGACAACGGTCTTCCAGCGCATGGACGCGCCCGGCGCCGTCGCGCCACAGCACGATGCGCTCGCCGAGCCGCGTCAGGCCGACTGGGTGGCTTTGAACCTGCCACGACGGCGCAATCGGGTACCACAGGTTGCGCACGCCCGTGGTCAGGATCTCGTCAGCGGTCACGGCTTCGGGCATCGATGTTCTCCCGGCCTCACGCGCCCAGGCGCTTCACTTCGGCCTGGAAGGATTGCTCGGTAAACGGCCGGCCAGACGAGTCGGTCACCTTCATGTCGGCGAGGCCGGCGACGATCCCGGGCAGGTCATGGGTGCCGCGGCCAAGAATCTGTTCGAGCGCGTCGGCGAGCGCCGATTCGTACGGCTCGAGCGGCGCGGGCCGGGTCTGCCATTCGATGTTGCGCAACTCTTCATAGGTTTCGATTGCCGTAGCACCGGCACGGTTGGCTCCGACCTTATCGACGTTTGGTCGCAGCATGGGGTTCCAGTCCAATGGCCGTTGCGACATGCCACCCTCGACGTTTCTGGTTTGCTGATTTTATTAGTAAAACAATGTGGCTTGGTGGATCAACGCTATCGGTTGGACTCACCCGAGTCAACCAATGGCGCTGGAGCCTATTTGTTTGTCATTTCGGTTCAGGATTGACAGAGACAGATCACCCCGATAGCGTTCGAAATATCGAATAGAGTTTGTTCAATAAAACTCTTGCAATGGGAGCCTGATGGCGACCCGGCTCGAATTCCGCAGCGTGACGCGTACTTTCGATGGCGGCCGGCGACGTGACACGCCGGTGACTGCCG
>VGDO01000195.1 GCA_016869645.1 Alphaproteobacteria bacterium
ATCGCTGCTCGCCGATCTCGCCACGCTCACCCGCAACACCGTCCGCTTCGGCCGCGCAGCCTCCTTCCCGGTGCTCGCCACCCCGACCGAAATCCAGCGCCGCGCACTCGATCTGCTCGCCGTCAAGCCCAGCCTGTAGTCAGGACCCGCAGACAAACGCGAGTCACATCAGTGGCTTGGTCAAAATTCGGGCAAAGTTCAGTCTAGTCGCCGAAGGCGCGCGTCAGCACGGAGAGCGCCCAGCCGTGGTGTGCGATGTCCGCGCGCGGCGGCAGCTTGCCGAGCGCAAACCAGCGCATCTCCGCCAAATCGGCCGACAGCGTCACGTGCTCGGGCCGCTCGACATGGGCGAGGTAGTGGAAAGCCAGGTGCCAGCTCTGGTCGCGCCCCTTGAACGACTCGATGTGATTGAGCTTCGGCGCCACCTCGCCAAGGCCTAGTTTCGTGCCGAGCACGCGGCGTGCGGCATCGTCGGGATGCTCGAATTCGTTGATCAGGTCGTCGGGCAGGAACCAGCCGGTTTGACCATCGCGGGCGGAGGCATAGCGGACGAACAGGATGGTGTCGACCGACCGGACGATCAGGCCCACGATCATCTTGCACTGGACCATCGCCACCCCTCGCCCGGCCGAGTCTGCCGGTGATCAGCGCCCTTCGCGTCTCCACGCAGCGACCAGCGTGCCGAGAGCCAGCGCCAGCACGACGAGCGCCGGCAACAGCGCCGTCTCCTTGACGCCGGTCACCACGTAGTCGCCGTTGGCGACGATGCCGAGCCAATCGCGTCCTTGATTCTGCCGGCCGGGCCGCACGCGGCGCAATTCGGGCAAGGTGCCGTCGCTGATCCAGCTGAGGCCGCCGCCCGAGGCGTCGACGGCGGGCCGCAGACGCTTGTCGGTGGCGCGCACATCGGCCAGTTCGATCGGATTGAGCGCGCCAACCGCCGCCAGCGCGGTGCGCACGCCATCGGTCAGGTGATAGAGGCCGGGCTCTTCGACGGTCATCACCGCGGTCTGCCGACCCGACTGCTCCTCGCCCAGCTCGACGGAGTTCGTCTGGCCCGCTGGCGCGGTCACCGTTACCGGTGCGGTGGTCGGCTCAAGCGAGCGGCGGAAGATCTCGATCTTGTCGCCGCGCACCACGGCGTGCAGGTCGTTCTCCTCGAGCTCCGGCTCCTTCATCAGCCAGTGGGCCAGCCGGCGCAGCAACTCGGCCTGCGGGCCGCCGCCTTCGTAGCCGCGTGACCAGAGCCAGATCTGGTCACTCATGAGCTGCGCCACGCGTCCCTTGCCGACGCGGTCGAGGATCAAGATCGGCTTCTGCTCCGCACCGGCCATCACGACATTGCCGCGCCGCGCCGCGGCATCGATCAGGCGGAACCACCGGCCCCATTCGGGCTGGCGGTTGCGCTGCCCCGCCTGCTGCGAGGGCTGCACGCTTCCCGGCAGGTTCGCCGTCACGGGATGGCGCCGGCCGAGATCGGTCAGGTCGGCCTTGAACGGCTGCTCAATGATGGCGCCGGTCGGCTCGCCTGGCAGCACGGCCGAAAGCGGCGAGCGATAGAGGCTGAGCGAGGTCGCGAAAGCAGGGCCAGCCGCCTCGAGCAGCGCGCCGCCATTGTTGACGTAGTCCGCGATGTTGCCGAGATAGGTGCGCGGCAGCACGCCGCGCTGGCGATAGTGATCGAAGATGATCAGGTTGAATTCTTCGAGCTTGATCTCGAACAGCTCGCGGATCGGAAAGGCGATCAGCGACAGCTCGCGGATCGGCGTGCCGTCCTGCTTTTCCGGCGGGCGCAGGATGGTGAAGTGGACGAGGTCGACCGAGGGATCGGCCTTGAGCAGGTTGCGCCAGGTGCGCTCGCCGGGATGGGGCTCGCCCGAGACGAGCAGCACGCGCAGACGGTCGCGCACGCCGTTGACGGCTACGACGACGCGGTTGTTGTCGAGCGTCAGCTCGACCGGGCCGGGATCGGCCATCAGCTCGAGCACGGTTTGCCCGCCATGCTCGAGCGTGAACGGGATCTCGTGGTCGCGTCCGATCGGCACGGGAATCCGGCGCGTCTCGCCGCCGTCGACACGCATGGTCAGCGCGGTGGCGCCCTGGCCGGCCGGGTCATCGATGCGCACGGTCATCGACAGCTTGCGCCCGACCAAGCCGTAGCTCGGCGCCTGCACGACGACGAGCCGCCGGTCGCCTTCGTTGCGCTGGCCGGTGATCATCGCGTGGATCGGCCCGAGCGCCTCGGTGCCGCGCCGGTAGGGGCCGTCCTCCGGCGCGTCGTGGACCTGGCCGTCGGTGATCATGACGACGCCGCCGAGCCGGTTGCGCGGCACGTCGGCCAGCACGCGCTCGAGCGCGCGGAACAGCTGCGTGCCATCGCCGGCGTCGCCACCCTGGCCCGCACCCTGGCCGAGCAGATTCCCGCCGACGCGCACCACGCGCGACTCGACGTCGCGGAGCTGCGACAGCTGCTTCTCGACATGGGCGAGAGCCTTGTCGGCGTCGAGCCGGCGCTGACCGATGCGCTGGCTCGGGCTGTCGTCGACCACGACGACAGCGACGTCCGGCCGGTTCTCGCGCTCTTCCTCGATGAGAGCGGGATTGGCCAGCGCCAGCCACAGGATGAAAGAGGCCAGCGCGCGCCACCATGTCCCGCCGGCGCGCCGCCACAGGCCGAGCGCCACCAGAGCGGAGATCAGTCCGGCAAGCGTCCACAGCGCCCACCAGGGGATGAGCGGAGCGGCGGCGATCGAATAGGCGCCGAGGTTCATCGACCCAACCCCGTCATTGGCCCTACCCCGTCATTGACCGAGCCTCTCCAGAATCGCCGGCACGTGCACCTGGTCGGCTTTGTAGTTGCCGGTCAGCGCATACATCATGAGGTTGACGCCGAAGCGGAACGCCATCTCGCGCTGCGGCTCGCCGCCGGGAACGACCGCGAACAGCGGCCGCCCGTTGGGTCCGACCGCCCAGGCGCCCGCCCAGTCGTTCGAGCCGATGATGACCGGCGAAACCTCGCTCGAGCCCTCGCGCCGCTCGACCCACACCGTGCCGCCGGCGAAGCGGCCAGGGAAGTCCTGCAGCAGGTAGAATGCCTTGGTCAGCACGTGATCCGGCGGCACTGGCGCCAAGGGCGGCACTTCGAGGCCGCGTACCAGCTGGCGCAGGCGCTGCGCGCCCGGCCCGCCGCCGCCGACCTCGGTCGGGATGTCGGCCTGGTCGCGCGTGTCGAACAGGATCGTGCCGCCGTTGCGCAGATAGATGTTGAGCCTCCCGATCGCCTGAGAGGAGGGCAGCGGCTGCTCGGGCGTGATCGGCCAATAGATGAGCGGGAAGAAGGCCAGCTCGTCGGCTTCGATATCGACCGCCATCGGCTCGATCAGCTCGACCGAGGTACGCCGCACGAGCACGCCCGCGAGACCCTGTAGGCCAGCGCGGCTGACCTCGTCCAGCTGCGCGTTGCCGGTCCGTACGAAGGCCAGCTTGTTCTGCAGCGCGGCGGACATGGCGAAAGCGTCGGCGCCCGAGGTGGGTGCGCGCTGCACCTGGGCGCGCGGCATCTGGCTGAACGACGGCGTCTGGCCGAAGGACTGCGCCTCGGCGCGGGGCACCGCGACGAACACGGCGAGCGCGAGCATCGCCGCTGCCGCGCCCTGTCCGATCGGCAGCAGGCCGCGCAGCGCCAGGCCGATCAGCACGTCCGCAAGCCCGATGAGCAGCGCCGCCGTCATGAGCCAGGGCCGGAGATCGACCTCGCGCGCGCCGACATAGGCACCATGCAGCACCCCCGACGGCAGACGATCGAGAGGCGCCAGCGCCTTGAGATCGCTCGACATGTTGAGCGCCACGCGCGCCAGGTCGTTGCCATAGTAGCCGGGCGGCACATGCGGGCCGACCGTGGCGTCGACACCGCCGCGCGGCAGCGACAGCACGCCCGGCGGCGGCGCGCTGCGCCGACCGAAGGCGTCGAGCGTCTCCAAGGGCGGCAGTGCCGCGTCGCCAGACGATCCCGCGATGCCGCGCGACAGGCCGACGATCCGCTGCAGCATTTCGACGAACAAGCCCGACAGCGCCAGGTTCGACCACTCGGCGTTCGAGGTCGTGTGCACCAGGATGAGCCAGCCCTGGCCTCGTTTCTCGGCCGTCACGATCGGCGTGCCATCGACCAGGCGCGCCCAGGTCTTGTCGCCGAGATCGAGCGCCGGCTCGGCCAGCACCTGCCGCGAGACCAGCACGTCGGGCGGCACGCTCAATCCATGGAACGGGCTGCCCGGATCGAATTGCGCGAGTGGCAGCGGCTTGGCCCAGGACAGCGCGCCCCCGAGCGCGCGGTCGCCGCGCCGCAGCCGGACCGGAACGAGGTCGTCACCGCCGCCGGCCAGGAGCGGCCCGGCAAAGCGCAGCACCACGCCACCGTCCTTGAGCCAACTGTCGACTGCATCGCGGTCGTTGGGCGCCATCTGCCCGACATCGGGGAGCGCCAGCACCGCGAGCTCGCGCTTCAGCAGATCCGTCGCGCCGCCGCGTCGCACCTCGCTAAAGGGCGACAGTGCGCGATCGAGATAGTGGTGCGCATCGAGCAAGGGCTGCGAGGCGTCGAAGCCCGTCGTGCTGACGATGCCGACGGGGCGGCGGCGCCAGCGCTCGTCGAGGAGGACGACGGCGCCCGTCGTGGTTTCGTCCTCGATATCGAGACGCGCGATGTCGTTGCGCAGCTCGGTCGGAAGATTGAATCGACTCGTCGCGCGGTTTTCTCCGTCGGCGAACACCAGCGGCTCGCGCGCGATGAGCCGCCCGTCGGTGCCCAGGGCGCGAACCCAGCGGCGCTCCTCGCCCGAAGGATCGACGCGCTCGGCGACGGCGACCAGGTCGCCGGCGCGGCGCTCGGGCGGGCGCAGGACGCGCGGCAGCGCGCGCGGTCCATCCTGGATGACGGTCAGGCTGCCGAAACGCTGCAGGCGTTCGGCCAGCGCCTTGGCATCGGGGTCGTCGAGACCATCGGCGAGCCACATCGCGTGGGCCGAACCCTGGATCGGCAGACGCTCGACGGCGGCGAGCGTCGCCTTGCGATTCGTGCCCCACGGCTTGGGCAGCAGGGCCTGGGCTGCGCCGCGCGCCTCCGCGGCGCGCAGCGGTCCGGTCGCGCGCGCCGGCGTCTCGCCGGTTTGCGCCGACGTCGTTACCAGGAAGACCGGGCGTTGATCGCGCTCGGCACGATCAACCAGATCGGCCAGTGTGCGCTGGCGCTGCGGCCAGTCGCGCGCCGCGGCCCAGCCGTCGTCGACGACGACGACCATCGGGCCGGAGCCAGGCAGGCGGCCGCTCGGATTGAGCAGCGGATGGGCGAGGCCGAGGATGATCAGCGTGGCGAGAATCACGCGCAGCAGGATCAGCCACCATGGTGTCTTGGCCGGGGTCTGCTCCTGCTGGCGCAGATCGTAAAGTAGACGGATCGCCGGGAAACGCAGCTGGCGCGGCGCCGGGGGAATGACGCGCAGAATGCGCCACAGGATCGGCAGAAGGGCGAGGGCGAGCAGAATCCAGGGCGAGGCGAAGGCGATCGGGCCGAGGGCAAGCATGGCTCAGGATCCCGCGATGCGCGCCAGCGCCATGTAGAGCGCGAGCAAGGCTGTTTGAGGCGGACGATCGGTGCGGTGCACGGCGTAGCTCCAGCCGAAAATGCGCGCCAGATCCTTGAGGCCAGCCTGGTGCGTGGTCATCCGCTCGGCATATTCCTCGCGCACCGTGTCGGTGCGGCCGATCAGCGTCGGCGCCTCGCCTTCGAGGCCTTGGAAGCGGATGCGTCCCTTGAAGGGCAGCGTTTCCTCGGCCGGGTCGAGCACCTGGACGAGATGGCCATGGACGCCGCGCGACACGTAGGCCGCCATGCGCGCCTTGATGTCGTCGAGGGGCGCCAGAAGATCGCCAACCCAGACCACGTGACCATGGCGCGGCAACAATTCGATGGCGGGGAGACCCTCCGTCTCGGTCACCTCCGCAAGAACGGCGTGACAGAACCGGTTGTAGGCCATCCTGCCCGACGTGGGCAGATGGCCCGTCCCGAGCAAAGCCACGTTCTCGCCGGCTGCGATCAGCAGCGAGGCGAGCGCCAGGACCAGCATGTCGGCGTGCTCGCTCTTGTCCTGCAGGTCCTTGCGCGAGCGATAGTGCATGGAGGGCGAGGCGTCGCGCCACAACCAGATGCTCTGCGCGGCCTCCCATTCCGTCTCGCGCACGAAGACCGCCTGGGTCTTGGCCGATTGGCGCCAGTCGATCATGCGCACCGGATCCCCCGGCTGGTAGCGGCGGAACTGCCAGAACGTCTCGCCCAGTCCGACGCGGCGCCGGCCGTGCACGCCCTGGGCAATGGTCGCGGCGACCCGCTCGGAAGCGACCAGCAACGGCGGCAGCGCCGCCGCAAGCTGCTCGGCCCGATGCTGCAATCGCTCAGTCACCGCCATCGTCCGGACCGACCGCGCCGGTCAGGCGAGCGGCTGGCACAGGCGTTCGACGACGTGGTCGATGGTGACGCCTTCGGCACGCGCGCTGAAGTTCAGCGCCATGCGATGACGCAGCACCGGCGAGGCGAGCGCGAGCACGTCATCGATCGAGGGCGCGAGCCTGCCGTCGAGCACGGCGCGCGCGCGGGTCGCCAGCATGAGCGCCTGACTCGCGCGCGGTCCCGGGCCCCAGGCGACGTGACGCTGCACCAGCTCGATGTCGCTCGTGCCTGGACGCCCGGCGCGCACCAGTCCGAGAATGGCCTCAACGACGCTTTCGCCGACCGGCAGCCGGCGCAGCAGGCGTTGGGCCTGGATCAGATCGTTCGGCCGCATGACGGCGATCGGCTTCTCTTCGTCCGGACCGGTGGTGGCGATCAGCATGCGCCGCTCGGCGTCCATTTCCGGGTAGTTGACGTCGATCTGCAGCAGGAAGCGGTCGAGCTGCGCTTCGGGCAGCGGATAGGTGCCTTCCTGCTCGAGCGGGTTCTGCGTCGCCAGCACGTGGAACGGCGCCGGCAGGCTTTGATACTGTCCGGCAACGGTCACGCGCCGCTCCTGCATGGCTTGCAGCAGCGCCGACTGGGTGCGCGGGCTGGCGCGGTTGATCTCGTCGGCCATGAGAAGCTGGCAGAACACCGGACCCTTGATGAAACGGAAGGCACGCCGACCGCTGTCGCTCTCCTCGAGGACCTCGGAGCCGAGAATGTCGGCCGGCATCAGATCTGGCGTGCATTGGATGCGCCGGTCTTCGAGCCCGAGCACGATGCCCAGCGTTTCCACCAGGCGCGTCTTGGCCAGTCCGGGCACGCCGATCAACAATGCGTGGCCGCCGGCCAGGAGCGTGATCAGCGCTTGATCCACCACCGCCTGTTGGCCGAAGATGATCCGGCCGATGCGCTCGCGCACCAGGGCCAAACGCTGGCCCAGCGCCTCGAAATCGGCGACCAGTCGCTCTTCCGTAGGAGGGTCGAGGGGGGTGGGTTCAGATGCGCTCACGCCGTGGTCCTCCGTTTGAGAGAATACGAGACGATCAGATCATGACCGCCGCGTCCCCGCAATCCGGCCTCCCCGGCCCCGGCACGCTCGATCAGAACGCCTCGTCGCATCTTCCGTTCCGGCGCTCCCCAGGGAGCGACGCGCATTGCGGCGACTTCGGCATCCGTATCGCGCGGGATGGCACTTGGTTTTACCACGGCTCGCCGATCGGTCGCAAACCATTGGTGCGTCTTTTCTCTTCCGTATTGCGTCGCGACGAGGCCGGCGAGTACTGGCTGGTGACGCCGGTCGAGAAAGGGCGCATCGTCGTCGACGATGCGCCGTTCACGGCAGTCGAGCTCTCCGTCACCGGTTCCGGTCGCGACGCGGTGCTGACCTTCCGGACCAACATCGACGATGTGGTCGAGGTCGGAATGGACCGCCCGATTCGGGTGAGCGAGGACGAAGCGACCGGCGAGCCGCGACCCTATGTCCTCGTGCGCGACCGGCTGGAAGCGCTGATCCTGCGCCCGGTTTATTACCAGTTGGTCGAACTCGGTCAGGTCGAGCCGCAGGCGAGCGGTGCCGGGGAACAGTTCGGCGTGTGGAGCAAGGGCGTGTTCTTCCCGCTTGGCCGGCTGGACGGTCCGCCATGACGCGCGGGGAAATCCTGCGTCGCTTGTCCGAGGGCGCGTTCATCCGCCCCGACGACCGCGGCGATCACGATCTCAATCCGGGCATGCGGCCCGAGCCGCCCTTCACGGCGGCGGCCGTGCTGGTGCCGCTGGTCGAGCGCGAGCAGGGCGTGACCGTGCTCCTCACCAAGCGGACCGACCACCTGCCCGACCATCCGGGTCAGATCAGCTTTCCCGGTGGCCGCATCGATCCCGATGACGCAGATCCGGAAATGGCGGCGCTGCGTGAGGCGCGCGAAGAAGTCGGCTTGTCGTCCGATCGCGTCGAGTTGATCGGACGGCTCGCGACCTATCGCACGCGAACCGGATTCGAAATCACCCCCGTCGTCGGCCTTGTGACGCCGCCCTTCGACGTGGCGCCCGACCCTCACGAGGTTGCCGAGATCTTCGAGGTGCCGCTCGCCTTCCTGCTCGATCCGGCCAATGCGCAGCGTCACAGCAGGATCTGGAAGGGCATGGAGCGCTATTTCTGGGTGTTCCCCTATGCCAATTATTACATCTGGGGCGCCACCGCAGGGATGCTGGTGAATCTCGCCCAGGTCCTGCGACGCTGAGGAGGAGGCGCCCTCGATGCGCCAGTTCCTGAGCATTGCCATTCCCATCCTGACGCCCATGGCGCTGTACATGGCGTGGATCGCGCTGGCGCAATGGCGCGCGCGCGCCAAGGGCGTCGGTGAAGCGCCGCAATATGGCGATGCGCCGTGGACCATGCTTGCGGTCGCCGGCGTGGCGTTGCTGGCCATCACCCTGGCGGCGACCGCGCTGCTGTCGGGCGACGATCCGGCAACCCGCTACCTGCCGCCGCGCATCATCGACGGCAAGATCGTCCCTGGAACCGCGGTCAAGCCGTGACGCCGTGAAACCCGCGGGCCGCCTGCCGCCGCAGCCGTGGATGACCATTCCAGCCACGCGCGCCGTGGTGGCTGCGCTGACGCGGCGCGGCCAGACGGTGCGCTTCGTCGGCGGCTGCGTACGCGACGCCGTGCTCGACCGGTCGGTTGGCGACATCGACATCGCGACCCCCGATCAGCCCGATGGCGTGATCGAGCTTGCCGGGGCGGCCGGTCTCAAGGCGGTCCCCACCGGCATCGCGCACGGCACGGTCACGGTCGTCGCCGAGGGTCGTCCATTCGAGGTGACGACGCTGCGCCGGGACGTCGAGACCTTCGGGCGACATGCCCGCGTTGCCTTCACCGACGACTGGCAGGCGGATGCCGAGCGGCGCGACTTCACGATGAACGCGCTGTTTCTCAATCCCTATGGCGAGCCGCGCGGCATGGAGGACGGCGCAATCTTCGATCCGACCGGCGGGCTCGAGGATGCGCGCGCCGGCCGTGTGCGCTTCGTCGGCGATGCCGAGACGCGGATCGCCGAGGACTATCTGCGCATCCTCCGATTCTTCCGCTTCCACGCCCACTACGGACGCGGTGCCGCGGACGGCGCTGCGCTCAAGGCCTGCACGAAGCTTGCCGCACATCTCGCCGCGCTCTCGGCCGAGCGTGTGCGCAACGAACTGTTCAAGCTGCTGGCCGCGCCCGTGCCGGCCACGGTCGTCGCGCTCATGCGTGGCGCCGGCGTTCTGCAGGTCGTCCTGCCCGAAGCAGCAGCGCCGGCGGCGCTCGAAAACCTGGTGCCGTTGGAGCGGGAGTTCGATCGGGCCGATGCCGTGCGCCGGCTGGCGGCTCTGCTGCCGCCCTCCGCAGAGACCGCCAAGCAGGTGGCGGAACGCCTGAAGCTGTCCAATGCGGATACCGGTCGGTTGACGGCGTTGGCCGGGCAGGGCGCCGACGGTTTGCGGCCGACCACGGCGAGCGCGGACGCGGCCGTCCTCCGCCGCATGCTGCGACGAAGCGGCGCCGGACGCGTGCGGGATCAGGTGCTGATCGACTGGGCGCGCTCGCGCGGCAACCGGTCGGACGCCGCCGTCGAGGCCGGCTACCGCGCTCTGCTTGCGTCAATCGCGCTGTGGACACCGGTCGTTTTCCCGCTCAAGGGCGCCGATGTCATGGCTCTCGGCGTGCCGAACGGCAAGTGGATTGGCGATCTGCTGAGGTCGGTCGAAGAATGGTGGGAGGAGCGCGACTACGCGCCCGATCGCGCCCAGTGCCTGGCGGAGTTGCGGCGGCGGGTCGCGGAGACTGACGTCTAGACTGAACTTTGCCCCATTTTCGAGCTAAGCAATTGAAAGTGCGGGGATTTTGGCTTTGACGGTAGTCATGGAATTTGTTTGAGGGGCTCGACAGG
>VGDO01000196.1 GCA_016869645.1 Alphaproteobacteria bacterium
GCGCGAGCCGGCTCTGCCATTCGCCGTAAAGCTCGCAGAAGCGCGAGTAGCCGTAGCCCTCGGGCGCGCCGGCCCGGTACTCCTGCCACAGCAGCATGAGGGTGACGCCCGGCCGGCGCAGCTCGCGGAGCAGGCTGGGCCAGTCCGGTTCCGGCTTGCGCCGCATGCCTGGTGCCGCGCCGCCATGAACGAAAAGCAGCGCCTCCAGCGCCCCATCGGTCAGCTCCGCAGGCAGCGGCCAGACTAGGCCGGCCGCCGCCGCCCGGCCCAGGTAGTCGCTCACCGTGCTGCGCGCCACGCGCGTGCTCCGGGCGATCGCCCGATCGCTCAGGCCCTCGTGCTTCAGGCGCAAAATCTCTCGGACACAACGCATCGGCGCTCTCTCGGCTGGCATCGGCTCCCCCTCGGCTTGAAAGCGAGGAGCCTATGCGGCAACCAGCGATGGAGCGCCCGCCACCCCAGGGGGTGGCCGACTTCAAATCGGAATCGGTGGCCGGCTTGGATCGGAACCGGCGGCCGGCTTCAAATCGGAATCACCGGCCGGCTTCAAATCGGAATGGGTGGCCGACTTGCGTCGGAATCAGCAATCGTACCTCCGCCCGGCCCGGCTGTTGTGATGCGAATCATTGACGGCGATACGTTGCGAGTCCGTATCCCAGGTGGCAAGCGTGCTCGAACGGTACGGTTGCGTGACGTCGATGCGCCCGAACTCAAAGGACGATGCCCATCGGAGATTTCGCTGGCACTGCGGGCCAATGCCGAATTGCAGCGTTTGCTACCGCTCGGATCGACTGTCATGTTATCCGCGACCAAGCAGGACAAATTTCTATCACTTCGATCCGCGGAACATTAAGGCGATAGATCTGATCAGCAATTCGCCGCTGATCGAGATCGGCGACATGCATGCGATCCCCTACCCCGATTCGAGCTTCGACGTCGTTCTTTGCAGTTGGACGCTGGCCTACAGCCGCAAGCATGCACTGGCCATCAGCGAGATGATTCGCGTCTGCCGCGATCGCGGGTTGATTGCCATCGGCGTGACGCGCATTCCCCCGAGCCATCCCGACCACGCGCTTCTGGTGAAGGAAGGTTCGGTGGCATATCAGACCGTCGATGAGATTCTGGCCCTGTTCGGTCCGCATATCGAGGAGGTGCCATTCAGGCGCGAGCCCTTTGATCGATCGACAAAGGGAGCCCTGATGGCAATCGTGCGCGTGCGAAAAGACGCGTCAGGCACGGCGAAGACGCCTGCGGACTGACGTTCCGACCAGACTTCAAGAGAGCGAAGGCGGCTCCCAAAGCGCTGATCTAACCTGCCGCGGGAAGCTGCGCCACCGGCTTGAAGGCGCGCGACCACAGCTCGCCGACTGCCACCGCGTCGATCTCCGCGCGTTTCTGGCGCGCCGTCGCCTGATCGATGCGCGCGTTGATCCGGCGGAGCATTCCCTCCATGCCCGGATTGTCGGCGCTGAACACGGCATGCAGGCGCGAGATGCCTCGGCCCGCCGCGACCTGGGCGAGGCGGCCGAGCAGCCGGCACCGACCCGTCGATAGGGCGAGAGCACGGTCACGGCGATCTCGGCTTCCGGCGAGCGCGGCGCCAATCGTACGCAGCGTGCCATGCCAATCTCCGCGCAATCGCCGCCGGCGCCGATGGCCACCAGCGCAATATGATTGATCTGGTCGACGCGGCTGATGAAATCGAGCTCGACCTCGGCGAAGTGAGTCCAGGCCGTATCGAAACGCTCGGCGCGCGGCCGTTCGGCGAGCGCGCGAAACGCGCGGCCTGGCTGTGCATCGCCGAGCCCTTCCAAGGCGCGGATGACAATGGCAAGTCGACACTGGCGCGCCTTCTAGCCGGGCGTCTTGCGCCGGAAGACGGCGAGCTGGCGCGACCCGGCAAGCTCGCTGTCGGTTTCTTCGCCCAGCACCAGATCGACGAGCTCAACCCTTCTGCCACGCCCTTCCAGCATCTGGCCGAGCTCATGCCGGACCGGCGCGTGGATCACGTGCGCGCCTATCTCGGCCGCTTCGGCTTTCCCGGCCAGCGTGCCGACGTGCCGGCGGCCGATCTGTCGGGCGGCGAGAAAGCGCGGCTGACCCTGGCGCGCATCGCGGTCGGCGAGCCGCAGCTCCTGATCCTCAACGAGCCGACCAATCATCTCGACATCGATGCGCGCGAGGCGCTGGTCCATGCGCTCAACGCCTATGCCGGCGCCGTCGTTCTGGTCAGCCACGACGCACATCTTGTCGAGCTGGTCGCCGACCGTCTGTGGCTCGTCGCCGAAGGCACGGCCAAGCCATTCGAGGGCGATGTCGACGATTACCGTAAGCTGCTGCTCGACACCTCCAGCGATGGCGGCAAGCGCTCCACCGGGTCGAGCAACAGTCCCGCGAGTGCTGCTCCGGGGGGGGCGCGAAAAGGGCCGCGAGGGCCGGCGTCAGGCCGCGGAGGCGCGCGCCAAGCTCGCCCCGCTCAAGCGCGCGCGACGAGGCCGAGCGCCGCATCGGCCAGCTCCAGGCCGAGCGCGACGAACTTGACCATTCCATGACCGATCCGGCTAATGCCGCGCGCATCGCCGAGCTGATGAAGCGGCGCGGCACGCTCGACCGCATGATCGGCGAGGCGGAAGCGGTCTGGCTGTCGGCGAGCGAAGCTTTCGAGGCGGCGGAGCAGGCCCAGGGCCTGACGCAGATCCAGCAGGCAGGGGCGTGAACTACCGCCACGCCTTTCATGCCGGCGGCTTCGGCGATGTGGTCAAGCATGCCGCGGTCGCCATGATGATCGAAGCACTCAAGCGCAAGGACAAGCCGTTCTACGCGCTCGACACCCATGCCGGCATCGGCCGTTACGATCTCGGCGGCGCTGCGGCCGAGAAGACCGGGGAGTGGCGCCAGGGCATCCTCAAGGTGATCGAGGCGGCCGATTCGCAGTCGGATGCGCCGGCGGCGCTCGGCCCCTATCTCGATCTCGTGCGGGTCATGAATGGCGGGCTCAAGGGCAATCCCGCCGATTCGCTGCGCGCCTATCCCGGCTCGCCGCGGCTGGTGCGCGCGCTGTTGCGTCCGGCCGATCGCCTGGCACTCTCCGAATTGCACCCCGAGGATCATGCCGCGCTGGTCGCGGAATTCCGCCGCGACGCGCAAGTTCAGGTTCATGCGCTCGACGGCTATGTCGCGCTCAAATCCTTCCTGCCGCCGCCGGAGCGGCGCGGCCTGGTGTTGATCGACCCGCCCTTCGAGGCCGCCAACGAGTTCGAGCGCCTGACGCGCGCGCTCGTCCAGGGTCACCGGCGTTTTGCGACCGGCGCCTTCATCGCCTGGCATCCGATCAAGCACATCAAGGAAATCGACGCGTTCCACGCCGCGCTCAAGGCCACAGGCGTCGACCGCGTGCTGGTCCTCGTCTTTGCCGTTCAGCCGATGGACGATGCGGTGCGACTCAATGGCTGCGGCCTGATCATGATCAATCCGCCCTGGCCGCTGGCGGAGGAGCTGCCGCCGGTGCTGCATTTCCTGCATCGCGCGCTGCGGCGCCGGGGCAAGAGCACCTGGCGGCTGGAGTGGCTCGCCGGCGAGGCGGCGTGATCGTCAGGCCGGAGACCGGCGCGGATTGGTTCGCGATCGACAACGTCAACCGGCGCGCCTTCGGCGGACCCGACGAAGCCGAGCTGGTGCACCGGCTGCGCGCGCAAGACGCGCTTGTGTCCCTGGTGACGGAAGACGGGAACGAGGTCGGCGGACATCTGATGCTGAGTCGCCTGGCGGTCGTCGCCGGCGATCGCAAGATCGCCGCAGCCGCCCTGGCGCCGGTGGCGGTTCTTCCCGAGCGTCAACGCCAGGGGATCGGATCGCAACTCGTTCGGGCGAGCATAGTTCGGGCGCGCGAGCTGGCGATCGAGGCGATCATTGTGCTCGGCCACCCCGACTATTATCCGCGCTTCGGATTCTCGGCCGAGGCCGCCGCCGGATTGAAGGCACCCTTCTCGGGAGCGCCCCTCATGGTGCTCAAGCTGGCGCCCGGATGTATCGCCGGCAAGTCCGGAGCCGTCACCTATCCCGCGGCGTTCGGCATCCGGTCGCCAGCCGCCGCGTTAATTGGGGTCTGACCCCAATTAATTCGGAACCTGCCCCTTCAGGCCCCTGCGAATACGATGTCGAATCGGCCTTGGCCGTTCGAATCGAACGCGACGGTCACGGATCGACGCTGGGCCTCGCTGAGCCCGCGCAAGACCGGATCGGACGGGTTGAGCTTCTCGCCCGCGAAATACATTTGCGTGACGAGCGCCGGACGCTCCGCCGTCAGAACCATGAAGTGGATATGCGATGTCCGCCCGGCATATGCCCCGGGCTTGATGGTGCGGAAGCGATAGAGGCCGTCGGCGGCGCTCGCCACCTCGCCGAATCCCTGGAAGTCGGGATCGGCCAGTGCGCTCGACCGCTCGCGCGGATGGTCATAGCGGCCGGCTTCATTGGCCTGCCAGATCTGGACCAGTGCGCGCTCGACCGGCCGACCATCGAGGTCGAGCACGCGGCCGACGATGTCGATCACGTCGCCCCGGGCGCGGCCGGCACGACCTTCAATCCGCGTGAGATCGAAATCGGAATCCGGCGGCCGCTGGGCGGGGTAGAAGGGCCCGCGCGTCTGGGCGGGCGTCGGCATGGCCGCGCCGAGCGCCGGCGTCGCGGCAAGCAAGAAAGTGCCAGCCAGGGAAAGATTGAATTCACGACGGGTCACATCCGGATTCATTCCAGACCTCCCGAACTTGAACACCAATGACGCCCCGCCTCCAGCACCTCTAAGATAGGGCCGACATTGTTCGGCCGCACGGAAATCGTGGTGAAACTATGAGCAGCGACGCCGGTCGGGACGCGGTGGCGGCCTATGAGGACATCTGGTCCATCTTGGAAGAAGTCTTGTCCGCCATCGAGCGCAACTGCAGGAGAGATTTTTGCCGTTCTTTCTCTACGCCAACGGCGTCCGAAAAATTGAGGTGCCGGTGGTCATGCTCGCCGAAGCCGATCAGATACCGAAGTAGCTGCGCAGCGCGTTGAAATTCTGATCCATCTCTGCCTTGATCAAGGCGCGATTCCAACACAGCAGCCGACCGATCTTCGTGCCATTGGACATGATCTCCGTCACGTCGGAACGGCAGAAGACGGAGGATCGGGGACGCGGTGTCCTCGCGCAACATCCACGCCGCCATCTACGACGCGCTGCGCCTTATGAAGGACGTCTGATCCGCATCCTCACGCCGGCGTGACGCCACGCAGGCGCTCGGAGCGGCGGCGCAGCAACTCGATCGCCGTCAGCATCGCGATCGAGATCACGACGAGGATGGTTGCGACGGCCAGGATGGTCGGCGAGATCTGCTCGCGGATACCCGACCACATTTGGCGCGGGATGGTACGCTGCTCGATGTCGGCGATGAAGAGGACCGCCACCACCTCGTCGAATGAGGTCGCGAACGCGAACAATGCGCCCGACACCAGCCCGGGCAGGATCAGCGGCATGATCACCTTGAAGAATGTGGTGTGTGCTGGCGCGCCGAGGCTCTCGGCGGCGCGGATCAGATTGCGGTCGAAGCCGGTCAGCGTCGCGGTCACGGTGATGATCACGAACGGGATGCCGAGCATGGCGTGCGTTAGGATGATACCGGTGTAGGTCTTCACTAGGCCGATCTTGGCCAGGAAGAAGAAACTCCCGACCGCGGTAATGATGATCGGCACAATCATCGGCGAGATCAGCAGGCTCATGATCACTCGGCGGTAGGGCATCTCCGGACGTGACAGACCAAGGGCTGCGATCGTGCCGAGCGTCGTCGCAATCACCGTCGACACGATGGCGATGAAAAAACTGTTCCGCATTGCGCGCGCCCACTGCGCGTTCTGCCACACGTCGACAAGCCAGGCCCAGGTGCCCGTCGCAAAGCGCCCGCTGGTGCCATTGTCGAGGAAGTCCCAGTACCATCTGAGTGAATAGGCCTTGGGGTCGAGCCGCAGCATCCCCGAGGTGAAGCTGAAGTAGGGGTCATGGTTGAACGACAGCGGGATGATGATCAGGATCGGCGCAATCAGAAAGAAGAGGATGGCAGCGCAGATGATACGGAAAGCGTAGTGCCAGATGCGCTCTAGTGGTGTGGCGTAGGGTGGTAGGCGCATCGCCATCATCCCATCTTCAGGCTGTCGATGCCGACGATCTTGTTGAACAGCCAATAGAGAATGAGGGTCGCCATCAGCAGCAGGCCACCGAGCGCGGCGGCAAGGCTCCAGTTGAGCGAGGATTCCACGTGAAGCGCGATGAAGTTGGAGATCAGCACTCCATCCTTGCCGCCAAGCAGTGCCGGCGTGATGTAGTATCCAACCGACAGGATGAAAACGAGCAGCGCGCCGGCCGCGATGCCAGGAATCGTTTGCGGGAAGTAGATGCGGCGGAAGGTCGTCAAAGAGGTAGCGCCAAGCGAGCGTGCGGCGCGTGCATAGGACGGAGGTATGGTCTTCATCACGCTGTAGAGCGGCAGGATCATCGACGGCAAGAGCACGTGCACCATCGCGACCAGCGTGCCCGTCATGTTGTAGACGAGCTGCGGCCGTTTCGCCGTGTCCATGTCGACGAAACCGAGCGCCGCAAGCGAGCTCAAGAGCACGCCGTCGCTCTGCAAGATGGCGATCCAAGCGGTGATACGCACGAGCAACGCGGTCCAGAACGGCAGCAGCACGCAAATCATCAAGAGGTTCGATGTGCGCAGTGGCAGCGAGGCCAGCAGGTAGGCTACCGGATAACCCAACGGCAGGCACATGCAGGTGATGAGGGCGCTCATCCAGAGTGTGCGCCAGAAGATCCAGATGTGGATGCGCTGGTTTTCAGGGACGGGTGTAATGTTACCGCGCTCGTCGAGCGTGCGGTCGACGGCATTGAGGTAGTGGATCGAGGTCGTATGCTGCGACATGGACTGGATCATGATCCAGAGCCGCGGATCGCCCCAGGTCGCGTCGAGATCGAGCAGCGCCTTGCTGTAGGGTGCCGCAAGGCTGCCTGTGCGCCGGCCGGCGCCGACGAATACGGAGCGAGCGCCCGAGTACACATGATTCATCATCGCGCCGATGCGCCCGACCGCCTGGCGTTCGCGCGCGTCTTTGAGATCCTCGACGAGCGCAGCGAACACATCCTCGCCAGGCAGCTCCTGCCGGTCCCAAGTGGCAAGCCGCGCGGTTGTGCGTGGTAGATCCTGCCGGATGGTTGGCTCATTGACGCTGAGCCAAAGCATCTGCGCGATCGGAAGAACGAATACCACGACAATAAAGAGCAGCAATGGCAACACGAGCAGAAACGCCTTGAGCCGCGCGCGGCGAGTGACCTGCGCCAGCTTGCGTACCAGCGGTGTTCCATCCGCCGCAACGAGCGTGTCTGAAGACGAGGGTTTTGACGGCGCGAGGCCGCCTAAGGTCGTCACATCGAGGCACTTTCACTCGAACGGGCGGTTGCGAATTTTCGTGCCGGATCCGACGCAGGCCCACACCCTTCCCGCCGCCACTGGCAGCGGGAAGGGTAGCTGGCGCGAACCTCTTACTTTGCGAGCCAAGCGTTGAACTGCTTGGTCAGCTCATCCTGCTTGTCAGCCCAGAAGACGAAGTCGTTCTGCACCGCGTTCTTGAAGTTTGCCGGCGCAGTCGGCATGTGCGGTGCCATGTCCGTCTTGCCGTCATTGTACTTCGCGACCAGCGGGATCGATGAGGTGCGTGCGGGTGCGTAAGCAATCCACTTGGCCTGGTCGGCCAGCGCCTGGGTCGAAGTCGAGAACTTCAGGAACTCCATAGCCGCGTCTTTGTTGGACGAGCCCTTAGGCAGGACCCAGAGGTCGATGTCCCAGATCTGGCCATCCCAAACGATCGTGAAGGGCTTGTTGTCCTTCAATGCAGCGTCGAAGATGCGGCCGTTGTAAGCGGTCGTCATCACGACCTGTCCGTCGCCAAGGAGCTGCGGCGGTTGCGCACCAGCGGTCCACCAGACGACATCGTTCTTGATGGTGTCAAGCTTCTTGAACGCGCGCTCGACGCCTTCCTTGGTCTTCATCACCTTGTAAACATCTGCGGCCGGGACGCCATCGGCCATCAGGGCAAACTCGAGATTGTTCTTCGGTACCTTGCGCACGCCGCGCTTGCCCGGGAACTTCTTGGTGTCGAAGAAGTCGGCCATCGTGGAGGGCTTGGCGCCGCTGAACTTGCTTGCATCGTAAGCATAGACCGTCGACCAGATGATGGTCGCGACCCCGCAGTCATGCAGCGTGCCCTTGATGAAATCCTCCGCGGCAGGTTTGCCATCGGCCCCGGCGAGCAGCGACTTGGGATTGATCTTCTCCAGCAGACCTTCGTCGCACATGCGCATGGCATCGGCGAGCTCGACGTCGACCACGTCCCACGTCACCTTGTTGGTCTGCACCTGGGCTTTGATCGGCGCGACATTGCCATCATAATCCTCGGACTTGATCTGGATGCCCGTCTTGGCAATGAACGGCTTGTGGTAGGCTTCCACCTGGCTCTTAGTGTAGGCGCCGCCCCACGACACGACGGTGATCGACTTCTGTTGTGCGGAGGCATAGCTCACCGCCAACACGGCCGCGACAGCAGTCGCGCCCAACAACTTCCACTGTTTCATAGCTGTACTCCCTTGGTTTGGACACTCTCCCTTGGTTTTGACACTCAACGTGCGCCGGCGGTTCGGCGTTCTCATTGCTGCTTACTATAGCAGTCGATCTCATGACTCGGTCTATGGATCCAGCGCGCGGCAATCCTCCGTCTTCCATCCGAGGACCACGTTCTGGCCCTTCGCGAGGTGATGTGAACGCGTCCGGTTGGGCGACTTGATGACGAAACTGTCAGTACCGCCCGCCCTGATGAAGGCGCGAAGATGATCGCCGAGGTAGATGATCTCCTCGATGGTGCCGCTGATGCGATTTGCGATCTCGGGCGCGGTCGGATTGACCTCGACGCGTTCAGGCCGGATCGACAACGTTGTCATCGCGCCGATTCCGGCGACGTTGACGGCGAGCGCGCCGACCTCGGTCCCATCGGTGAGCGCCACCCGGCATACCCCGTTCGATTGCGCCGTCACCTTGCCGGGCAACTTGTTGTTCTCGCCGATGAAGTGGGCGACGAAGGAGTTGACGGGTGCCTCATAGAGATCGGCGGGTGTCGATAGCTGCTGGATGACGCCGTCGTTGAACACGGCGATGCGATCGGACATCGTCAGCGCCTCACTTTGATCATGCGTAACGTAGACCACCGTGATGCCGAGGTTCTCGTGCAGGTGCTTGATCTCGTACTGCATCTGCTCGCGCAACTGTTTGTCAAGGGACCCGAGCGGCTCGTCCATCAACACGAGCCGGGGTTCGAACACGAGCGCGCGTGCCACCGCGACGCGCTGCTGCTGGCCACCCGAGAGCTGAGCCGGTTTGCGTGCGCCGAAGCTCGCTAGCGACACCATGTCGAGCGCGCGCTTGATCTTGGCGGCCATCGTGGCCTTGTCGATTCCGCGCACCTCGAGCGGAAAGGCGAGGTTCTCCTCCACTGTCATGTGCGGGAACAGCATGTAGTTCTGGAACACCATGCCGATGCCGCGCTTGTTGGGCGGCACTTTGCCGATCGCTTCGCCTGCAAGAAAGATGTCGCCGTGAGTCGGAACCTCGAACCCTGCCAGCATCATCAACGTCGTGGTCTTGCCCGAACCGGAAGGGCCGAGAAGGGTCAGGAACTCACCCTTCGAGATAGCGAGATTGAGTGTCTTCACGACGAGGTGACGGCCGTCGTAGCTCTTCTGCACGTCCTTGAACTGGACGTATGGCGGCGCTGCGGACTGGTCGGCGGTCATCGAAGGAGAACTCATGGATGCCCCTTACGTCAATTGGCGCCCGAATTTCTCGCAATGGTGTCGCCTCACATCTGCCCCCCCCCTGTATTCTTCGGGGATGTCCCGCGCTTTGTTGAACTTGGCGGGACGGGCGTTGCCGATTGACGATGCTATGCTGCTTGCCGGTGTTCCTCAAGCCTGTCTCGGATCGTTTGCTCGGCCTGATGGGCAGCCAGGGCAGCTTTGAGCGTCGGCAGGTGCTTGTGCGCCTTGAGGCGTCGGAAGCCCTTGGCGGCTTCCATCATGCCGGCGGCGGTCCAGCGCAGCGCCATATCGGTATTTCGCCACCGCTTCACGTTGCGACAGACGCGGCGCACCGTGCCCATCATGTTCTCGATTGAGTTGGTGCAGGCGAGCGACCGCCTGAGCTGGGCAGGAAGGCCGAGGCGGTTGACGGTCAGCATCTCGTCGAGCCCTTCGCGGATGCTGG
>VGDO01000197.1 GCA_016869645.1 Alphaproteobacteria bacterium
GATCTGGTGCGGATGTCGATCCGCATCGGCCGCTCGAACCTCTAGATCCTATCGCAGCCGCGGCTGGTAGCCGTCGATCGATACGTATTGCGGGGGGTGCGCCAGGTCCCAGCCCTGCTCAACGGCCGCGTGGCGGGTCCAGTAGGGATTGAAGAGGTGGGCGCGTGCCAGGACGCAGAGATCGGCGCGGCCGGCCACGAGAATGCTGTTCACATCGGCATAGGACTGGATGTTGCCGACCGTCATGGTCGGCACCCCGGCTTCGAGTCGCACGCGGTCCGAAAATGGCGTCTGGAACAGCCGGCCATAGACCGGCCTCTGCTCGGCCACGACTTGGCCGGCTGACACATCGACGATATCGCAGCCCAGCCGCTTGAGCTCGCGCGCCAGCGCGACCGCATCGTCGGGCGAGCTGCCACCCTCGGCCCAGTCGGTTGCGGAGATGCGCACCGACATCGGCTTCTGCTCCGGCCAGGCCCGCCGCACGGCGCTGAACACCTCGAGCGGGTAGCGCATGCGGTTGTCGCGGCTGCCGCCGTAGTCGTCGGTCCGGAGGTTGGTCAGCGGCGACAGGAACGTCGACAGCAGGTAGCCGTGGGCAAAGTGCAGCTCGATGATGTCGAAGCCGGCCTCGTCCGCCATGGTCGCGGCGCGGGCGAAGTCGTCGCGCACTTCGTCCATGTCGGCGCGCGTCATCGCGCGCGGCACCTGGTTCGCGGGCGAGTAGGGGACGGGGGAGGGGGCAACGAGCGGCCAGTTGCCCTCGGGCAATGGCTCGTCGATGCCCTCCCAGAGCAGCTTTGTCGAGCCCTTGCGCCCGGCATGGGCGAGCTGCAGACCGATCTTTGCCGGGCTGTGGCGGTGCACGAAGTCGACGACGCGGCGCCACGCGGCGACGTGCTCGGGCTTGTACATGCCGGCGCAGCCAGGCGTGATGCGTCCCGCGCGGCTGACATCGGTCATCTCGGTCATGATCAGGCCGGCGCCGCCGATCGCGCGGCTGCCCAGATGCACGAGATGCCAGTCGTCGATCGTGCCGTCCTCGGCCGAGTACTGGCACATCGGCGAGACGACGACGCGGTTCGGCACGATCATGTCGCGCAGCCGGAATGGCGTGAACATCGGCGGCGGCGTCGGCTGGCGCGCGACGTTGACGCCGCTCTGGTTGGCTGCCCGCTCGGCGAACCATGCGTCGATGCGCCTGATGTAGCCAGGGTCGCGAACCTTCAGATTGTCGTGGGTGATGCGCAGCGAACGGGTCAGCAGGCTGAAGGCGAACTGCTCGGGTTCGAGCTGGCCGTGATACCGCTCGGTCTCCTCGAACCACTCCATGCTGACCTGGGCCGCGCGCTGCAAGCTGTCGACCGCCGGCCGGCGCTCGGTCTCGAAAGCGTCGAGCGCCGCCTCGACCGACGGCTCCTCCGCCAGCGTGCGCGCGAGCACGGCCGCGTCTTCCATGGCGAGCTTGGTGCCCGACCCGATCGAGAAGTGCGCAGTGTGGAGGGCATCCCCGACCAGCACGATTTTGCCGTGATGCCAGCGCCGGTTCCGGACGCGCGGGAACGAGCGCCAGATCGACCGGTTCGTGATCAGCCCATAGCCGTTGAGTTCGCGCGCGAAGACGCGCTCGCAATAGGCCGCGTTCTCGGCTTCGTCGTTGCGATCGAGGCCGGCCTTGCGCCAGGTCTGCTCGGTGCACTCGACGATGAAGGTCGCCATGCCCGGCTCGTACTGGTAGCAGTGCGCACGCCACAACCCGTGCTCGTTCTCGACGAAGTAGAAGGTGAAGGCGTCGAACGGCTTGGTCGTGCCAAGCCAGATGAACTTGTTCGGGCGCATCTCGACCTCGGCGCCGAACTGCTCCTTGAAGCGCTCCCGCACGAAGCTGTTGACGCCGTCGCCCGCCACGATGAGGTCATAGCCGCCGAGCCGGTCGAGGTCGGTCAGATCGCTCTGATAGTACGTCTCGACGCCGAGACCGTATGCCCGGCGTCCCAGGATCTCCAATAGCTTCAGCCGCGCCATCCCGGCGAAGCCGTGGCCCGACGAGGTGATGATCTGGCCCTTGAAGTGGATGTCGATGTCGTCCCAATGGGCGAAGCTTTGCGTGATCTGGCGAAACACCTCCTCATCGGCATTGCCGAAGCCGGCCATGGTCGCGTCCGAGAACACGACACCGAAGCCCCAGGTGACATTCGACGGATTGCGCTCGTGGACGACGACTTCTGCATCGGGCCGGCGCTTCTTGAAGAGCAGGGCGAAGTAGAGCGAGGCGGGGCCGCCGCCGATGCACGCGACCCTCATGGTCTGCTCTCGGGCGCTACCTTTGCCTTCTCCTGCTCGCGCAGCTTGAAGCGCTGCAGCTTGCCGGTCTCGGTGCGCGGCAGCGCCGCGACGAATTCGATCGCACGCGGGTATTTGTAGGGGGCGATCTGCGCCTTGACGTAGTCCTGCAAGAGCTTGACCGTGCCCGGCGCCGCGTCCTTGGCTTCGCGCAGCACGATGAAGGCTTTGACGATCTGCCCGCGGTCGGCGTCGGGGACGCCGATCACCGCGCATTCGCCGACCTTGGGATGGTCGAGCAGGATATTCTCGACCTCGGGGCCGGAGATGTTGTAGCCGGCGGAGATGATCATGTCGTCGGCGCGCGCCTGGTGCCAGAAGTAGCCGTCGCGATCCATCTCGTAGACGTCGCCGGTCAGGTTCCAGCCCCTGCGCACGTAGATCTTCTGGCGCTCGATGTCGTCGATGTAGCGGCAGCCCGTCGGCCCGCGCACGGCGAGCCGCCCGATCGAGCCCGGCGGCAGCGGGTTGGTCTCGTCGTCGACGATGCAGGCCTGGTAGCCGGGGATTGCCTTGCCCGTGGCACCCGGCCGGATATCGCTGCCCGCGGCCGACACGAAGATGTGCAGCATCTCCGTGGCGCCCAGCCCGTCGATGATGCCGATGCCGGTCGCGCGCTGCCAGGCCTCGAACGTGGGCTTGGGCAGATGCTCGCCGGCCGAGACCGACTTGCGCAGGCTCTTGAGGTCGAAACGCGACACCATCCCCGACATGGCGCGATAAGCGGTCGGCGCCGTGTACAGCACGGTTGCGCGCGTCCGCTGAATGGTATCGAGCAGCAGGTCGGGTGCCGGCTTCTCCAGCAGTGCGACCGCGGCGCCAAAGCGCATCGGGAAAAGCGTCAGCGCGCCGAGCCCGAAGGTGAATGCAAGCGGCGGCGAGCCGCAGAAGATGTCGCTGCCGTCGACCCCGGAAACGTAGCGCGGGAAACAGTCCGTGATTGCCAGCACATCGCGGTGGAAGTGCATGGTACCCTTGGGCTGGCCGGTCGTGCCCGAGGTGAAGGCGATCAGCGCCATGTCGTCGGCGGACGTGTCACAGTTGGCGAAGCCTGCGGGCTTGCTCCTGAGCCGACGATCGAGATCGGGATCGCCGGCCGGATTCTCTCCCTCGGCCGAAAAATACGCGACCGTTACGACGTGCGCTGCGGACTTGGCGGCCGCTTCCATGTCATCGGCAAGGCGGATGTCGCACAGCGCATGGCGGATCGCCACGCGGTTGAGCATGAAGGTTAGCTCGCGCGCGCGCAGCAGCGGCATGGTGGTGACCGCGATGCCGCCGGCCTTGAGCACGGCGAACCAGGAGGCCACCAGCATCGGATTGTTGGGCGCGCGCAAGAGGACACGGTTGCCCGAAATGAGTCCCATGTCCTCGACCAGCACGCGGGCGATGCGGTCCGCCGTCTCCTTGAGCCGTCGGTAGGACCACGTGTGGCCGTCGAACAGGATGGCCGGACGGTCGCCCCAGCCGCGGTCGAGCGTGCGGTCGAGCAGCTCGACGGCGGCGTTCATGCGGGGCGGATAGGAGGCAAGCTCCGGCAAACCGGAGAAATCGATCTTCGGCCACAGCTCGCGCGGCGGCAGCAGGTCGCGCGCGAAGCTGTCCTTGAGCGCGGACGGCGCGGACGGGGCCGTCATGCCTCACCTCTGCATGCACAAGCCTCTTGCTGAGTCTCGGGCGAAGATCGCTTCGCCCTGGTACGAAGCATCAGAACGCATCCAATGCGCCAGCGCCTCCCGCAGAGGGCATCTGCGGCGGATGTGGCCTCGTGGTTCGACAGGCTCACCACGAGGCATTCCCTTGCAAGGGTTTTCGTGCAATGTCGCGGTCCTCATACCTCGGTAGCGGCACGTCGACGGTCACGATATTGGATGGGCAGCTCATGCGGCCGCCGGCATCGTAGGCGCGCACATAGTAGCGATAGCGCATGCCGCCGAGCACGCGGCGGTCGGTGAAGTGGTTGCCTTTCACGGCTTCCGCGACGCGCTCCTCGCCATCATCCTCGGCGCGGTAGACATCGTAGCCGGCCACGGCGCCGCCGGCCTGCGCGCGCTTCCACGAGAGGCGAATCTCGCCGTCGCGCAGCTCGGCGGCGACTCCGGCGCCTTCGGCGGCCCAGGCGGGCGACTTGCCCTGGGGATCGGCGATCGCCGCATCCTCGGGCGCCTGGCGTGCGCCCTTGGGCCAGAGGAAGCAGTGGACCTCCTTGAAGTTCTCGTCGAGCTGCTTGCACACGTTGCAGTAGATGCAGCGGATGATCTGGGCCGAGCGGCCGGCGCGCACCTTGTTGACCCAGTCGGGATCGGCGAGCAGCTGGCGCGCCATGCCGATCATGTCGGCGCGGCCCTGCTGCACCAGTCGTTCGGCATCGCCGGGATCGGCGATCTTGCCGACCGAGACGACGGGCATAGCGAAGCCTTTGGCGTTGATGAAGCTCTTGATGTCGGCGGCGAGCTGGGCGTGGGGAAGGCTCGGATACCAATCGCCGGGCATGCAGCGGTCGCCCGAATAGCCGGTATAGGGATAGAGCGGCTGGCCGGGGCGGTGCACGGCATCCTCGAACTTGCCGCCGACCGAGAGCGAGATGTAGTCGACGCCGAGCTGCGCCATGCGCAGTGCGATCAACTTGGCGTCTTCGACCGTGTATCCGTCCTTGATGCATTCCTCGGCGAGGAAACGCACGCCGACCGGAAAATCGGCGCCGACCTTGGCGCGCACCCGCGTCATGACTCGGCCGAACATGCGCAGGCGGCCTTCGAGCGTGCGGCCGTCATAGTCGTCGCGTCGCGGGTTGCGCGCGGACAGGAAGGACGACAACGTATAGGCATGCGCCGAGTGCAGCTCGACGCCATCGTAGCCGGCCTCGCGCGCGCGCGCGGCGGCGTTCCCGAAGGCGTCGATGATGCCCTCGATGTCGTCGACGGTCAGGCTGTCGATGGTCTGCCGCCAGCCCGAGCGCGCCACCTTCATGAAATGGATGATCTGCGGCACGATCTTGGAGTCCGATGCGTCGTGCACGCGGCGCACCAGATCGCGATGGCCGGGCAGGAAGGCGTCGTCGCCGATGCGCAGCAGAGGCCCCGACTTCGCCTGGTGCACCGCCATCGCCTCGACCACGATCAGGCCGACCCCGCCACGCGCATAGCGCACATAGCGGTCGATGACGGCCTCGTTGACGAAGCCGTCCTCGCCCGAGAGCCGCGTCACCATGGCCGGCACGACCACGCGGTTGGGCACGGTCATGGTATTGATGCGGATCGGCTCGAGCAGTCTCATCACCGCGCCTCCGCCTGGTGCTCGCCCAGCACTTGTCCGGCAATGACCAGCTTCTGGATCTCGCTGGTGCCTTCGTAGATGCGCAGCGCGCGGATGTCGCGGTAGAGCCGCTCGACGGTCACGCCAGAGACGACGCCCAGACCGCCGAAGATCTGCACGGCCTGGTCGATGACGAGCTGGGCCTCCTCGGTTGCGAATAGCTTGGCCATGGCGGACTCGCGCGTGACGCGGCCGCCGCCGGTGTCCTTGGTCCAGGCCGCACGGTAAACGAGCAGGGCCGCGGCATCGATCGCCACCGCCATGTCCGCGATCTTCTGCTGGATGAGCTGGAACTCGGCGAGCTTCTTGCCGAAGGCTTCGCGCGCGCTCGCGCGATCGAGCGCCTCGTCGAGCGCGCGCCGCGCGAAGCCGAGTGCCGCTGCGCCGACGCTGGGCCGGAAGATGTCGAGCGTCGACATGGCAATCCTGAAGCCCTGGCCTGGCTGGCCCAGCAGCTTGTCGCGCCCGATGCGGCATGCCGAGAACGCCAGCGTGCCGATCGGATGCGGCGCGATCAGCGGAATCCGCTCGGTCACTGTCAGCCCAGGCGCCGTCGCGTCGACGATGAAGGCGGACAGGCCCCTCGAGCCCGCCTGGTCGGGATCGGCCGGATCGCCGGTGCGCGCGAACACGATGTAGTGGTCGGCGATGCCGGCATTGGAGATCCAGGTCTTGGTGCCGTCGAGCACGAAGCCGTCACCCTCGGCGCGGGCCCGCGTCGTCATGGCGGCAACGTCGGAGCCCGCCTGGGGTTCCGACAGCGCGAAGGCGGCAACCTGCTCGCCGCGCGCCGCAGCGGGCAGATACGCCTGCTGTTGCGCCGGGCTGCCGAACAACGCGATCGGCGCGGAGCCCAGCCCCTGCATGGCGAGCGCGAAATCGGCGAGCCCGTCCTGGCGTGCACAGATGTCGCGCAGCACGCACAGGCTACGCACGTCGATCCCGGCGTTCTTGCCCGGCGCCGGTACGACAGGGGCGAGCCAGCCGGCGGCGCCCAGCCGATGCACCAGGCGCCGGCAGGCGGCGTCCGTGTCGAGCCCGGCAATGGCATGCGCGATCTCGTTCCGCGCCCACGCGTCGGCCTCCTGGGCGAGCGCGCGATGGCGCTCCTCGAAGAACGGCCAGGCGAGGTAGCTGCGGTCGGGCATCAGTTCCCTTCGAACTTCGGCGTCTGCTTGGCGGCGAAGGCTTCGTAGGCGCGCCGGAAGTCCTCGGTGGCCATGCAGATCGCCTGGGCCTCGGCCTCGGCCTCGATGGCCGCGTCGATGCTCATGTCCCATTCCTGGTGCAGCATCTTCTTGGTCATGGCGTGGGCGAAGTTGGGACCGTCGGCGAGCGTATGCGCGAGCGCCGTGGCGTCGGCGAGCACGCTGTCATGGGCGACGACGCGATTGTAGAAGCCCCAGGCGAGCGCCTCCTCGGCGGTCATGGCGCGGCCGGTGTAGAGCAGCTCGGCGGCGCGGCCTTGGCCGATGATGCGTGGCAGCATGTTGCACGCACCCATGTCGCAACCGGCCAGCCCGACGCGCACGAAGAGGAACGCAACCTTGCTGCGCGCCGTGCCGAGCCTGAGATCGCTGGCCATGGCGATGGCGGCGCCGGCGCCGGCGCAGATGCCGTCGATTGCCGCGACGATCGGCTGCGGGCAGGCGCGCATCGCCTTGACCAGGTCTCCCGTCATGCGCGTGAACGCGATCAGGCCGGGCATGTTCATGCGCACGAGCGGGCCGATGATCTCGTGGACATCGCCGCCCGAGCAGAAATTGCCGCCGCTGCCGGTGATCACCACGGCTTTGACCGCGTCGGCGTATTGCAGCGCGCGGAATGTGTCGCGCAACTCGGCATAGCTGTCGAAGGTCAGCGGGTTCTTCTTGTCCGGCCGGTCGATCGTGACGATGGCGACGCCGCGGCGCCCCGATGTATCGAATTGCCAGCGGAAGTGCCTGGGCGCGAAGGCGGCGGGATCGAAAGCGCTTGTCATCGGTTCCCGTCCTCCCGGGCCGCGGCGCGGCCGGTCGAATCCTTGAGCTGGCCGAGCAGCTCGAGGAGTTGTGCGAGCGCCCGCCGGTCGAGACCGGACATCACCGTCTTGATCCAATCGCGGTGCTCCGGCGTCATCGCGTCGAACGCGGCCTTGCCCGCCGGCGTCAGGCGCACGATCTGGATACGCCGGTCCTCGGGCGCGTGGCGCCGGTCGATCAGCCCCTCGGCGGTCAGGCGGTCGATCAGCCCGGTGACGTTGCCGTTGCTGACCATCAGGCGGCGCGAGATCTCGCCGAGCGCCAGCCCGTCGGGCGCCCGGTCGAGCTGCGCCAGCAGATCGAAGCGCGGCAGCGTGATGTCGAAGCGGTCGCGCAGCTTCTGGCGCACATGCCGCTCGATCATGTTGGCGCAGGTGAGAAGACGCAGCCAGACGCGCAGCTCGAGCCCGTCGGCGGCGCGGATCGCGGTTTCGTAATCGCTGGACGCGCTCGTCGTACCCGTCAGGTCGTCGCTGCGCTCGTTCACGCCACGGTCTCCCCGCCGTCGATCGGCAGGGCCTGCCCGGTGATCCCGGCCGAGGGCGGCAGGCAGAGCCAGCCCACGGCATGGGCGACCTCCTCGGGTGTGATCAGGCGGCCCTGGGGATTGGCGCTCGCAAGCTCTGCGCGCGCCTGCTCGACGCTGCGCCCGGTCTTGGCCGCGATCTTGCCGGCCGCGTCGCGCACCATCTCGGTGTCGGTGTAGCCGGGGCAGACCGCGTTGACCGTGATGCCCGCGCGCGCGAGCTCGACGGCGAGCGCGCGAGTCAGGCCGACCAGTCCGTGCTTGGCCGCGCAATAGGCGGCGACATAGCGGTAGCCTTTGAGGCCCGCGGTCGACGCGACGTTGATGATGCGGCCCCAGCCGGCTGCACGCATGCCCGGCATCACGATTTGGGTGCAGAGATAGGCGCCGGTTAGGTTGACCGCGAGAGCGTCATTCCAGGCCGCGAGGTCGGTCTTCTCGAACGGAGCCGAGCGCACGGCGCCCGCGTTGTTGACGAGAATATGGACGTCGCCGAGCCGCTGCGTGGCCGCGGTCAGGGCTGCGGCGATCGAATCAAGGCTGGTGACATCGCAGCTCTCTGCCGCGATGCGTCCCGCGGCGCGCGCGGCCAGGCGCCCGGTGGCGTTGAGCAGCACGCCCTTGTCGCGACCGACGATCGTGACATCGGCGCCGAGCGACAGCAGCGTCGACGCGATGGCGACGCCAATGCCGCGACCGCCGCCGGTCACGAGGGCGTGACGGCCGGAGAGCGGCAAGGCGGAACCTGCCGTATCGTGCCTGGCGCTTGGCTTCGGCTTCTCCTGGTTCGCCACTTTCGTGCCTCCAGGGCTCCCGAGATGCCCGGGATAATTACTTTAAGTCTAAAATAATAGCGGCCGCAGCGGCAACCGGATTCTCGAATGCGCTGTGCGCTTCAGGCGTCGGCGATCTTGACGAGCAGCTTGCCGAAATTCTCGCCCGTCAACAGGCGCAAAAACGCGCGCGGCATGTTCTGCAGCCCGTCCATCACGTCCTCGCGGTACTTGATGCGGCCTTCCTTGGCCCACGCCGCGAGTTGCGTGATGGCCTCCTGGTAGCGGTGCTGGAAATCCCACAGGAGGAAGCCCTGGATGCGCGCGCGGTTGATCAGCACCTGGCGCAGATGGCGCGGGCCCATGTCGGGCTCGCCCAGGCGGTTGTAGTTCGAGATCGTGCCGCAGATGATGATGCGCGCGCGCAGCCGGATGAGCCCCATGACCGCGTCGTGGATCGGCCCTCCCGTGTTGTCGAAATAAACGTCGATGCCGTCGGGACAGACGGCGGCGAGTGCCGCCGGCAGGTCCTTGGCCGTCTTGTAGTTGACGCCCGCGTCGTAGCCGCAGTCGCGCACGCACCAGTCGATCTTGCGGTCGTCGCCGGCGACCGCGATGGTGCGGCAGCCCTTGATCTTGGCGATCTGGCCGACGACCTGGCCGACGGCACCCGAGGCCGACGACACGACGACCGTCTCGCCCGGGTTGGGCTGGCCGACATCGAGCAGCGCGAAATAGGCGGTGAGGCCGGGCAAACCCAGCAGACCCAGCGCGTCGCGCGGGCTGCCGTAGCGCTGGTCGAGCTTGCGCGTGATCTTCGGGTCGAGCACGGCATAGTCCTGCCAGCCCCAGGCCATGCTTTCGACCGTGTCGCCGGCCTGAAAATCGGGGTGTCGCGAGGCGACCACGCGGCCGACGCCGCCGCCGACCATGGTCTCGCCGATCTCGACGCTCTTGGCGTAGCTTTTGCTGGTGGCGATCCGCCCGCGCATGTAGGGATCGACAGAGAGATAGAGCGCACGCGCCAGGATCTTGCCGTCCTCCGGCTCCGACACGGGTGCGGATTCCATGCGCCAGTCGCTTTCCTTGGGCATGCCGTGCGGGCGGTTGGCCAGCACGAGGCGGCGGTTCATCTCGGGCATGTACTCACTCCCAGTTCAGGACTTAGAGCCGATCCTGAAAGTTGTTGAATCGGACGAATCTGTTGTGATTCATTGTCGGGCACCCGAATCGTATCCGAGGGGTGCACGATGTGGAAGCCCGAGCATCGCCGTGACGCCGCGCGACACGGCC
>VGDO01000198.1 GCA_016869645.1 Alphaproteobacteria bacterium
CCGGCGCCGCTCAACGCCCGTATCAACCGTTACCGTCGTCATGTGCCCTCATTGATTCGCAAATCAATGGGCACACCATCTCACGCGTAACGGCGCACCGTAAGGCGGCCTCTACCGGACGCGTACGATTGAGCGATATGGCGGGCGCCGCCACTCAGCGGCGCCCGCTCCGGATCAAATCAAATGAAAGCTGTTCGTCGTCAGATCGGCAGCGCCGACACCGATCAACGTGACGGTATTGCCACCGCCCAAGTCGATCACGGCATTGCCATCCGCGTTTTCGGAGATGCGTGCGAGGATGTCGCGCGTCTCGACGATGCCCGTGCCGTTCACGTCGCGCACGATGTCGATCTTGTCTTCGTCCGTGACGCGGAAGTCAGCTACGTCGTCGCGACCGCTGCCATCACGGAACACGAAATAGTCGGCGCCACTGGCGCCGACCAGGCTGTCGTTACCGGCGCCACCCTCGAGCGTGTCGACGCCAATGCCGCCCATCAGCGTGTCATCGCCCGCATCGCCCACCAGGCTGTCTTGATCGCGACCGCCAAACAGATGGTCGTTGCCGGCACCGCCGAACAAGGAGTCGGCGCCAAAATTTCCGTAAACCATGTCATCGCCATCACCGCCCGACACCGCGTCGAGATCCCGGCCGCCGTACAAGGTATCGTTGCCGGCGCCACCTTCGAGAACGTCGTCGTCGGTGTTGCCGTAGCAGACGTCGTCGTCGTTGCCGCCGTGAAGATGGTCGGATCCCGATCCACCGCTCAGCCGGTCGTTTCCGTCATCGCCATGTAGATCGTCATCGCCATCATCGCCTCGATCATCGTCATCGCCGCGACCACCCCGAATCGTGTCATTGCCGGCGCCGCCGGTCAGGTCGTCGCTGCCGTCGCCGCCGTCCTGATCGTCATCGCCATCGCCGCCGTCGATCGAGTCGTCGCCGGCGCCGCCGGTCACGCTGTCGTCACCACTCGATCCCGACACACGACGGTCATCGTCCTCGTCCCGCTCGTCCAGGCCGCGCCGTGCTTCTGCGGCGTCGAAACCAAGCCTCATTTCCGACCCGTTCCATGTCCCGGCCGCGCTGTTCTGCGACATCCCGCTACTCCATCGGTCTGGCCAAGGCCCCGCCGGCCTCGACTGCTAAAAAGCAGCTTAGCAGCAATTCGCATAAGTTTTTACATAAAATTTATGCTAATTGGAATGATCGTAGATTCACGGCTCGAGGGGCAACGCCACGGAGGTTATTCATCAAATCAATGAGTTAGCCTGATCGCGAGGGTCCCCATGGGACGTCCGGCTCAGCCCTATCAGGATCGCCACGCGAGCAGCCGGCGCTCCAACCGCGCCAGCGCCGTCCCGACGATCAATCCGAGCGCGGAGTGAAGCGTGACGCCGGCCAGCAGTTAACCGCCAAACCAAAGTTGCTACGCCGCGGTATCCAGGTGGTTATCCCATCCCGGAAAGACTAGTACGGCCGGATGGCATTTCAGCGCACGCGCGAGCGTCTTGGCGCGCTCGATTCCAAGCCGGACCCGATCGTTCTCGATTGCGGATAGTGTTGCCTGCGGGATCCCGGTCAGCGCGGCAAGCTGGTTTTGGCTCAACCCTTGCAGTTCGCGGACAATCCGCACCGAGGCGCCGACGGTTACCTCAACGCGCCGCTTGGCTGGACGAAACCGCTTCATGACGACCTCCGATAGTCGTGCGCAGTAATCGAGACCACTTGAAATAGCTGTCTGTCAGCGGCGATCCGATAGATCAGACGATACTGAATGCCCAACCGGCATGACCGATAGCCCTGCCATTGACCCTTGAGAGCCTCGTCGTGGAAGCCCTTGATCTGGCGAAGCCCCAATGGCCCCGACAAAGTGGCAATGTCCTTCCATTTTTCATAGCGCTTGAGAATTTCCACTGGCATTCCGACGACCTGCTTATCAATTCGTCGGTGTTCCTCGATGCCCCACATATTAAATCAATCACATGCCATAAATGGTATGTCAACGCTGCCACTATCGCCACGCCAGCAGCCAGCGTTCCAGCCGCGTCAGTCCCGCCCCGACGATCAGTCCCAGAACCGACAGCAGCGTGACGCCGGCCAGGAGTTGATCGGTCTGCATCAGGTTTCCGGCGGTCAGGACAAAGGCGCCGATGCCCTTCTCGGCGCCGATCATTTCGGCCGCGACCACCAGGATCAGCGCGATCGAGGCGGAGATGCGGAAGCCGGCGAGGATGCCAGGCAAGGCGCCGGGCAGCACGATCTTGAGCACGATCGCATGGGCCGGGAGGTTGAAGCTCTGCGCCATGCGGATGAGATTGCGCGGCACGGCATCGACGCCCGACGCAGTCGCGATCACGGTCGGAAAGAACACGCCCAGCGCAATCGTTGCGATCTTGGACGGCTCGCCGATGCCGAACCAGAGGATGAAGAGCGGCAACACGGCGATCTTGGGGATCGGGAACAACGCCGAGACGATCGGCATGCCGACCGAGCGCGCGAGCGAGACGAGGCCGATCGCAAGACCGACCGCGACGCCGACGGCGGCGCCGAGCGCGAAGCCGCCGAGAATTCGCTTCAGCGAGGCGATGACATGCCCGGCAAGCGCGCCGCTTTCCAGCAGTCCATAGAGTGCGCGCAGGATGGCCTCGGGGCTCGGCAGGAAGATCGGACTGACCCAGCGAAGCTGGCCGGCCAATTGCCAGATCGCGATCAGCAAGGCGAGGCCGAGGACTGCAGCCCAGGCCCGCGGCACGTGCTGAAAACCCCCGCCGCGGAATGGCAAGGGTCGGATGGGCGCGTCCTTGTCAGCCATGGACGATCTCGCGATCCGCCACCTGCGCCTCGGTCTTGAGCAGCGACCACAGGCGGGCCTGCAATCGCACAAGCTCGGCCTGCGCCGCGTCGCCCACACGCTCGGCCTGCGGAATGTCCACCGCGACGATCTCGCGGATGCGGCCGGGCCGGCGCGACAGCACACAGACGCGGTCGGCGACACGCAGCGCCTCGGCGAGGTTGTGCGTGACGTAGACGGCGGTCGTGCGCGCATTCATCCACAGCGCCAGGAATTCCTCCATCAGCAACTCGCGCGTCTGCGCGTCGAGCGCCGACAAGGGCTCGTCGAGCAGGAGCACGGCCGGACGGACGGCAAGCGCTCGCGCGATGCCGACGCGCTGGCGCATGCCGCCCGAGAGCTGCTTGGGTAAGGCCGCGGCAAATTCTGCAAGCCCGGTCTGTGCCAGCACGTCGGCGATGCGCGCGCCGCGCTCGGCGCGCGGCAGCGCGTGATGCTCGAGTGCCAGGGCGACATTGCCCGCGACCGTGCGCCAGGGCAGCAGCGCGAAATCCTGGAACACGTAGGTGAAGGGATTGAGGCAGCCGGAAGGCGGCGCGCCGCGCGTGGCGACGCTGCCGCCGTTCGGGCGCAGCAGCCCGCCGAGGATGCCGAGCAGCGTCGACTTGCCACAACCCGATGGTCCGATCAGCGCGAGGATCTCGCCCTCATGCACGGTGAGATCGATGCTATCCAACACCGCCAACTGGTCATAGGCGTGGCTGACGCCTTGGGCGATCAACTCCATGCAGCCACCGCCTCTACCGCCTCATGCTCTGCCCGTCGAAACATGAGGCCGCTGCCGTCGCTTCGGCACATGAAGCGAAGTCACCACATCGGCGACGACCTCGTGGTTCGACAAGCTCACCACGAGGCTCCTTGCCTGGCTGGAAGCATTTAGGACCGACGCTGCTACTGGTCGAAATGCCCCTGCACGAAACCGAGGTCGAGGAAGGTCTTGGGATCGACATCGGCGTCGACCAGCTTCTGGCTCTTCCAATAGGCGACCTGGTCGTAGATGTCCTTGACCTTGAGGCGGCCGAGCGGATCGACATAGGCGAGGCCCTTGCTCACCACCTCGGGCTTCTGCTCGGTGTACTTGGCGATGATCGCCAGCGCCTCGTCGTAGCCCTTGCCCGGCACCGCAGCGCCCTGCGCGTCGCGCGACGGGAAGGCCTCGGCGAACGCGGTCGTGCCTTTCTGATAACCGCGGATGAATTTCTCGACCGTGGCGCGCCGCTCGGTGACGATCTTGGTCGAGGCAAAGAGCGCGCCCAACTGCCACGGCGTCTCGTCGCCGACCCAGCCGAGCAGCTTGGCGTCGCCCGAGGTGACGAGCGGGATCGCCGGCGTGCCCGGCAGGATGACGGCGTCGACCTGGCTGCCCTTGAGCGCGGAGATCACGTTGGGGATCGACTGGAGCGGCACGAGGCGGACCGACGCGACGTCGAAGCCCAACTTCTGGGCGAGCCGGCCGATGTTGTAGTGGAAGGTCGAGCCGACCTGGGTGATGCCCAGTGACTTGCCCGGAAACTTGGCGAGGCTGTCGAAGCCCGCTTCGAAGGCCTTGGGCGAGACGAGATAGGCGTTGAGCCGGTAGCCCGGCTCGTCGCGCGACTGGGCGGCGATCATCTTGAGCGCGCCCTTGCCGGCGAGATTGTAGAAGCCGGCGGTGAGGCCCGTGACGCCGAAATCGGCGTCGCCCGAGGTCACGGCGACCGCGATCGGCTGCGCCGCCGCGAAGAACCTGAATTCGACGTCGAGCCCCTCGGCCGCGAAGTATCCCTTGTCCTTGGCGATGAACACCATGCCCGAGGAGGACAGCTTGAGGACCGCGAGCGAGACTTTCTCGGTTTGCGCGTGCGCGGATGCGCTCAGCACCAAGGCGGCGATGGATACAAGCAAGCGACGGAAAAACATGATACCTCCCCTGTGATGCCCTGATCCGCGAGCATCTCGCGGCAGTCAACATGACAGTCGCTGGAGCGTCAACGCTGCCGTAGGGCCGCAGTGACGGGACCGCCGTGTGGTAGTCTGGACGCCATGGAACAGCCCCGCATCGTTTCACTGATCGCCAGCGCCACGGAAATCATCGCCGCGCTTGGTTTCGAATCCGATTTGGTCGGCCGATCGCACGAGTGCGACTGGCCGCCTGGCGTCGTCCAATTGCCGGCCCTGACCAGGTCGAAGCTCAACATCGAGGCGCCGAGCGCCACAATCGACCGTGAGGTCAAGGCGCTCCTCGAGCAAGCGCTCTCCGTCTACGAGGTCGATGCGTCACGACTGCGCGATCTGGCACCCGACGTGATCGTGACCCAGACCCAGTGCGAGGTGTGCGCCGTCAGCCTCCAGGACGTCGAGCAGGCGGTCTGCGACTGGATCGATGGCACAACCAGGATCGTCCCGCTCGCACCCAACGCGCTCGCCGACGTTTGGACTGACGTCATCAATGTCGCAACAGCGCTCGACGCCGCACCGCGAGGCGTCGAACTGACGTCGCGCCTGCAGGGGCGCATGGCCGCGATCGCGGCTCGCGCTGCGACGGCATCGACGCGCCCGCGCGTCGCTTGCATCGAGTGGATCGACCCATTGATGGCGGCCGGCAACTGGGTGCCGGAACTGGTCGATCTGGCGGGCGGCGTCAATCTGTTCGGTGAAGCTGGCCGGCACGCGCCTTGGATGGCGTGGGACCAGCTCGCCAGCGCAGATCCCGACATCATTGTGATGATGCCTTGCGGCTTCGACATCGCGCGATCGCGCCAGGAAATGTTGGCGCTGACCGCGCGGCCCGGCTGGCGGAATCTCAAGGCGGTGCGCGCCGGCCAGGTCTTTGTGACCGACGGCAACCAGTACTTCAACCGCCCGGGGCCGCGGCTCGTCGAATCCCTGGCGATCCTGGTCGAGCTGCTGCACCCCCGGCTTTTCCCGGCGCAGCACACCGGAACGGGCTGGCAACAGCTCTAGCCGGCACCGCCGCACTGCGTTGTATGGCGACAATTTCGAGCTAGAACAATCATTTGGCGATAGGATGGCCGGGCCGCGGCGATTGACAGCCCGGCCCCTCGCCCCGATATTGTCCGCTTTTCCACGTCGGGCGGGGGCGCGGGGTCGCGCCGTTCGCCTGGCTTTGCCAGGAGGAGTGCACACCGTGATCACCGCCGTCATGCCAACCTATGCCCGGGCCGATATCGCGTTCGAGCGGGGAGAAGGGGCTTACCTCTTCGGCAATGACGGCCGACGTTATCTCGACTTCGGCTCGGGTATCGCCGTCACGGCGCTCGGCCACTGCCATCCGCACCTCGTCAAGGCGCTGACCGATCAGGCGCAGAAGGTCTGGCACACCTCCAACCTCTACCGCATTCCCGCGGGCGAGAAGCTGGCCGAGCGCCTGGTCAAGAACAGCTTCGCCGACACCGTGTTCTTTACCAACTCTGGCGCCGAAGCGAACGAATGCGCGATCAAGACGACGCGCAAATACCATCACGACACTGGCCACCCCGAACGTTACCGCATCATCACCACGGGCGGCGCCTTCCATGGCCGCACGCTCGCGACCATCGCGGCCGGCCGCCAAGAGAAGCACCTAAAGGGCTTCGACCCGATCGTCGACGGCTTCGATCAGGTCGCGTTCGGCAATCTCAACGAGCTGCGTGCGGCGATCACCAAGGAGACCGCCGGCATCCTGGTCGAGCCGATCCAGGGCGAGGGCGGTATCCGCCCGGCGACGCTCGACTATCTGCGCCAGCTGCGCAAGGTCGCCGACGAGTTCGGCGTGCTGCTGATCTTCGACGAGGTCCAGTGCGGCATGGGCCGGACCGGCAAGCTGTTCGCCCATGAATGGGCCGGCATCGCGCCCGACGTCATGGCGCTCGCCAAGGGGCTCGGCTCGGGCTTCCCGCTCGGCGCCTGCCTCGCGACCGAGAAGGCCGCGGTCGGCATGACCGCCGGCACGCATGGCTCGACCTTCGGCGGCAACCCGCTGGCCATGGCGGTCGCCAACGCCGTGCTCGACGTCATGCTGGCCGACGGCTTCCTGCCACGCGTCGAGCGGACGGGCAAGCTGCTGTGGGACAAATTAGGCGCGGTCGTCAAGAAGCACCCCAAAGTGTTCGCCGAGTTGCGCGGCGCCGCGCTGATGCTGGGATTGAAGTGCGTCGTGCCGGCCGGCGACATGGTCGACAAGCTGCGTGCAAACGGCCTGCTTACGGTCAGCGCAGGCGACAATGTCGTGCGCGTCCTGCCGCCGCTCATAGTTGACGAAGCCCAGGTCAACGACGGCGTCGCCATCATCGATCGCGTCGCCTCTGCCTGGTTCAACTAGTCCGGTGACATGACGAAGCCCCGGCATTTTCTCGACCTCGACGGATTCGACACGGCGACGCTGCGCGGCATCCTCGAGCGGAGCACGGGGTTCAAGCAGCGCAATCTGCCCGCCGCGGCCGACAAGCCGCTCGCGGGCAAGACGCTGTGCATGATCTTCGAGAAGCCGTCGACGCGCACGCGCGTGTCGTTCGAGGTCGCGATGAAGCAGCTCGGCGGCGACGTCGTCGTGCTCGATTCGACGCAGATGCAGCTCGGCCGCGGCGAGACCGTGGCCGACACCGCGCGCGTGCTGTCGCGCTACGTCGACGCGATCATGATGCGCACCCATGGACCGCAGAAGCTGCGGGAAATGGCCGAGCACGCGACCGTGCCGGTCATCAACGGTTTGACCGATCGTTCGCATCCCTGCCAGGTCATGGCCGACGTCATGACTTTCGAAGAGCATCGCGGCTCGATCGCCGGCAAGGTCGTGGCCTGGAGCGGCGACGGCAACAATGTCGCGGCGTCCTGGGTGCACGCGGCTGCGCGCTTCGGCTTCGAGCTGCGCCTCGCCTGTCCCGAGCAGCTCCGCCCGGATGCGTCGTTGATCGAATGGGCGAGAAGCAACGGCGGAACCGTCAGCGTCATGTCGGACGCCAGCGCCGCCGTCACCGGGGCCGACTGCGTGGTGACCGACACCTGGGTATCGATGGGCGACAAGGATGCCGGCTCACGCCACAACATGCTGGCACCCTTCCGCGTCGACGAGCGGCTGATGGCCAAGGCCAAGCCAAACGCCCTGTTCATGCACTGCCTGCCAGCCCACCGTGGCGAGGAAGTGACGGACGGGGTCATCGATGGCGGCCAGTCCGTGGTCTGGGATGAGGCCGAGAATCGCCTGCACGCGCAGAAGGCGATTCTGCTCTGGTGCCTGACGTGAGCGGCAGCCCCGGTGCACGCCAACCCTTCACCGGCTCGACAACACCTGGACCATCAGACGATCTGCTCCAGCCGTTTCAGATCGACGTCTCGGGGCTGCGCGGACGGCTCGTGCGTCTCGGTCCGGCCGTCGATGCGATCCTGACGCGCCACGCCTATCCCGACCCGGTTGCGCACATGCTCGGCGAGGCGCTGGCGCTCGCGGCTGCGCTCGCCGGGGGGCTGAAGTACGACGGCGTGTTCACGCTGCAGACCAAGGGTGACGGCGCCATCACCATGATGGTGGCCGACGTCACCAGCAGCGGGGATCTGCGCGGCTACGCCCAATTCGCGGCCGACCGCCTCGAGCGCGCGCGGGAGCTTGCCGGCGGCGGCGACCTCTCGGTGCCGCGCCTGATGGGCGCCGGCCATCTGGCGTTCACCGTCGACCAGGGACCGCACACCGAGCGCTACCAGGGCATCGTCGAGCTAACCGGCGCGACTCTGGCCGACTGCGTGCACCACTATTTCCAGCAGTCCGAGCAGATCGGCACGGCGGTCAAGCTGGCCTGCGGCCATGGGCCCGAGGGCTGGCGCGCGGCGGCATTGGTCGTCCAGCAGATGCCGCGTGAAGGCGGGACCGGCGAGCCGGGCACCACGTTCGGCGCGGCCGACCCCGAGCGACGCGAGGAATTCTGGCGCCGCGCCGTTGCCTTCATGGGCAGCAGCACGACGGCCGAGCTGCTCGACCGCGACCTGGACGCGAAGCGGCTGCTCTATCGCCTGTTTCACGAGGACGGCGTGCGCGTGTGGCCGGCCCATGCGCTGCGCGATCGCTGCCGCTGCACGACCGCACGCGTCGAATCGGTGCTGCGCTCGCTCAGCCGCGACGAGTTGGCCGATCTCCAGGTCGACGGCGCCGTCGTCGTGACCTGCCAGTTCTGCAACACGGCGCGGCGCTATGACGATGCCGCTCTCGACGCGCTGTTCCGATCTTAGTTCCTGCGCGATGCTGCCTTGATATTGTCGAATTTCATGCCCAGATTGACAGGATCGGTCGAACCGTCCGGAGCGCCCTCGACATGAATCGCGTTCGCCTGGTCCCCTTATTCGCCGCAGTCGTTCTGGCAGCTTGTCAGACTGAGCCGCGCCCGCAGCTGCCGCAGCTCACCTTTGCCCATCTGCCGGTCTACAACCTCGACGTCGGCAATGTCGAATTCGCCAATCGATACCAGCCGCCCATGGCGCCGCCCCATGTCGAGCACCTGATGCCGGTGGCGCCCGCAGCCGCTGCGGAACGCTGGGCGCGCGACCGTCTGCGCGCGGATGGCGCGTTCGGCCGTGCCGTGTTCGTCGTCCGCGACGCCAGGGTGACTGAGACTCCGTTGCCCAAGACCTCCGGTTTCAGGGGCTTTTTCACCAAGGAGCAGACCGGCCGCTACGATGCGCTGATCGACGTCGAGCTCGAGATTCGAAACGACCGTAACTATCGGGACGCCCGCGTCTCCGCACGCGCCCAGCGCAGCTACACGGTGCGCGAGGATGCCAGCCCGAACGACCGCGACCGCATCATGTACGAGCTGGTCGAGCAGCTCATGAAAGACCTCAACACGACGCTCGACGCCAACATCCGCCAGACCTTGCCCAAGTATCTACGGTGATCAAGCGAACCACCCGGGCGACGCCGGGCATCGCCCTTAAGGCACCAAGTCACTAAGCAAGCCCAGGGTCTGGACTCATCCGCTCGAACGGCGAAGTTCCGCTCGCGACCCACATCGGGCTCACGCACCAGACCCGCGGTGTTGTCACGCTTCCTGCATGGTAGGCATGCTCCGTTTCGGCATGCCGAGCCGGAAGGCGTCAGCCGTAATGAAGTGCCTGCGCATCTATGCCACCCCGGACGGCGAGTCGCAGTTCGGCGAAGTCGACTTGCCGACGACGAAGAGATCGGTGCACCCCGATGCCGTGCCGTTCGAGGTATCGGCAAGTTATCAGGCGTCCCGCGTCCGCCTCACCCGCATCCGGGCTGGCATGCGCGAGGTTGCTTGGCGAACGGTCCCAGAGCCGGTGCTTACGGTCAGGCTGTGCTGCCCGCATCGTCCGTCTAGGCTGAACTTTGCCCCATTTTCGAGCTAAGCAATTGAAAGTGCGGGGATTTTGGCTTTGACGGTAGTCATGTAATTTGTTTGAGGGGCTTGACAGGC
>VGDO01000199.1 GCA_016869645.1 Alphaproteobacteria bacterium
GCGGTGGCGGCGGTGGCGGCGGCGGCGGCGTCACCTGCGCGACCTTCGGCGGCTCGGGCTTGGGCGGCTCGGGCTGGGGTTCCGGCTTCGGCGGGACGGCAGCTTTGGGCGGCTCAGGCGCCGGTCGCGGCGCCGGTCGCGGCGCGTTGGTCGTCGGCGCGACGGTCAGCACCTCGACCAAGATCGGCTGGTCGAGGATGACCGGATCTTTGAACAGGCGGGGCAGGCCGAAATACGCCAGCGCGAAGACCGCGACGTGAAGCCCCGCCGAAATTGCTGCCGCACGCTTCATGTCGCTACCGACGCCGACGCTCGCTGCTTTGCTGCTGTGGCAGTTCCGCCAGGAGAGCAACCTTCGAGTAGCCGGCCGCGCTGACCAGTCCCATGACCTCCATGATCCGGCCATAGGCGACGGCGCGGTCGCCGCGCACATAGATCTTCAGATCCGGCTTGTTGCGCGTGATCGCCTCCAGTCTCGGCACGAGCTGGTCCTGCGCGATCGCGGTCTCCTGGATGTAGATGTTGCCCGACGCGTTCACCGTGATCACCAGAGGCTCGTCGCGCTCGTTGATCGTCGCGGCCTGGGTCTTGGGAAGATCGACGGGGACGCCGACTGTCAGCAACGGCGCCGTCACCATGAACACGATAAGGAGCACCAGCATGACGTCGACCAGCGGCGTCACGTTGATGTCCGTGAATCGTCCGGGGCCGCGCCTGCGGCGCCCGCCGCGAACCGAATGCCCGACGAGACTGGTCGCCATGGCTCAATGCCCCTCATCGAGCTGGCGCGACAGGATGGCGCCGAATTCCGCGGAGAAGGCCTCCAGGCGTGCCGCGTAGCGGCCGAGATCGCCCGAGAGCTTGTTGTAGGCGAGCACGGCGGGGATCGCCGCCACCAGGCCGATCGCGGTGGCGAACAACGCCTCGGCGATACCGGGAGCGACCACTGCGAGGCTGGTGTTTTTCGAGATCGCGATAGACTGGAAGCTGTTCATGATGCCCCACACCGTGCCGAACAGGCCGATGAAGGGCGCAGTCGAGCCAACCGAGGCGAGGAAGCCCATGTGACGCTCGACCTGATCGAGCTCGCGGCCGACCGTCACCTGCATGACCTGCTGAATGCGCGACTGCAGATTGGCGCGCAGGGTGCCGGCACCGGTCAATCCCTTGGCGACCGAGCGACGCCATTCGCGCATCGCCGCAGAGAACACGGCCGACATCGGATCAGGCGGCCGGTTGCCGATGCGGTCGTAGAGTTCCTCCAGCGAGCCGCCGGACCAGAACGCCTCCTCGAAATCGTTGGCCGCAGCCGACAAGCGCCGGATGCGCATGCTCTTGTCGAAGATGATGGCCCATGACCAGAACGAGGCGAGCAGCAGCAGGACCATGACTGCCTTGACCACGACGTCGGCCTGCACGAACAGCCCCCATACCGACAGATCGGCCATGGCCTTCGATCCGGCGAGAGTGACTGCGTCGATCACTTTGGTTTCCATCAATGCGATTCTTTCGATGGTTGAGAGTTCTGCGTCAGCGTCGCGAGCGCCGACTTGAGCGCAACGGGAACCCGGGTCGGCCTGCCGTCGCGATCGCAGCAGGCGACCTGGACGTCGATCTCGACGAGCACGTCGCTGCGGCGCGTCACCGTCTGTCGCGCGTCGAGCGAAGCGCCGCGCGCCGAGACCAACCGTGAACGCACCTCGATGCAATCGTCGAGCCGAGCCGGCAGGCGGTAGTCCAGCGCGCAGCGGCGCACGACGAAGGCGGACCCCGCTTCGGCCATCGCACGCATGGTATCGGCCGCGATCAGCCGCAGCATTTCGGTGCGCGCGCGCTCGGCAAACTTCAGGTAGTTGGCGTAGTAGACGATACCGGCGGCGTCGGTGTCCTCGTAGTACACGCGCACCGGAAAGACATGACAGCCATTCTCGATCACGCCCGAACCGGGTTGTCCGGCCGAAGGGGACCGCAGCTCAATCATTTTCGTCCCCGCCAGCCGCCACGAGCAGCTCGAGTTGCGGCGTCATCGGCTTCGGGTCGAGTCCGAGATAGCGGTAGCCAGCGGCCGCAAGCATGCGGCCGCGCGGCGTGCGCTGAATCAACCCCTGCTGGATCAGATAGGGCTCGATCACTTCCTCCAGCACGTCGCGCTGATCGGCGAGCGCGGCCGCCAGTGTCTCGACCCCGGCCGGACCGCCGTCGTAGTTGTCGGCCAGGCAACGCAGGTAGCGCCGGTCCATGGCATCAAGGCCTCGGGCGTCGACATCGAGGCGGTTCAGCGCCGCATCCGCCGCACGCGCATCGACGCGTGCGTGACCATCGACGGCGGCGAAATCGCGCACGCGGCGCAACAACCGGCCCGCGACGCGCGGCGTACCCCGCGCACGCCGCGCGATCTCGCTGGCGCCATCCGCGGTCAGATCGAGGCCGATCAATCCGGCGCCGCGACGCACGATCAGCTCCAGCTCCTCCGGTGCGTAGAAATTGAGCCGCAGTGGAATACCGAAACGTTCGCGCAACGGCGTGGTGATCAGCCCTGACCGCGTGGTCGCCCCGATCAACGTAAATCGCGGCAGATCGATCCGGATCGAGCGCGCTGCCGGCCCCTCGCCGATGATGAGGTCGAGCTGGAAATCCTCCATGGCCGGGTAGAGGATCTCCTCGACCGCCGGCGCAAGTCGATGGATCTCGTCGATGAACATTACGTCGCGCGGCTGCAGGTTGGTCAGCAGAGCGGCAAGGTCGCCCGCGCGCACGATCACCGGGCCCGATGTCGCGCGGAATCCGACGCCGAGCTCGCGCGCGACGATCTGCGCCAGCGTGGTCTTGCCGAGACCAGGAGGACCAAAGAACAGCACGTGGTCGAGCGCCTCCTGGCGCTGGCGTGCGGCTTCGATGAATACCTTGAGGTTTTCGCGCACCTGGCGCTGGCCGACGAAGTCGGCGAGCCGGCTCGGCCGCAGCGACACCTCCGGGGCATCCGCCTCGCTGCGTTCCGCGGTGACGTCGCGCTGGGGCGTCGCGGGCGCCGGAGCGCCCTTTGCGCTCGACCGATTGGCGGAGCGGGCGCCGGGGCGGTTCACTGGCTCAGCTCCTTGAGGCCGGCGCGGATCAACGCCTCGGTGCTGGCCGCGTCGCCGAGGCGGCGCTGCGCGCTCGCGACGGCGCCGAAGGCCTCGCTCCGGCCATAGCCGAGATGGACGAGTGCGGAGACCGCATCGCCGCCGGCGCCCTGCTCAGGCGTCGCCGGCGCACCCGCCGGGCTGCCAAGCGCGGCCTGACCGAGTGCGATGCCGCCGACCTTGTCCTTGAGCTCGTTGACGATGCGCTGCGCGAGCTTGGGGCCGACGCCATCGGCGCGCGTCAGCATCGCCTTGTCCTGGGCGGCGACGGCTTGCGCCAGCTCGCCGGGGGCGACGGCGGTCAGCACCGCCAGCGCGGTCTTGGCGCCGACGCCCTGCACGCCGCACAGCAGGCGGAACCAGTCGCGCTCGCCGGCATCGGCGAAACCATAGAGGTGGATGTGGTCCTCGCGGACATGGGTCTCCACGATCAAACTCACGGTCCCGCCGGCGGGCGGCAGGCGCCCGAGCGTGCGTCCCGAAGCGAACACGTGGTAGCCGACGCCGGCGACATCGATCACGGCCCAGCCGGGCCCAGCCGCGCCCTGGCCGGAACCTTGCCCGGTGGAATCGAGCAGGCCGCGGAGCTTGGCGATCATCGGCGCACTCCCCCCGGCCGCACTCCGCCCGGCCGCGCTCCGCCCGGCCATGCCCCCTTGCCATGCGCCGGAACCGGCTCAGCACCCCAGAGCCGGCGCGTGCCGGCGCGGTGCGCGTGGCACACGGCGACGGCGAGCGCGTCGGCTGCGTCGGCCACCGCCTCGGTCCCGGGCAGCAGATGGCGCATCATCGTCGCAACCTGCGCCTTGTCGGCGCGCCCCGCGCCGACCACCGCCTTCTTCACCTCGTTGTTGGCGTATTCGGCAACTGCGAGTCCGGCCTTGGCCGGCGCCAGCAGCACGACGCCGCGCGCGAGACCGAGCTTGAGCGTGGATTCCGGGTTCTTGTTCACGAAGGTCTCTTCGACAGCCGCCTCATCGGGCTGCCAGCGCTCGATCACGGCAATGACGCCGTCATAGAGCTCGACCAGCCGCTCGGCGATTGAGCGACCGAGAGTCGACACGATGCAGCCGGACGCGACATGACGCAGATGATTGCCCGTAACGTCGATGACGCCCCAGCCGGTGCGCCTGAGGCCGGGATCAAGGCCGAGCAGCCGCAGCCCGATCCGCTCGCGCGCCGGCGCGGACGAGGTGTCTGATCGGGAGCTTTCCTCGCGCACGTGGCTCAGGCCGTCAGCTTCGCGAGAACCGCGTCGGAGACTTCATAGTTCGCAAAGATCGACTGGACATCGTCATTGTCCTCGATCGACTCGATCAACTTGAACAAGGGTTCTGCGTCGGACTCCTGTACCGGCACGGTCGTCTTGGGTTGCCAGCCGAGCTTGGCCTGCTCAGGCGCGCCGAAGCGCTTCTCGAGCGCATCGCGCACCGCGCTGAAATCGTCGGGCGCGCACACCACCTCGTGACCGCCCTGATGGGACTCGACATTGGTCGCGCCGGCATCGAGTGCGGCATCGAACATGTCGTCGGCCCCGGCAACCGACGCCGGAAACAGGAGCCGGCCGACACGCTCGAACATGAAGCTGACGCTGTTCGTCTCGCCCATGGTGCCGCCAAGCTTCGAAAACGCCGTGCGAACCTCCGACGCCGTGCGATTGCGGTTATCGGTCAGCGCTTCGACGATGATGGCCACGCCCCCGGGGCCGTAGCCCTCGTAGCGCACCTCTTCGTAGTTGGTATCGTCGCCGCCGCCGGCCCCACGCTTGATCGCGCGCTCGATCGTGTCCTTCGGCATGTTGGCCGCACGCGCGGCCTGGATCGCGGCGCGCAGGCGCGGGTTGGCGCCGGGATCGGGCAATCCCGATTTCGCCGACACGGTGAGCTCGCGGATCAGCTTGGTGAATGCCTTGGCGCGCCGGGCATCCTGCGCGCCTTTTCGATGCATGATGTTCTTAAATTGCGAATGGCCGGCCATCGATCGAAGCGCCTAAGCGATTGTGATTCCTGGAAACCCATATACCAGATATGGTGGACCAAAGCGAGATTCCCCCACGATTCGCCCCGGCTCCACTATCCACGCCAATATGGCGACAATTGGGCCGCAGCCGTCGGTCTCCGGCCTCATTGCAGGCCGTTGCAGCGACGCCCGTCGCAGACCCGTCGCAGGGATGGGCCCCGCAATCGCCTTTTGTAATGGTCGCGAATTGATGGCAAATTTGGCCCGGGCCGGTACGCACGATGACGACGCCCCCGCAAGCGGACGCGTGAGACCGGATACGGCACGGTGAATCGGCGGGAGTGACTTCCAGCAATGATGGGCTACAAGCTGGAGCGGCTGACCGTAATGGTCGTCGACGACAACAAGAACATGCGCAGCCTGGTGCGGGCGATTCTCGAAGCGCTCGGCGTCAGTCACGTCATCGAGGCACAGGACGGCGAAGCGGCATTCAAGAAGCTCAAGGAACAGCAGATCGATCTGATCATCGTCGACTGGAACATGGAGCCGGTCGACGGCGTCACCTTCACGCGCAAGGTGCGCACCGATCCCGAGAGTCCCGACCAGTTCGTGCCGATCATCATGTTGAGCGGGCACACCGAGAAGGCGCGCGTCATGCAGGCGCGTGATGCCGGCATCACAGAGTTCATGGCCAAGCCGATTGCAGCGCGCGCGCTTTACGCCCGCATGGTCGCGGTGATCGAGCATCCACGCACCTTCGTCAAGACGGCGAGCTACTTCGGACCCGACCGGCGACGCCAGGACATGCCGTTCCCGGGACCGGACCGCCGGTCGACCGCCGTCAAAGGCGGAAAAAGCGGCAAGGGCAACCTCAGCGAGGATCAGCAGAAGGCACTGAGCCAAGCCAAGGACGCCATTCGCACACTCGACAAGTCGTGAGACGAGCGAGGATAAGGGGTGAGGCGGTGATCGGCAGCGACACATCAGGCCCGACCAGGCCACAACCAAACAAGCGAGAACAGCGATGAGCGCGGACAAGAAACCGGGCGGCAAGGGGTTTGAAGTCATCCAACCGCCGCGGACCCTCAAGGATAAGGTCGGCTCCGGGGGCAAGGGCCTCGACCCGCGCGCGCTCGAACGCGCCGAAGCCGCCATGAACACCTTCAAGGACACGATCGATTTCGCCCAGCAGGCCTTGCCCGAACTGATGAAGCTGCAGGTCCTGATGGAGCAGCTGATCGCCAATCCGACCCAGACCCAGACGCTGCTGCCCAAGATGTTCGAGATCGTCCACGATCTGCGCGGACAGGGCTCGAGCTTCGGCTATCCGCTGGTGACCCGCATCGGCAGTTCGCTCTGCCGCTACGTCGAGCGGCACGACAAAGACAGTCAGGCTGAGGTCGACGTTGTGCGCGCCCATGTCGATGCCTTGCGCGCAGTGATCGGCAGCAAGCTCAAGGGCGACGGCGGCGAGATCGGCCAGAAGATCGCCGAGGGACTGGAGACGCTGGTCAGCGGCTGACGTCCCAGGCTAGTCGGCCGCGCACCGGTTGCTTGCGACGCCAGCCAATCAACATGATCTCGACCGTCGTGCCGATGCCGAGACCGCTGTGGATCCGCAGCGCCCCGCCCTGCGCCTCAGCCAGCGATCGCGATATGGCCAAGCCGAGGCCCATGCCGCGATTCGCGCGCGAAACGTGCCAATCGTCGCCGCCCGCGCGCTCAAAGGCCCGCCCCAAGCGTGGCATGAGCTGAGGATCAATTCCCGATCCGTTGTCCGTTATGCTGATGCGGATCATGGCATCGCTCGCATTGGCTGCCGAAACCAGCCTCGCCGTCAGACACGCCGCGCCCCGGCTCAGCCGCACAAAGCCGTCCGTGCAGCAGGCGACAACGATGTCACCGGCGTCGGCAGCCTCGAACTGCATCGCGCGGCGCACGGTCGAGGCCTTGACGACGGTCGCGGGTGGCGGCAGAACCGGCTCATTGACGCGCGCGATCAGCACGAGGTCGACGCCGAGTGCGTCCGCGATCCGTTGCGTCAGTCGCTCCAGGGTTTGTGGTTCGGCCCAATCGATGGCGCCACCAGCTACGTCCAGCAGATCGGCAGTCGCGCCGGCCGGGCGGACATCGGTTCGGGCGGCGTCAGCGGGATCGGCCACTTTGTTCAGGTCGTCCACCTAGACCCCACAGCCGACTCCCTTCCACAACCGCGTCACTCTCTGGCCGACAGCGCGAACCTCTCCTTCGTACCAGTCGGTCGCGCGCCTGTGCCGGCCCATCGATGATTGTTCGGACTGCGCAGCTCATGCCATGATGCACCCTGTAGCTGCTACAGGGGAAAGTAACCAAATGGCTGAGCGGCGGGTGCACGAGCCAGAGACAGCGCCGCTCCGAATCGGGCGCCTGTCGGCGATGAGAAAGTGCAATATCGAAACGAACCGCTGCTACGAACGAATAGGGCTTCTGCCCAAGGCGCCCCGCACCGTATCCGGCCAGCGCCTGTGCGGCGGAGCCGATTTGAAAAGGCTGTAGTTCGTCCGCAATGCACACCGAGTGGGCTTCCATCTGGCGCAAGTCGGAGACATGCTTGGCGCAACGGACTGCGGACCGACGGCGTGCGCCAGGGTCGAGCACGTCTTGCTCGAACATCTCGACGAGGTGCATCGCAAGGTCGCCGAACTGAAGCGGCTGGAACGCCCTCTGCGGGCGGTCGCGGCAGACAGTGGCAACGGCGCCGCATCCGGATGTCCGGCGGTCGAGCAGCTCGTCAGCACGCGCACGGGGTTCGTCGAAGAGTACGCGGCCCCGCCACGCCGGCGCAGGATCGGGTGTGCTGGCGGCTCCCGGTCGGCCTGAAGCAGACTGCAGCAGCCGGCACCTCGACCACTCCCAGGTCCACCAAGGCTCGGACATCGAAAATCGGGCGGCGTCGGCGCCCTCATGCCGCCGCTCACGGCACCATCGCCGAGTGCGCCACCGCGCCGGTACGAGCAGCGCGGTAAGGCCGGTCCATGGCTCTGAGCAAGCGGACCATCTTCGTCGGCCTGTACGGCCTGATGACCATGGCGCAGATGGTGACGCTGACGGTGCTGCCGCTCGAGGCGTTTCGGCGGCTGGGCGACGCGCAGCTGGTCAGCGCGCTTTACGTCGTGGTTGCGATCATTCTTCTCTTCGGGCGCCTCGCGGTCCCGTGGCTCGGCTATCGGATCGGACGGCGGCACGTATTCGCGCTTGGCGTGGCGCTGCTCCTGCTGTCGACCGGACTCCTGGCGACCGGCACCTCCGCCGGATTGATCGCGGGGCTGATCTGCAGCGCCCTGGCCTTCTCGACCCTCGACATCGTCATCAGCCACTACATCCTCGACCAGATGCCCCGCCACGAACTCGGCCGCTTCGAGACCCTCCGGGTCTTCATCGCCGCCGGACCCTGCACGCTCGGCCCCTGGCTCGGCGTCTACATGCAGCAGGAGTTCGCGTCATGGGCACCGTTCGCCGCCGCGGCGGCCTTCGGCCTCATGCTTCTCGCCGGCTTTCTCGCCGCAGGACTGTCCGACCCGCCGCGCTCGCCGCTCATGGAGCGGGCGCCGATGAACCCGTTGCGCTATCTGCCGCGCTTCTTTGTCCAGCCGCGGCTGCGCCTGTCGTGGACACTGGCCGCGGGCCGCAATGCCTGGTGGAGCATGTTCCAAGTCTATGGCCCGATCTTCGTCGTCGCCGCCGGACTGGGCGAGCCGCTCGGCGGTCTGCTCGTGTCGCTGGGCTTGGGCACGCTGTGGCTGGTGCCGCTGTGGGGCTGGATCGGCCGGCGCCATGGGCTGCGCCGGCTGCTGTTCGTCGGCTATGCGATCAGCGCCGGCCTGACCGCCGGCGCCGCGTTGCTGATGGGGATGCCATGGCCGGGTATCGTCTGTCTCGTGCTCGCCGCGGCGGCAACTTCGGTGATCGACGGCGCCGGCAACTCGCTATTCATGCGCGCCGTACATCCCTATGAGCGCGGCGAGATGGCCGCCGTCTTCGGCAGCTACCGCGACGTCGCGCAGCTCGTGCCTCCCGCCATCTTCACCGCCCTGCTCGCCACCTTCGAGCTGCCCGCGGTGTTCATCGCCGGCGGCGGGATGATGTTGGTCATGGCGGCACTCACCCGCTTCATTCCGCGCCGGTTCTAGCCCTGCAAGAATTTCGGAGCGTGTGATCCGGCTGCAATCATCGCTGGCAACACAATTGGACAACCATTAATGATCATGACGTTGCCGGTTTGGAAGCGCGACCAGGTCACAGATGTGGCCGCCAATCGTCGGAACCGTCGAAGCAGGCTCCTATGACGAGAAGAACGTCGACTGCCCAGCTCATTCCATTGTTTTCGACCGGCATTCTCGTTGCCGACATCCCCGATATCGACAATACGGCCCTTGCCCATGCTGTGCGCGGGCTGCGCGTCGCCGAGGGCCGGAGCCATGGACTCATTTCCGGCGACGGCGTCAGCACCTATGGCTCGAGGAAGGGTCTTTCCGGCCTCTGATCGACGCGCTCAGGACTCGGATCATCAGATTTGCGCGCGAGCTCGGCGCGGACGTAGAGCGCACCGATCTCGCGATTTCCGAATGCTGGTTCAACATTCAGCTGCCGGGCAGCAACGTGATTCATCATCGACACAAGAACTCGATTCTGAGCGGAGCCTACTATGTCGAAGCGCCGCCCAACTGCGGCCGCATCGTGTTCGAGACGCCGCTCATCGCCCATCGCATGAGCGATTTTCCACGCTACGCCAAGGAAACCCCATTCAGCATGACGCAATACGCGGTCGATCCCAGCCCCGGCCGCCTGGTGCTGTTTCCGTCCTGGCTCGGACACCGGACCGAGACCAATGAGGCCAACGCGGAACGTATCGTCATAAGCCTGAACGTCATTGCTCAGCCCTCATCCAGGAATTCAGCCCAGACACAGGGCGAATGACGATCGGCGCGATCCGACGGAACGAGACCATGATTCGCGTTGCTCGTTGAAGCATTTGTTCAATGAGAAACGATCGCGCCCTAGGCTGAACTTTGCCCGAATTTTGACCAAGCCACTGATGTGACTCGCGTTTGTCTGCGGGTCCTGACTACAGGCTGGGCTTGACGGCGAGCAGATCGAGTGCGCGGCGCTGGATTTCGGTCGGG
>VGDO01000200.1 GCA_016869645.1 Alphaproteobacteria bacterium
CGTGCGACCAGGAACGACGCAAAGAGCTGCATGTGAGGCTTTCGACGCAGGGTTCGTTTATGGCACATTTCCGCCAATTCAGGCCAGCCGCCGCAATTGAAGGGCGTGTATTTTAACCGGCTGCCGAGTGCAAATCGTGCGGACGACGGTATGGCAGACGAGGACGACATCAAGAGTCGGCTGATCAGCGTGGCACGCTGGCCCAACGTGGATGATCCGCGTCTGCTCATGTTCTTGCGTCACTGGGCGAACAATCGGAAGGGCGGTGTCGTACCGGCACGCGGCGCCATCGATCCTGCGCAGATCGCACCCTGCCTGCCGCATGTCTGGATCTATCGGCGGGACGCCGAATCGGGCCAATTCATCTGCACGCTGGCGGGCGACGAGATCAACATGGCCTGGGGCCGTTCGATCATCGGAAAGAAGCTCAGCAACTTCATGCCCGCCGACATGGCCCGGACGCTCGACCAACGCTATGAGCTGATTTCGACGATCCCGGCGATTCTGCACAGCGGACACCAGGCGACGGCCCAGCCGATCAGCGGCAAGGCCGCGCGGCGACTGATTGCCCCGATCGCCCGCGAAGACGGCAGCCCTTATGGCGTGTTCGGCATATCCATCTATGTGTACGATCGCCAGCATGACTCCGAGATCCCGGTCAGGCATTCGAGCGACGCAGTCCTGTACGATTGCAAGGTGCTGCCCGCGACGCCGCCTTGAGCCAGGCGACCTCGGATCCAGCGCTGCTGCAAACCGGTTCGTCGCGCGATGATCGCGCTGTCGAACTGCGGCAGGATGGTTCACCGTCACGATCATGATCGCTATCTCTGTGCGTTGTTTGCGCCAGGCGAACGGCGCGAGGACCTGTTGGCTCTGCTGGCGTTCAACCATGAGCTCGCCAAGACGCGCGAGTCCGTGACCGAGCCCATGCTGGGGCAGATTCGTCTGCAGTGGTGGCGCGAGAGCATTGCCGGCATATATGGCGGCCAGATCAGGCGGCATGAGGTCATCGAACCGCTGGCTGCGGCGGTCGTCCGAAATCACCTGCCTCGCCCGGGCCTCGATGCGCTGATCGATGCGCGCGAAGCCGACCTCGCCGCGGACCCACCCAAGACCTTGGCCGATCTCGAGGCCTATGCCGAAGCCACCGGTGGCGGACTGAACGACCTCGCTCTCATCCTGCTGGGCGCCGCGGATGAGGCCAGCCGCCGCGCCGGGCGGCATGTCGGCGTCGGCTGGGCGCTCACCGGTTTGTTGCGCGCGACCAGCCACCTGGTGCGCCAAAGGCGGCTCCTCATACCTCAGAATTTGCATGAAAAATATTTGATAAATATCAGTGAAGTAATGGAATTTCGTGATAGTCGGGCGCTGTCCTTCGCGGTCGCCGAGATTGCTGAACTGGCGCGCGAACGCCTGCGCGCGGCCCGTGCCTTACGCGCCGATGTAAGCCGCGCAGCGCAACCGGTCCTGCTCGCGGCCGGCATCGCCGACGTCTACCTTCGCCGCCTCGCGCGCGCCGGCTATCGTGTCTTCGAGCCGCGGCTGGCCGAGCCTGCGCGTCTCGTCGGCTGGCGGTTGGCGGCCCATGCCCTGATTGGGCGGTATTGATGGAGTTGGCCTCGCCCGAGTCTGTCTTCGAAATCGCGTTCGCCCACCACGTCGCCGGCCGGCTTCGGCAGGCCGAAGAGCTTTATGGCCAGGTTCTGCAGGCGCAGCCCGACCATGTCGAGGCGCGCCACCTGCTCGGCGCAGTGGCGCATCAATCAGGGCGCCACGAGGATGCCGTTCGGCTGCTTGCTATCGCGTCGCCCTGGCGCTGCGGCCTGACCTGGCCGAGCCCCGGGTTGGCCTGTTCAGCATTGCGCTGACGCTCTGCGACTTCGCGACGGTCGATCAGTGCTATCGGCACATCGTTGCGCTCGCCGACGCTCCGTCGGTGCCCAGACAGGGTTGGCGCATCCTCGGTTCGATCGCTTACCGGCATCTGTTTCGTCGCCTGCCCGAATCGCTCTATATCTCCATGAGCGACCGTATCGCCGAGTCTCTCGCGGCGCTGGCTGCCGGTGTGCTGGCGCCGCTCGCGAGGCCCAAAGTTGGGGCGCGGCCGGCGCGCTTGAAGATCGGCTTCATTTCGACCAATTTCGGCAATCACGCAGTCGGGCAGGTGGCGCTCGACTTGTTCGCTGCGCTCGACCATTCCCGCTTCGAGTTGCATGCCATCTCGCGATGGGATCGGTCGGCCGAGCCGCAGCCGTATCACCGGCGGATGCGCAGCGCCTTCGATGGCTTCCACGAGTGGGGAATCTATGCGCCGTCCGAAATCAGCCGGCGCGTGCGCGCGCTCGGCATCGACATCCTGGTTGACCTTCATGGCTACATGGACCACGCCAGCCCCGAGATTCTGGCGTGCCGGCCGGCACCCGTTCAGGTGTTCTGGCTCGGCCACGCCGGCGGCCTCGCGGTCGATGCCTGCGACTACCTGATCTGTGACGCTGTCACGGTGCCCGCGGGCGAGGAGCGGCGATACCGGCAGTGTGTCGCTCGCCTGCCCGAGATCTATCACTGTGCCTCGCCGCATCCGATCGCAGCGCCGCCGACGCGCGCCGAATGCGGCTTGCCCGACAGCGGCTTCGTTTTCTGTGCCTTCAACAACCCCGAGAAGATCGATCGCGCGGCCTTTGCCGCCTGGATGGACATTCTCTGCGCCAGCGAGGGCAGCGTGCTCTGGCTGTCCGATCCCGGCGCGATGGCCAGCCGAAGCGAGTATCTGCGTCGTGCGGCCGCTGCCCATGGCGTCGAGCCGAAGCGGCTGGTGTTCGCCGGCTGGGCACCCGACAAGGACACCCATCTCGCGCGCCACGCTCATGCCGGCATGCTGCTGGACACATTCACGCTGAATGCCTCGACCACCGCCCTGGATGCGCTGTGGGCGGGATGCCCGGTGCTGACTATGCGCGGGCACGATTTCGCCAGCCGCATTGCCGGCACGATGCTGCATGCCATCGGCCTCGACGACATGATTGCAGCCGATCTGCCGGCCTATCGCGCCGCTGCCGTTCGCCTGTCGCGCGACCCGGCTGCGCTAGCCGCGATCAAGTCGCGATTGGCGGCCAACCGCGCGACTCATCCGCTGTTCGATGTTCGGCGGTTCGCCCGCCACTTCGAGATGGCACTCGAGACCATGTGGTCGAAACACATGGCGGGGGAGAAGCCGCGGGATTTCGACGTGGCGCCGCTGGAGCGCTGAGCCCAGAAAGGAACCGCTGCCGTCCGGATTCGGGGCCGAACGGCGGCGGGCGCGCCGACCGGTGTCAACGGACGCGCAAATCAGATGAACACAAAGTCACCGCTGGTCCGGCTCGCGGCGGACACACCGACGACTGTGATCCGGTTACCACTGTCGTCGGTTCCGGTGACAGCGCCAGGCCGGTGTTCAGGCTATCTTGTCTCATTTCAGTCGTTTATGCCTGATATCTCACGTTAAAGACGAGACAACCCGCCATGCGCAAGCCGGGCGGTTTGACCGTGCCTGTTTCGGCCCGGCGCCACTCAACGCTTGTCGAGGTCGCGGAGGTCGTAGGGCGTGTCCTCGTAGAGGTGATAGATCCAGTTGCTGAACAGCAGGTAGCCGTATGGCCGCCACATATTGACCGGCCGCTTCGATGGGTCATTGCCGGGGAAATAGTCCTTCGGAACGGCAATGTGGGATTCCGCGGTCAGATCGCGAACGTACTCGTCCTTGAGGGTATCCGTGTCGTATTCGAGGTGATTCATGATGTAGACGTCGCCGCGCCTGTTCTGCAGCAGGCAGAGGCCGGTTTCGTCGGAATCGAGCAGGATGCGCAAATCACTGTGCTTGGCGACGTCCTCGCGCGAGATGCCCGTGTAGCGCGACACCGGCGTGAAGACCTCGTCGGGAAAGCCACGCAGCAGCGGGGAGTGCGGCTCACGGACACGCTGCGGGTAGATGCCGAACAGCTTGTCGGGATAGGCGACCTTGCCGATCCCATAATCGACGTAGAGTGCGGCCTGAGCGCCCCAGCAGATGTGGAAGCGGCGAAAGACGTGGCGCTTGGCCCACTCGAAAATCTCGCGGAGCTCCTGCCAGTAGGCGACCTCCTCGAACGGCATGCGCTCGACAGGGGCCCCGGTGATGACCATGCCGTCGAATCGTTCCTCCCTGACTTGCTCCAGTGTCCGATAGAACTCCTTGAGATACTCTGCTGGCGTCGTCGTCGGGATGTAGCTTGCGGTCGTCAGAAGCGAGAGCTCGACCTGCAGCGGCGTGTGGCTGAGCAGGCGGGCGATCTGCACCTCCGTCTTCACCTTCATCGGCATGAGGTTCAACAGCAGGATCCGCATCGGCCGGATGTCCTGGCGAACGGCGGTCGCGTCCTGAATGAGTTCGACGCCTTCGCCCTCGAGGATCTTGGCGGTGGGCAGGCGATCCGGAACTTTGATGGGCATGCCTAGAGGTCCGTTCGAAGGATTGACGATACGATGAAGCGCCGCCGGTGGCCGCTGCCTCGGCAAGATGCCCGGCGCGGGAGGGCGACAATGGATCACAACCGTTTCGCGGAAAACAACAAATTTTCCGGGCGCCGAGGACAGGGTCGCGCACCCGATCAGGCCGCCAGTTCTGTCGCGCCGAGCCAGGCGTCGAAGTCGGCCGCGGCTCGGTGGCTCATGGCCAGCTTGCGCTCACGGGCGTGCGGTACCTCGGCGATTGTCGGGACCAGCCCGAAATTCAGTTTCATCGGCTGAAAGGTCTTGCCCACGGCACCGCCCGCGATATGGCCGAGCGGCGCTGGGCGCAGAAGTCGACGACGGCCTCGGTAACACGGTCCCCGCACGCCCAGCGGCCGCCAAATGTTCGGCGAGCACTCCGATCGCGGCGCTTTCGACATGGCCTTCGACGCCGGTGATCGGGCCGGCGAACCGGATGTGCGGACGCGACGCCATCATTCAGGCCGTTTTTGCCGATGGTGCTGCACAGATTGTCGTCGTTGGCGCTGCCATGGATGGCGCCGCCGCCGACCCCGCCGTGGGTCGCATTGATGCGGCCGGGATAGTTGATGTTGTCGGCTCCTTCGGAGTCCGTCTTCCAATATGTTTCTTTTTCTTTCAGCTTATTATCTCTTAGATCTGATGTGATAGATGAGACCACCGTGGGGGCGCTACCCGGCTGGGAGCCGAGCCTGCGATCGCCTTGCTCATGGTGTGTCTTCGGCTCTTGTACGCGCCAAATTTGGTCGCGCATGCCACACCGCATATTCGGCCGCCCGGCCAATGGGCAAGCCGCGCCGCGCGCAACGACACAGCCGCCGGAACCCATGAACGCGGCCACTGGAAGCATGAGGCCTTCACTCTCGACTCTCCCGGCCAGGAGCACTGTACGATCCTTGAATGCCGGATCGTGCGTCCCTGCCGAAGCGGTGGTGCGATCGAAGTGCCCGGAGTGACCATGGTGGCTTGGTTCGCGATCTTGCTCGTCGTCCTGCTGCCGGCCACCGCCGTGGCGCAGCAATTGGTCATCGGCATGTCGACCGAGGCCACGTCGATCGATCCGCATTTCTCGGATCTCGGGCCCAACCAAGCCGTTCGCCAGCACATCTTCGACTCGATCGTCCACATCGGCTCCAAGAACGAGGTCTTGCCTGGCCTTGCCGTCGAATGGGGACGCAGGGGCGATCCACTGATTTGGGAGTTCAAGCTGCGTCGGGGTGTCAAGTTCCACGATGGCACGCCCTTCACCGCGCATGACGTCGAATTCTCGATCGCGCGGGCGCCCCACGTGCCCGGCGCCCCAGCGACCGTCAGTCGGCGTATCTCCGACGTGGCGTCGGTGCAGATCATCGATGATTTCACGATTCAGATTCGCACGAAGACGCCGACGCCCATCCTGCCCAACAACATCGCCTACCTGGCGATCGTCAGCCGCAAGGTCGGGCTCGACGCGCGGCCGGAGGATTTCAACAATGGCAAGCACACCTATGGCACCGGCCCCTACAAATTCGTCAAGCACACGCCGGGCGATCGGACCGAGCTGGTGGCCAACCCCGACTATTGGGGCGTGCAGCCGCACTGGAAGAGCGTGACGATCAGGCCGATGACAAATGCCGCCGCACGAACGGCCGCGCTGCTGGCCGGCGATGTCGACACGATCAACGATGTGCCGCCGACCGACATCTCGCGCCTGAAATCCGATCCGCGCTTCCTCGTAACCCAGTCGGTCTCGAACAGGATCATGTTCTGGACAATCGACGTCTTCCGCGACCAGGCCCTCCACGTCACGGCTCTCGATGGCAGCCCGATGCCGAATCCGCTCAAGGATCTGCGCGTGCGCAAGGCGATGAACCTGGCGATCGACCGGCAGGCGATCGTCGAGCGGATCATGGAAGGGCTGGCGGTGTCCGCCAATCAGATCGTGCCGGCCGGGTTCACTGGGCACGCGCCCGATCTGGTGCCGCCCAAGCCCGATCTCGATCTGGCCCGCCGGCTGATGGCCGAAGCGGGGCACCAGAAGGGCTTCCAGATCACGATCCATTCGACCAACAACAGGTACGTCAATGACGCAAAGACAGCGCAGGCGGTGGCCCAAATGCTGTCGCGCATCGGCATCAAGGTCAACGTGGCGGCCTTGCCGGTTGCGCTCTACTTCAACTCGGCGCGCAAGCACGAGTTCACCTTCCCGCAGATCGGCTGGGGCAACCTGACGGGGGATGCCGCGCAGGTGTTGCACGAGGCGCTGAATTCCGTATCGATCAACAACTACGGCCGCTGGGCGAACGCCGAGTTCGATCGTCTCATGGACCTGGCCGCGGCCGAGCTGGATCAGGCCAAGCGCGAGGAGCACCTGCGCCAGGCCACCCGCGTGGCCATCGCTGACGTGGCGATCATCCCCACGCACTGGCAGGTCAATGTATGGGCGTCGAAGAAGGGGCTGCGCTACGAGCCCCGCATCGACGAAATGACCTTCGCGATGATGGTGAAGCCGGAGTAGGGGCAACCGAGGATCGGCCGGCCATTCGAGGCGTCAGCCAATCAGTTCTGCCTCGCTGACCTCGCTCGCCACCTGGGCGACGTGATCACCCCTCGTCGCCGGGACGTGCACCCGACGCACGCAGACGATGCCGTCCTGGGCAAAGCGCAGCTCGCGGGCCGGCTGGTCGAGCTCGTCGAGCGACCATAGACGGCCGGCAAGATCGCCGGCGGCAACGCGGTCGCCGGGTTCGCAGCACGGCTCGAGGAGGCCGCGGGTCGGCACCATGACGAGGCCGGCCCCGCCGCGCGGAACGAGCAGGCGTGTCTGCGAAAAATGCTCTTGAGGCGCGCGGGTGGGCAAGACGCCGTAGTGGTGCAGGAGGCGCATGAGCCCCGCCTTTGCCATGGCGAGGTTATGCCGGTCGATGGTACCGCCGCCGCCCAACTCGGTCGACACCATGAGCACGCCCAGACGATCGCAGGCTGCGGTCATCGAGCCGGTGTTCGAGGTTTCCTTGGCAACGATAGTCCACGGAGCGCCGAAGATGCGCGCGGCCGCGATCTTGCGGCGCACGAACTCGGCACTGCCCCCGCCATGCAGGTAGGCGCAGAGCACGTAGCGGCTGTTTGGATTGCCGGAATGCAAATCAGCCGCCGCCTGACAGCGCGGCAGGATCTCCGTTTCAACGTAGTGTGCCAGCGCCAGGCTCGGCGATCCTGCGGGATCGCCGGGAAAGACGCGATTGAAATTGAGGTGATCGATCGGCGACGTCCGCGAAGCGCCGAGCACGGCCGGGTAGTTCAGCGCGGGCATGACGATCAGCCGTCCGTTGAGCACGCGCGGATCGAGGTTCCTGATCAGATCGTGCAGGACGATCTGGCCTTCGTACTCGTTGCCGTGGTTGCCGGCGCTGAGGAACACGGTCGGTCCCTTGCCATTGGACAGACAGGCGATTGGCACGGGAATGACGCCGAAGGAATGACGGTCATCGGAATGGACGAGGCGTAGATATGAAATCTGCTTGCCCGGCCGTTCGAAGTCGAGGTCGGTGCTGATGCGGGTCTTCTGCGACGTCATGGGCAGCTCCGCTCGATCGCTTGGGGCAGGACCGCGCCGCACTGGGCGACGCATGGGCGGTACAGATCACCACCCGAGAAGTGGGTTCATGTGCATTGAGAGTATACATGACTGCTCGACGGCGTGCGTGCAGCCGCCGACAACCCGCAAGCCGTCGCCATGGGATCAGGCGGCCGCTTTTGCCGGGCCGAGCCAGGCGTCGAAGTCAGCCGCGGCGCGCCGGCTCATGGCCAGCTTGCGCTCACGGCCATGCGGCGCCGGGACGAGTGGCGGGAACAGGCCGAAATTCACGTTCATGGGCTGGAAGCTCTCGCTCGCGGCACCGCCCGTGATGTGAGCGAGCAAGGCGCCGAGAGCCGTGGTCTGGGGCGGCGGGGGCAAGGCTCTGCCGGTGCGTTCCGCAACGACGAAACGCCCGGCGATCAGCCCGATCGCGGCGCTCTCGACATAGCCTTCGACGCCGGTGATCTGCCCCGCGAAGCGGAGGTGCGGAACCGCCTTCAGGCGCAATTCCCGGTCGAGCAATTTCGGGCTGTTGATGAAGGTGTTGCGGTGCAGCCCGCCCAGCCGTGCGAACTCCGCCCCCGCAAGCCCCGGGATGGTGCGGAAGATGCGAACCTGCTCGGCATGCTTCAGCTTGGTCTGGAAGCCGACCATGTTGTAGAGCGTACCCAGTGCGTTGTCCTGGCGGAGCTGAACCGCTGCCCATGGCCGGTGTCCGGTCCGCGGATTGCGCAGGCCGACCGGCTTCATCGGTCCCCAGCGCAGCGTGTCGGGGCCGCGCTCGGCCATCACCTCGATCGGCAGGCAGCCGTCGAAATAGGGTGTGTTGGTTTCCCATTCCTTGAACGAGGTCTTTTCGCCCGCGAGCAAGGCCGCGACAAAGGCCTCGTATTCGATCTTGTTCATCGGGCAGTTCAGATAGTCGGCGCCGCCGCCGCCGGGCCCCGACTTGTCGTAGCGCGACTGGAACCACGCGACATCGAGGTCGATCGTGTCCTTGTGGATGATCGGCGCAATGGCGTCGAAGAAGGCGAGCGCGTCCTCGCCGGTCAGCTCGCGTAGCGCACGGGCGAGCGAAGGCGAGGTGAGGGGCCCGGTCGCCACGATCGTTGGACCCCAATCGGCCGGCGGCACGCCCTCGACCTCCTCGCGCACCACCGTGACGAGCTCCGAACGCGCGAGCGCGTCGGTCACGGCAGCGGCAAATCCGTCCCGGTCGACGGCCAGGGCGCCGCCCGCAGGCACCTTGTTGGCATCGGCGGCCGCGAGAATCAGCGACTGGCAGCGCCGCATCTCCCGATGCAGCACACCGACGGCATTATAGTCGGCGTCGTCCGAGCGGAAGGAGTTGGAACACACCAGCTCGGCGCAACGGCCGGTGTTGTGCGCCTCCGTCCGGCGCACCGGACGCATTTCGTGAAGCACGACCGGCAGGCCCGCGCGCGCGATCTGCCAGGCGGCCTCGCTGCCCGCAAGGCCTCCGCCGATCACGTGGACCGGCCGGGCCGCGCCAATGCTATTCGAGTTCGACATAGCCTAAAGTCTAGCATGCCGATTCCGGCGCGGCGCATTAACCGAACGGTAACCCTGGAAGCTCTATCGATTGTGGCGCGGATTCATTGTCGCCCGGGGGGACGAGGTGCTTGCTACCGCAGTCTTGCCGAGCCAGGGACTTCTGGAGAACCTGGCCTGGTCGCTTCGTCTGCCGATCGATGAACTCGATCAGCCCGAGCTTGCCGAAGTGCTGGCCGTCTGGCGCGCCAAGCATCGCGAAGCACGGCTGCCGCCGCGAGCCGCGTTCGACGCGACCGATCTCAAGCGGGCCATCAGCCATGTCATGATTCTCGACGGTGCCGTCGCGAACGTGGTTGGAATTAGGCGTGGCGCGCTCTCCGGCAACATCAGGATATCGAGTTAGGCGGCAAGGTCAATTGGCTGATCGATGAGGTTCGTGGCGAGC
>VGDO01000201.1 GCA_016869645.1 Alphaproteobacteria bacterium
CGCTGCTCGCCTCCGGTCAGATCAGCATGCGCAAAGTCAATGGCTGGCAGACGCTCGCCACGAACCTCATCGATCAGCCAATTGACCTTGCCGCCTAACTCGATATCCTGACGTTGCCGGAGAGCGCGCCACGCCTAATTCCAACCACGTTCGCGACGGCACCTAATCGCCCTTGCATGCGCTACTCAGCGGTGCGCTGGCTGGCCTGCCCAGTAACGAGCTGCCGCCCGCGCTGCGGACCTACTGGGGCATACAAGCCAAGACAACATCCTGACAGAATCGGCGCGGCCCGCCCTGGCCGGAGCGAGCGCGGGTGTCCCTACCACCCGCCGGCCGCGCCGGTCCAGCAAGTGGAGGGATTCATGATCGCGCGCGGCGCGGCGCGGCGCTGGCCGAGCAGGGTCTGTTGGGCATTGCCATGCCGGCGGAGCATGGCGGCCAGGGTGGCACATTGATGGATGCCGTGCTCGCCATCGAGCAGGTGGCGCTCGCCGGCTATCGCAACCTGCCGCGCGGCGATCTCGATGCCGTGGCCGATGCCATCGTCCGCTTGTCGGAACTGGCGCGCTTGCGTGGGGTCACGGTGCTCGACGCCGAAATCAACCCACTCATCGTCAAGCCGGCCGGACAGGGCGTCATCGCGGTCGACGGGCTGGCACGCTTGCGTCGGCCGGGCTAGCCTCTCACGGCAAACGCACGATCCGATTGATGTCCGAACAACCCCTTCTCGCCGTTTCCGACCTGGCCTTCGCCTATAATGGCGCGGTCGCCGTGCGCGACGTGTCGCTCGAGGTGCGCCCAGCCGAGATCGTGGCTCTGCTCGGCTCGAACGGCGCCGGCAAGTCGACGACCGTCAAGGCGATCGCAGGCGCGCACAAACCGCAACACGGCCGAATCAGCTTTCGTGGCGAGCCGATCGCGGGTGAACCCTGCCATGTCGTGGTCCGGCGCGGCATCACGCTGGTGCCCGAAGGGCGCCTCGTCTTTCCGCAGATGTCCGTGCTCGACAATTTGCGCATGGGCGGACATGCGCTCAGCAGCGCCGCCGATGCCGCGCGCAACCTCGACCGCGTCTTCTCGATCTTTCCACGGCTCGCCGAGCGCCAGGCACAGCTTGCCGGCTCGCTCAGCGGCGGCGAGCAGCAGATGCTGGCGATCGCGCGCGGCATGATGAGCTCGCCGGCGCTGTTGATTCTCGACGAACCTTCGCTCGGCCTGATGCCGAAGCTCGTCCAGGAGCTCTTTCAGCTCATCCAGCGGGTCAATGGCGAGGGGGTCAGCATCCTGCTGGTCGAGCAGAACGTGCACCAGTCGCTGCGCATCGCGCACCGCGGCTATGTCATGGAAAAGGGCCAGATCGTGCTCAGCGGCACGGGGCAGGAGCTGCTCGGCAACGAGTTCGTGCGGCGGGCTTTCCTGGGGCATTAGAGCCCTGCGGGCGAGAGCCCCTCACCCCGACCCTCTCCCCCGTTGGGGGCGAGGGTGGAACTGGCGTCTTTGCCCTCGCCCCCAACGGGGGAGAGGGTGGCGCGCGACAGCGCGACGGGTGACGGGCGCGTTCCAAGCGATGGCCTAGGAGCCTGTCCGAGTATCAGAATGGAGAGCCGAATTTTGAAACAATTGGAATCTCCCGCTGACGTTTCGAGTCAGGAAACTGCGCCTGAGTTGCGCCATCGATCCTATTCTTTTGCTTCGATGATTACTCGGACGGGCTCCTAGCCCGCTGCTTCCGGCGCACCCAGATACGCCGCGATGACGCGCGGGTCGCGCGCGACCTCGGCCGGCGCGCCCTCGGCGATCTTGCTGCCGGCGTCGAGCACGAAGATGCGGTCGGACACGCTCATGACCGCTCGCATGTCGTGCTCGACCAGCAGGATGGTGACGCCGCGGTCGCGCACCTGGCGCAGGATGCCGACGATCTCCTCGGTCTCGGTCGGGTTGAGGCCGGCACAGGGCTCGTCGGCGAGCAGGAGCACCGGGCGCTGGGCGATGGCGCGCGCCAGCTCCAGCCGGCGCAGATATCCCACCGTCAAGGTCATCGCCGGGCGATCCGCCAGATCGGCGAGGCCGGTCAGCGCCAGCGCACCTTCGGTCGCGGCCGCGACATCGCGCGGACCGGCGCGGCCGAACAATGCGCCCATGCGCACATTGTCGAGCACGGACAATTCCGGAAACGGCTTGGCGATCTGGAAGCCGCGGGCGATGCCGGCCTCGGCAATCAGGTGGGTGTCCATGCCGTCGATGCGCCGCCCGGCAAACCAGATCTCGCCCGCCGTCAGCGGCAGATAGCCGGTGATGAGATTGAAGAGCGAGGATTTGCCGGCGCCGTTCGGCCCGATCAGGCCGCAAATGCTGCCGGCCGGCACATCGAGGCTGACATCGTTGACCGCGACCACGCCGCGGAAGCGCTTGGTTACGCCAGCGACGCGGAGCAGGGGTGCGTTCATCGGAAGCCGCCGCGCCAGCGCGCGAGGATCGGCTTGACGAAGCCGACGATGCCGCGCGGCGCCAACATGACGAGGATGACGAGCAGCGCGCCGGTGATGAACATGTGCGTGTCGAGCAGTCGTCCCAGCACGATCTGGGTCAACACCACCATGATGCCGGCGCCGATGACCGGGCCGATCAGCGTGCCCATGCCGCCCAGCAGCGCGTAGACGATCATGTTCAGGCTGAAATCGGTGCGATAGACCGAGCCGGCGGTGATGAATCCCAGGCTGTGCGCGTAGATGATGCCGAGCACGCCGGTCAGCACGGCGCTCAGCACGAAGGTCTGGATCTTGTAGCGCTCGGTCGGCACACCGAGCATGCGCGCGGTGTCCTCGTCCTCGCGAATGCTGAGCAAGCCGTAGCCGAGCCGGCTGACCTTGACGGCAAAGCCGATCGCGAGCGTCACGGCGGCGGCGACCAGCAGGAGATAGTAATAGAAGGTCGCCGGCTCGACGGCGCGCGGCGCCAGCTGCGGCAGCACGATGCCCATCGTGCCCTTGAAGGCGTCGATGCTGTTGTTCAGCTCGCCCAGCACCTGTGCCACGCCGAGCATGGCGATGGCGAAGTAGATGCCGCGCAGCCGCAGGATCGGATAGGCGATCAGCCCCGCCAGCAGAGCGCAGGCGAGCGCGCCGGCAAGGAGGCCGACCGCGAAGGCGAGGGCCGGCGACGGCCAGGTCCAGCCGGTCTCGACCAGGCCCGCGACAAAGGCGCCCAATCCGATGAAGGCGGTGTGGCCGAAACTCCAATAGCCGGCAAAGCCGCCGAGCAGCGACCAGGCGATCGCGAGCGCTGCCGAGAGCAGGAAAAGCTGGGCGACGCGCACATGGAAGGGCGAGAGATAAAGCGGCGCCAGCGCGAGCAGCACCAATGCGGCCAGCGCCAAGGCGATCCAGCCGCGGTGCGCGGCAATGCCCTGCGCCAGCATGCCCGGCAACGTGCCGCCCGCCATCATCATGCCGGCGGCGCTCATCAGCGCGACCCGCTGAAGGCATTGCCGAGCAGGCCGGCCGGCCGCACCAGCAGCATGATCACCAGGATCAGGAACATCATGGCGTTGGGGAAGGCCGGACCGATGGCCTGGGAGGTCGCCGTGCTGATCAGGCCGAGCAGCAGCCCTCCGATCAGGGCGCCCGACGGGCTGCCGACGCCGCCCAGCGTGACGACGACGAAGGCGTTGATCGTCCAATGCGCCTCGTCGGGCGGCGAGAAGGGCAGCACGATGCCGAGGATGGCGCCCGAGGCGCCGGCGAAGGCGGCCGAAACGCCGAAGGTGAGGCCGTAGACGTGGCGCGCATTGACGCCGCACAGCCGCGCCGCCAGATCCTGCTGCGCCGTCGCGCGGATGACGCGGCCCATATGGGTGTAGCCCAGCACGAGCGCCAGCAGGCAAAGCAACACCAGGCTGGCGGCGAGCGCGCTGATGCGGACCAGGTCGACCGTGATGGGGCCGATGACGAAAAAGTTGAAGGCCCAGCTGGGCGTAATGCTCTTGAAGTCGGGCGAGAAGATGAGCACCAGCACGTTGCGCAGCATCAACGCCACGCCGAAGGTGACGAGCATGGAGGCGAGCAGCGATGAGCGGTCGACCGCGAGCTGGATCAGGCCGCGCTGGTAGACATAGCCGAAGCCGAACAGCGCGACCATGACCAGGGGGATGGACAGCAGCGGATCGATGCCGAGGGTGCGCCAGAGGATGTAGGAGAGATAGGAACCGATCAGCACGATGATACCGTGGCTGAGGTTGACCACGTTCATGACGCCAAAGATGAGCGAGAAGCCGATCGCCGCCAGCGAATAGAGCCCGCCGAGAACCAGGCCGTCGACGATGGTCTGCAGGATGAGCGTCACGGCCGCGGGCGTACCAGAGATTTGGCGCGAGTGACCTGTCTGGAACACCCCTCACCCCGACCCTCTCCCCCGTTGGGGGCGAGGGGGTGCAACGACTTACCCTCGCCCCCAACGGGGGATCGAGCCGCGAAGCGGATCGATGAGGGCCCCGCAGCGAAGCTGTGGGAGGGTGAGGGGTTGTTCGCGTGCGTCAATCTAATCCCAGTCTCTAAGCCGCCTGCTGGACGAACGCCTGGGCGGCGTCGCGGCAGGTGCAGAACCAGACCTTGGGGAAGCCTTGGATGAAGGCGATCATGTCGCGCAGGAGCTGCAGGCGCGATGGGCGGCCGATCGCCTGGGGGTGCATGACCAGGTCGAACAGGCCGCCCGCCTGGTAGATCGCGCGGAACTCGTCCTGCCAGATCGTGAGGACGTGCTGGTTGGTCTGGATCGCGCGCGGCGCCTTGATCGAGAAGATCATGTAGACCGCGTCGTCGAGCGACCAGTGCCAGGGCAGCTCGACCAGCGCGCGCGCGTTGTTCCCGTGCGGATGGAAATAGGGATTGATCGTGTCCATCATCGAGGTGTCGTAGAGGAAATTGCGCTCGACCAGCAGCTTGATCATGTTGTTGCTGGTTTCGCCCGCGGGCGAGCGATATCCGACCGGCGTCACGCCGACCGTGCGCCGGAGCGCCTCCAGACCCTTCTCCATCTCCTCGAGCTCGCCCGCCGGATCGGTCGGCTCGATCCATTTGTGCGAGTAGCTGTGATGGCCGACCTCGTGGCCGTCCTTCAGGATCGCCTCGACGCGGGCGGTGTGCCGCTCCGCCGTCCAGCCCGGCACGAAGAAGGTGGCGGGCAGCCGGCCCATCTCGCGCAGGAGCTGAAGGATGCTGGGCACGCCGACCTTGGCGCCGTAGGCGCCCTGGGACAGCGTGCCCGGACGGTTGATGTTGGTCGGATCACGCCCGAGCCAGAGCGTCTCCGCGTCGAAATCGAAGGTCAGCAGAACGGCGCATTGCGCGCCGTTCGGCCAGGTGACCGGGGTATCCAGCACGGACAGCGCGGCCGGTCAGGATTTCTCCGTCCATTTCGGCGCGGGATAGACGAGGTCGGAGGTCTTGGCCGAGGCCGGAAAGACCAGCTCGACCTTGCCGCTCTTGACCTGGCCGATGGCGGGCCCGAGCAGGATCGCATCGCCATCGCCCTCGGGCGTGAACTTGACCCGCCCATAGACCGTCTCGACGTCGAGCGCTGCCAGCGCGTCGCGCACGGCATCCGGCTTGGTGCTCTTGGCCATCTGCATGGCATGGACGTAGAGGACGATGCAGGTCGCGCCGCCGGCGGTGTGGTAGGCGAGCGGACGCTGGTCGTTCCGGCGGTAGTACTCGGCGAACTTGGTGGCGGTGCCGAAAAACTTGTCCTTGTAGGGCGCGCGCTCATCCCAATAGATCTGCACGCAGATCGCGGAGGCGAACTTGCCCAGCGTATCGCGATAGGTCTGAAGCTGGGGCCCGAGCGTCTGGTAGAGCAGCGGCACGTTGGTGCCGCTCGCGATCATCTGGCGCGTGATGAGCAGCGAGTTCTGGTCGTGGGTGGTGCAGATCAGCATGTCGGGCGTCTTGGCACGGACCGAAGCGAGCACGCTCGATACGTCGGTGATCTGCTCGGGCAGCTGGTAGCTTTCGACGAGGTCGAAGCCGCCGGCCTTGCAATCCTTGATCGCGCCCTCGCCCTGGGTCTTGGAGAAGGCGTCGTTGGTCATGATGACCGAGAAGGTCTTGGGTTTGGGATTGATCGACTTGAAGAACTCGACGGAGGAAATGAACTGCCGCGTCGCGCGGGGAAACAGGCCGAAGACGTATTTGAAGCCCTGGGTGAAGATCTGATCCGAACCACCGCCAGCCTGGACCATCGGTTTCTTGGCACGCTCGGTGATCGCCGCGGTCGGCAGCACGATGTTGCTGCCGAAGGAGCCGAGATAGAAATCGACGCCCTCGTCGATCTGGCGCTGGATCAGCGTCGTCGCGCGCGCCGGATCGCTCGCGTCGTCGAACATGCGAAGCTCGAAGGTGTATTTCTCGCCGGCGATCTCGACGCCGCCCATCTCGTTCAGGAACTTGATCGCGGCCTGATAGCCGTGGTGGACGTTCAATCCGGTTTCGGCGGCGCGGCCGCTCAAAGGCACCGAGCCGCCGAACACGATCTTCTTGCCCGCCTGCGCCTGGGCGCGTCCGATCATGGGTGCGGCGATGGCCGAGACGGCGGCTGTGGCGCCAACGAGCTTGACGAATTTGCGGCGGCCGAGCTTGCGCATGTTCGTGGTCTCCCTTGGTCGATCCGCGCGCCGCGGGTCCGCGGCGCAGCGCCTTTATTGAAGTTTAGGCACCACCCGGCAGGGCTGGCAATGCGCGGCAGCATGCGGCCCATTCATGGCTGGGTCGCAGCCGGACCAATCGACACGGGTGCATCGTATAAGTTAACCTGAGCGTCTTCGTGTGAGAGGAGCCGCCCATCGTGAGTGGCGTCAGCTCGATCAAGCCGCGTGCGGCGCTCGACGCCATTCCGATGGTCGATGTCGGCGCGCTTGCCGGAGCCGATGCCGCGGCCGCGCGCGCCACGGCCGAGGCGCTGTGCCGGGCCTACGAGGATCTGGGCTTCGCGCTCATCACGGGGCACGGCATTCCGCAAGCCGTGGTCGACCGCGCCTTCGCCACGTCACGCGATTTCCACGCAGCACCGCTCGCGCTGAAGCAGAGCATCGCGATCAATGAGTTCCATCGCGGCTATATGGGCTTCGCCACGTCGACGGTGGTGACCTCCACGGTAGCGCGCAACACCAAGCCAAATCTCAGCGAATCCGTGCTCGTGATGCACGAGCTGGCGCCCGACGATCCCGACCTGCTGGCGCGCAAGCCCTTGCAGGGCCCGAACCAGTGGCCTTCCTGGATGCCCGACTTTCGCGCATCGATCCTCGACTACATGGGCGCCATGGAGGCGCTGGCGCGGCGCCTGCTGCGCGGCTTCACGCTGGGGCTCAACCTGCCGGAAGGCTTGCTCGAACCCCTCTTCGCGCGACCGACCCTGTTCGTCCGTCTGCTGCACTACCCGCCCCATCCCGCCACGGCGCCGGCCGACCAGTTCGGCTCGGCGCCGCATACGGATTATGGCTGCCTAACCATCCTCGCCCAGGACAGCTCTGGCGGGTTGCAGGTGCGGGCGCCCGACGGCAACTGGCTCGATGCGCCGCCCATTCCGGGCAGCTTCGTGCTCAATCTCGGCGACCTCATGCCACGCTGGAGCAATGGCCGCTTCAGATCGACGCCGCACCGCGTCATCAACAACCGGAGCGGCAAGGATCGCTACTCGCTCCCCTTCTTCTTCGATCCCAGCATGGACGCCGTCATCGAATGCCTGCCAGGCTGCGCCGCACCGGGCAATCCGCCGCGCTTTGCGCCGATGCGCTACGGCGACTATCTGATGGAGCGGCTCAACAAGAACTACGACTACCGGAAAGACCAGGCCTAGATGCGTCAGGGCGCAGCATGCTGCGCCCACCTACCCGCCTAGAAGTGCCCGCCGCGGGGGCGCGGCTCGTAGGCCTTCTCCAGCTTCTCCAGATCGGCCGGCTCGAGCTTCACCTCGAGGGCAGCCACCGCCATGCCCATGTGTTCCGATCGCGTCGCACCGATGATCGGCGCGGCTGTCGGGTGGCGCGTCAGCACCCAGGCGAGCGACACCTGGGCGGATTGGAGTCCGCGCGCCTTGGCGACCTCGTCGACCAGATCGGCGATTTTCAGGTCTGAAGCGCGTCCGAACAGCTTCTGGGCGAAATCATCGGTGCGCGACCGCTCGGTCGTCGTGCCCTTGTTGCGCGCAGCACCGCACAGATAGCCGCGCCCCATGGGGCTATAGGGCAGCAACCCGATGCCCTCGGCCTTGCAGAACGGGATCAGCTCGCGCTCATCCTCGCGCCAGATGAGATTGTAGTGATTCTGCATCGAGGCGAAGGCGTGACGGCCACCGAGCCTGGCCGTGTAGAAGGCCTTGGCGAATTGCCAGCACGGCATGTCGGTCGCACCGACATAGAGCACCTTGCCGGCGCGCACCAGATCGTCGAACGCCGCGACCATTTCCTCGATGTCGGTCGTCGGATCCCAGATATGCGTCTGGTAGAGATCGATATAGTCGACGCCGAGGCGCTTGAGCGAAGCCTCGCAGGCCTCGACGATGTGCTTGCGCGAGAAGCCCTTCTGGGTCTCGGCCTTGCCCATGTTCATGCCCAGCTTGGTCGCGATCACGACTTCGTCGCGCCTCGTCATTTCCCGGAGCAGCTTGCCGAGGATCGTCTCGCTGGCGCCCGCGGAATAGTAGTCGCAGGTATCGAACAGGTTGATGCCGGCCTCGACCGCCTTGCGCACGATCGGCCGCGACTCCTCCTCGGTCAGCACCCAGGAGCGCCAGCTCTTGGCGCCGATGCCCATGGCGCCCAGGGCAATGCGCGACACCCTCAAACTGCTTCGGCCGAGCCGCACATAGTCCATATCGCCGTCTCCCGCAAAGGCGCGCGCCCGCACGTTGGTGCGGGCGCGCTGATCGATAGTGCTCTGTCAGATGCGATGAACCGATAACGCGATCTACTTTGTCTTCCACAAGCCGCGGAAACGCGGGATCTCGTCCGGAATCCAGGCATGGCCCTGAACCATGTCACGGATCGCCGCGTATTCGACCGAGAAGTAAAGCGGAAGATACGGCAGATCCCTGGTCATGGCGGCCTGGGCCTGGCGGTAGATCGGCTTGCGCGCCTCGACATCGAGGGTGGAGCGCCCCTTGTCGAGCAGCGCATCGACTTCCGCGCTCTTGTAGTTCGTCGAGTTGCCGGCCCCCTTGCTGTGGAACAGCAGGTAGAGCAGCCCGTCCGGATCGGGCCGCTGGGTCCAGCGCATGGCGGTGAAATTGATCTGCTGCTGCACGACGCGCGAATACCATTCGCTCTGGGCGACCGGTTCGAGCTTCACCGTGACGCCCACCGCCTTGAGCTGCTCCTGCACGATCTGATTGATCTGCTGGAGCGAGGCCGTGTTGGGATGCGACAGTCCAATCTCCAGGCCATTCGGGTAACCCGCCTCGGCGAGAAGCGCCTTGGCCTTCGCCGGGTCATGGGCATAGGACTTCAGGTCGGGATTGAACCACCACAGGGCCTTGGGCGTGGGACCTTCGGCAATGACGCCCTTGCCGTCGTTGATGATGTCGTTGATGCGCTTGCGGTCGATCGCGTGGGCGATTGCCTGGCGCAGCTTCTCGTTGTTGAAGGGTGGCTTATCGACCTGCCATTGCATGGAGATCCAACGGCCGGTCGGCGTCGGATCGAGATGAATGCCGCGCCGTCCCTCGAGTTGGCGCACATCCTGGGGCGACAGCTCGGCGACGTAGTCGAGCTCGCCGGTCAGCAGGCGCTGCACGCCGACCACCGCGCCCGCGATGTCGCGCAGCACGATGCGGTCGAGATAGGGCTTTCCGGCTTCCCAGTAGTTGGGATTGCGCTCGACGGCGATTTGGCTGCCGCGCACCCACTCCTTGAACACGAAGGGTCCGGATGTAAGCGCCGGAGCAAAAATCCCTCACTGAAGCGGCCGGATTGTCCGGTTGCGCCGGAGTAAAAATCCGGCAGCAGATAGCTCTTTGCGGTTTTG
>VGDO01000202.1 GCA_016869645.1 Alphaproteobacteria bacterium
GCGGGTGTGGCGCTCCTCAATCGATCCGCGATTCGGCTTCGCAACCAGAATCATGAATCGAAATGCGGCTCCGCGCCACATCCGTCGCTCAAAAAGCGCAACTACGATGAATAAGAGCCGTTAGCGATCAGGAAATAGACGCACTTTCTGAAGACCCGGAGGCCGCTTTCGTCCAGTACGAAAGCATTCTTCGAGATTCTGTCCGGCAGGCCAACACGAACCAAGAGTACCGCAGCTGGGATATGGAGCGGGACTACGTTGCACACATCCTGGCCTTTGTTGACACTAGAGGTATTCCCTTGGATCTGCCAAGAAATCCTCCTTTAGATGAGGAGGATTTTGGCGTCTGGTTCAGAAATTTCACCCGCGCGGTTGACTACTATAAGGCGGCGGCGCGACTGCTAGTGTCTAGTCGAAAGAAGGAGAACGTAAGCGTTCTAATGCTTGCACCTGATTTCAAGGCGCAGATCGGAGCTCACCTCACAGCGATCCGAAAGATTGTTGGAGAGGCTGAGCTATCAGAGAGTAAGCGGGATGCCATTTTTAAGCGGATTAACAACCTTCAAGAAGAGGTGGATCGCGATCGCACGCGGACCGAAGCCGCTATGGCACTCTGGCTCGATGTAACTATCGCAATCGGAAAGGGAGCAAAGAACCTTGACCCTGCTATTGAGCGACTTGAACGCATAATTAAGGTGCTTGCCAAAGCTAAGGACGACAATGACCAAAAAGCACTATTAGCACCACAGGAACGAAAGCGAATTTCGCCTCCGACGGCTACTCCCGAGACCCAGATACCGCCAAAAAAAACTCGAGTTCCGCCAGACGATGAGGTCCCATTCTGAAGAACCTACCGATTAGTTTTGAAATCCGATGACCTCCCCCTACCCCCGTGACATGATCGGCTACGGCGCCCAGCCGCCTGCGGCGCGCTGGCCCGGCGGCGCGCGCGTCGCCGTTCAGTTCGTCATCAACTACGAGGAGGGCGGCGAGAACAACGTGCTCCATGGCGACGCCGCCTCGGAGGCGTTCCTCTCCGAGATCGTCGGCGCCCAGCCGCTCAAGGACGTGCGGCACATCAACATGGAGTCGATCTACGAATACGGCAGCCGCGCCGGCTTCTGGCGGCTCCACCGCATGTTCACGGAGCGCAAGGTGCCGGTGACAGTCTATGCCGTCGCCATGGCGATGGAGCGCAACCAGGCGGCGGTCGACGCCATGCTGAAGGCCGACTGGGAGATCGCGACCCATGGTTGGCGCTGGATCGACTACCAGTACCTGCCCGAAGCGGTCGAGTGCGAGCACATGGCGCGCGCCATCGAGATCCACACCCGCGTCGCCGGCAGCCGGCCGCTCGGCTGGTATCTCGGCCGCTGCAGCCCGAACACGCGCCGCCTCGTCGTCGAGGAGGGCGGCTTTATCTACGACGCCGACAGCTATGCCGACGATCTGCCCTATTGGGACGATCGCCACGGCAAGCCGCAGCTGATCGTGCCCTATACGCTGGATGCCAACGACATGCGCTTCGCCACGCCACAGGGCTTCAACGCAGGCGACCAGTTCTTCTCCTATCTCAAAGACAGCTTTGACGTGCTCTATGCCGAGGGCGCCACCGCACCGAAGATGATGTCGGTCGGGCTCCATTGCCGTCTCGTCGGCCGGCCCGGGCGCGCCGCGGCGCTGGCGCGTTTTCTCGACTACCTTCGCGGGCACGACAAGGTGTGGCTGGCGCGGCGGATCGATATCGCCAGGCATTGGATTTCGACGCATCCGTATAAAGGGACGAAATGATGGTGGCAATTTGCGATGCCGGACGCATGACTCGTTTCATTTGTCGCTTCCTCTCACCCGTCGCTTCGCGCCACCCTCTCCCCCAAGGAGAGGGTAACCAACGATGAGCGATCGTCCGTCCGCGATTGCCGCGCGGGTCGATGCGCTGCATGAGGCGCAGATCCGTTTCCTGGCCGAGCTGGTGAAAGCGCCGTCCGACAATCCGCCGGGTGATTGCGCGGCGGCGGCCGAGCATGCGGCGGAGCTGCTGACCGGCCTCGGCTACCTCGTCGAGCGGCATGCCGTGCCTGACGAGCTCGTGGCGCAGAACGGCATGAAGAGCTGCGTCAACCTGATCGTGCGCCGGCAGTTCGGGCCGGGTCCGGTGATCGCGCTCAACGCCCATGGCGACGTCGTGCCGCCGGGCGAGGGCTGGACGCGCGATCCCTATGGCGCGGACATCGTCGATGGCTGGATGTACGGGCGCGGCGTCGCGGTCTCGAAATCCGATATCGCGACCTACGCCTACGCGCTGAAGGCGCTCGAGGATGCGGCCCTGCCGCGGCGCGGCACGGTCGAGCTGCACATCACCTATGACGAGGAGGCGGGCGGTGAGATCGGCCCGCGCTATCTGCTCGAGCGCGAGCTGAGTCGGCCCGACCTCGCGATCGGCGCCGGCTTCTCCTATGCCGTCGTCACCGCGCACAATGGCTGTCTGCATCTCGAGATCGAGGTGCGCGGCCGCTCGGCGCACGCCGCCATGCCGACGACCGGCGTCGACGCGCTCGAAGCGGCGACCAAGATCATGACCGCGCTCTACCGGCTGCGCGCCAAGCTCGCGGAGACGCAATCGGCGATCGCCGGCATCGGCTCGCCGGCGCTGACCATCGGGCTCATCAGCGGTGGAATCAACACCAATGTCGTGCCCGACCGCGTCGTGTTCCGCCTCGACCGGCGCATCATCCCTGACGAGCGGCCCGAAACGGTCGAAACCGAGCTGCGCCAGGCGATCGAGAAGGCGACGCCCAAGGCCAAGGGGCTTTCCGTCAATGTGCGCCGCATTCTGCTGGCCGAGCCGCTGCGCATGACCGCCGAATCCGAGCAGTTGGCACTCACCATCTGCCGCCACGCCTCGAGCGTGCTCGGCGAGACGGTGCAGACCACGGGCGTGCCGCTCTATACCGACGCGCGCCATTACAGCCGGCGCGGCGTGCCGATCGTGCTCTACGGCGCCGGCCCGCGCACGATCACGGAGGCCAACGCGCACCGCGCCGACGAGCGCCTCAAGCTCGAGGACCTGCGCGCCGCGACGAAGGTGGTGGCGTTGAGCCTGGCGGAGTTGCTGGGGGGATAGCTGGCGGCGTCGCCCGCGTCATTGAGCGCTTCCCCTCACCCGGCGCTTCGCGCCGACCTCTCCCCCAAGGAGAGGTACTATGAACCCTCTCCTTGGGGGAGAGGGTGGCGAGCGCAGCGAGCGGGTGAGGAGAAGCGCTCAAAGCAACAAGCGATGCATCCAACTACACGAAGCGCTGATCACCCCGCAAAATGGCACGCCACGCGCTGGCCCTCGGCGATCGGGCGGAGCGCGGGCGCTTCGGCGGCGCAGCGGGCTTCCGCGATCGGGCAGCGCGTGCGGAAGGGGCAGCCCGACGGCGGGTTGGCCGGGCTCGGCAGATCGCCCTGCAGGATGATCGGCTGGCGCGCACGCTGCGCCACGGGATCGGCGAGCGGGATCGCGCTGAGCAGCGCCTTGGTGTAGGGGTGCGCGGGTGCGGCGAACAGGCGGTCGGCCGGCGCCTCCTCGACGATGTGCCCCAGATACATGACGCCGACGCGATCGCTCAGATGGCGCACGACCGAGAGATCGTGGCTGATGAAGAGATAGGCCACACCCAGCTCGCGCTGCAGCTCCATCAGCAGATTGAGGATCTGCGAGCGCACCGAGACGTCGAGGGCGGAGACCGGCTCGTCGCACACGATCAGCTTCGGCCGCAGCGACAATGCGCGCGCGATGACGAGGCGCTGGCGCTGGCCGCCGGAGAACTCGTGCGGATGGCGCGTCGCATGCTCGGGCCGCAGCCCGACCAGCGACAGCAGCTCGGCGACGCGTTCGGCCAGCGCCTTGCCGTGGAGCACGCGGTGGACCAGCAGCGGCTCGCCGATGCTCTCGCCGACCGTGAGCTTGGGGTTGAGCGAGGAATAGGGATCCTGGAAGACGATCTGCATGTCGCGCTGCAGGCGCCGACGCTCCTCGCCGGTCGCTACCGTGAAATCGGCACCCGCAAAGGCGACACGTCCTGCCGTCGGCTTTTCGAGGCCGAGCACCGCATAGCCGGTCGTCGTCTTGCCGCAGCCGCTCTCGCCGACCAGCGCGAAGGTCTCGCCCGGGCGGATCGCGAAGCTGATGCCGTCGACCGCCTTGACCGAGCCGACGACGCGCCGGAACAGGCCGCGCCGGATCGGGTAGTGGACGCGCAGATCGGCGACATCGAGCAGGGGTGCCGCTGTCATCGATCAAGCTCCGCCATGCGCGCGGTTTCCCAGCAGGCAGCGAGATGCGCCGCATCAGCAGCGGGCGCCAGCGGCGGCGCGTCGGTGCGGCAGCGGTCGACCGCGAGCGGGCAGCGCGGATTGAAGCGGCAGCCCGGCGGCCAGGAATGCAGATCGGGCACCGTGCCGCTGATCGTGCTGAGCCGCGTGCGGCGCTCGCCCTCGAGCGAGGGCAGGCTCTTGAGCAGCAGCTTGGTGTAGGGGTGGCACTGGCGGCGGAACAGCGCGAACACCTCGCCCTGTTCGACGATACGCCCGCCATACATGACGCCGATCCGGTCGGCCATGTCGGCGACCACGCCCATGTCGTGCGTGATCAGGAGGATTGCGGTGCCGGTCTCGCGCCTGAGCCGCTTGATCAGTGCGAGGATCTGCGCCTGGATCGTCACGTCGAGCGCGGTCGTCGGCTCGTCGGCGATCAAGAGGCGCGGCCGGCAGATCAGCGCGATCGCGATCATGACGCGCTGGCACATGCCGCCCGAGAGCTCAAAGGGATATTGCGCCATGCGGCGGACCGGATCGGGAATGCCGACCTCCTCGAGCATGGCGAGCGCGAGCTTCGCCGCCTCGCCGCGCGAGGTCCGGCGATGGGCGAGCACGGCCTCGACGATCTGGCGGCCGACCGGCATCAGCGGATCGAGCGAGGCGACCGGTTCCTGGAAGATCATGGACAGCGCGCTGCCACGCATGTCGGCCATCGCGTCGGCGTCGAGCGCGCCCAACTCACGCCCGTCGAGCGTCACCCGCCCGCCGGCGTGGCGCGCGGCCGGCGGCAGCAGCCGCATGATCGCGCGCGCCGTCAAGCTCTTGCCGCAGCCGCTTTCGCCGACCAGCGCCAAGGCCTCACCCGGCGCGATCGACAGGCTGACGCCGTCGACCACGCGCGCCGCGCCGATCGCGACAGAGAGGTCTTCGACCAGGAGGAGCGGCGCGTTCATGCGCCCACAGTTCCTCCTCCCCCGCTCTCGGGCGGGGGAGGACCGAGGTGGGGGCCCGAAGGGTCTTGCGCGGCGCGCCGCAGGGGCCCCCACCCTGCCCTCCCCCACCCTTGGCGGGGGCGGGTAGATGTTTGTCGGGCGGTCATCCCGGCCGTTTCTTGTCCTGGTGGACGGCGAGGCTGCCGATCGAGTTGCCGCCGTCGACGCTCAAGGTGGCACCCGTGATGTAGGAGGCCTTGCTCGAGCACAGATACATGATCGCATCCGACGCGTCCTCAGGCTTCGATGCACGGCCGAGCGGGATCTGCGCCAGGGTCATGTCGACATGGGTCTGGGTCAGCGGGCTCGCCGTGCTGCCCGGCGCGAAGCCCGGTTCGACCGCGTTGACGCGGATGCCCGATTCCGCGAGTTCGATGGCGAAACCCTTGGTCAGGCGGTCGAGCGCGGTCTTCGACACGCAATAGGGCACGACCGTGCGCCGCATCTTGCGCGCGGCACCCGAGGAAATGTTGACGATCGAGCCGCGCACGCCGGCGGCGATCATCAGCTTCGCCATCGCGCGCGACACGAGGAACGGTGCGCGCAGATTGACGTCCATGATGCGGTCCCACTCGGCGGCGTCGATGTCCAGCAGGAAGCCGCTCGGGTAGATGCCGGCATTGTTGATGACGATGTCGGGGGAGCCCCAGGCGCGCGCGACCGAGGACGCGAGATCGTCGACCGAGGCGGCATCGGCGAGATCGGTGCGGTGGGTGAGACCACCCGATGCGGCGAGCTTCAGCTCGCGCGCCTCGGCATCGAGCAGATCGCCGCGCATATCGGACAGGCAGAGAGACGCGCCCTCGCGCGCGAAAGCCGACGCGATCCAGCGCCCGATCACGCCGCAGGCGCCGGTCAGCACGACTTTCTTGCCGGAGAATTCATTGTGCCAGGTCATCAGAGCGATTCCTCATACATCGCAACGCCTCTCACCGCTTCGATCGCGGGTCGAGGCGGTCGCGCAGATGGTCGCCGATCAGGTTGATCGACAGCGCGAGCAGGAAGAGGCAGATGCCGGGGAAGGTCGCGATCCACCAGGCGGTCGCCATGTAGTTGCGGCCGACACTGAGGATCGAGCCCCAGCTCGGCGTCGGCGGCTGCACGCCGAGGCCGAGGAAGGACAGGCCCGCCTCGAACAGCACCATCAGCCCGAACTCGAGCGTCGCCACCACGATGACGGCGCCGGCGATGTTCGGCAGGATGTGGCGCAGCATCAGACGCGGCGTGCGCGCGCCGATAAAGCGCGAGGCGCGCACGAAGGGCAGGTTCATGACCACGAGGGTCTGGCCATAGGCGACGCGCGCATAGCGCGGCCAGCGCGTGAAGCCCAGGACCAAGATCAGGTTCTGCAGACCGGGACCGAGCACGGCGACCGTGATGATCGCAAGCAGGATGGCCGGGATCGACAGCACAATGTCGACGAGACGCATGATGATCACCTCGACCCAGCCGCGGTAATAGCCGGCGATCATGCCCAAAGTGGTGCCGAGCACGGTCGAGACGAGGACGGAAAGAAAGGCCACCAGCAGCGACACGCGCGCGCCGTAGATCAGGCGGCTCAGGAGGTCACGGCCGACTTCGTCGGTGCCGAGCGCATAGAAAATGCCGCGCGCCGTCGTGCCCGGCGGCCTGAGCCGCGCCAGCAGGTTCTGGCTATTCGGATCGTTGGGTGCGATCAGCGGCGCGAAGAGCGCCAGCAGCACGAAGCCGCCGAAGATGACGAGGAACGGCCAGATCGCGCGCACGCTGTAGCCGAGCTGACGCACCGGTGCGGCCGGAGCCGGCACGGCGGGCGGCGGGTTGGCGGCGAGGTCGGTCATGCCCGACCCTCGAGCCGGATGCGCGGATCGACCACGCTGTAGAGGATGTCGGCGAGCAGGTTGAGCGAGATCGCGACGAAGGAGCCAAGCAGCACGATGCCTTGGACGATCGGGAAGTCGCGCGCCGCGATCGACTGCACCGCGAGCTGGCCGAGGCCCGGCCAGGCGAACACGGTTTCGACGATGATGGCGCCGGCCAGCAGATTGGCGATCTCAAGCGCCGAGACCGTGATGATCGGCGTCGCCGCGTTGCGCAAGATGTGGCTGAAGACGACGGCGCGGAAGCGCAGCCCCTTGGCCTGCGCCGCCGGCACGTAATCGCGGCTCAGCTCCTCGAGCACGGCCGTGCGCGTGACGCGCGCGAAGGTCGCCATGGTCAAGGCACCCAGGGCGATCGCCGGCAGGATCACGGAATGAAAGCCGTCGACACCCGATGCGGGCATGACGCCGAGCGTGACCGCGAAGAACAGGATCAGGAGTATGCCGCTCCAGAAGGTCGGCATGCTCTGGCCGATCAGCACGAACGCCACCAGCAAACGCTCGAGCCGCGTGTCGCGCTTGACCGCCATCAGCACGCCGACCGGCAGGCCGATGCCGAGTGCCACGACCAGTGCCGCTGCGGCCAGATAGAGCGTATAGGGCAGGCGCGACGCGATGATGTCGCCGACGGCCAGGCGCTGCACCAGCGACTGTCCGAGATCGAGACGCAGGAGCTGCCAGACATAGTCCAGATACTGCTCGATGACCGGCCGGTCAAAGCCCAACTGGCGACGCAGGGTCTCGATGTCCTCGCGCGTCGCGCCCTCGGGCAGCATGAGAAGCGTCGGATCGCCGGCCAGCCGCTGAATGAAGAACACCAGCGTCACCGTGCCCAGCACAGCGATCGCGGACTGCGCGAGGCGGCGCAGGAGATAACGGTTCATCTCCCCTCCCGGGCGGCTTGCCACCGACGGCCATGCCTTGCTATGAATATGTCAAACTTTGACATACGAGAGATCATGGCCACCAATGTCCATTTGACGCCCGAATTGGAGCGCTTCGCCCGCGAATGCGTCGAGCAGGGACGCTACAACAATGTCAGCGAGGTGGTGCGCTCGGCGCTGCGTCTTCTGCAGGACACCGAGGAGCGCCGCCGCGAGTTCAACGCGATGTTGCGTGCGGCGGAGGCTGAGGCCGACCGCGACGGCGCATTCGGCGTCGATGCCGTGCTCAAGGAAGCCGACCGGATCATCAAATCTGGCGGGCGATGATTCCAGCCGAGCTCTCGCCGGCCGCGCGCCGCGATCTGCTTGGCGCAATTCGCTGGATCGCACGCGATAATCCAAGCGCGGCACGCGCGCTTCGAGTCGCCATCGCGTCGGCCGCCAGACAAATCGGCACGCATCCAATGGTCGGCGTGGTCCGACCGGAACTCGCAGACGAACCCTATCGCTTCGTGCCACTAACGGGCTTCCCCTACATCATCGTCCACAATGCTGGTCGCACGCCGCCATTGATCGTGCGCATCCTGCACAGCGCCCGTGACCTGCCGGACGTGCTGCGAGATTTGTGACCGGACGTCCTAGTCCCCTCCCCCGTGCGAAGTGCGGGAGCGGGCCAGGGTGGGGGCGCCCATCCCAGCCTTCCCCGCCAGCGCGGGGGAAGGAGCATACCACCGGGCGTGTGTTACCCGTCCCAGCCCATGCGGTTGATGAACAGGCTTTCGTTGGGCGTCGGCGTCCAGCGCAGCTCCTTGCGGGCGCCGTAGAGGATGGCGGCCTGGTAGAGCGGCACCAGCGGCACCGACGCCTCGACGATCTTGGAGACTTCGGCGTAGTGCTGCACGCGTTTGGCCGTGTCGAGCTCGGAACGCGCAGCATCGAGCGCCTGGTCCATGCGCGCATCCTTCATCTTCGCCCACTGGCTGCTGCTGTGGAGCAGCGGGTACATGATGCCGTCGGCGTCCTGGCAGCCGCAGGACCAGCGGCTGAAGGTCATTTCGCCGAACTCGGCGGGTGCGCTCTGCGCCCGCTTCAGCCAGTTCGGGAAGTCGGTGCTGGTGATCTTCACCTTGAGGCCGACATCGGTCAGCATGCCGTGGATCGCCGTCACGATGCGCTGATCGAAGGTCGGCGAGGTGAACAGCGTCATCTCCGCTCGGGCTGCATCGCCCGCCTGCGCCAGCAAGGCCTTGGCCTTGGCCGGGTCGAAGGCGTAGCCGTTGAAGCCCTGGGCATAGCCGACATGGGCGGGCGACGCGATGACGTGGCTGACCTTGTCATAGCCGCCCAAGAGCGCGGTCACGATCGCATTCTTGTCGATCGCGTGCGCGATTGCCTGACGCACGCGCAAATCCTGGGTCGGGCCGGTCAGCGCGTTGAGCATGAAGTAGGCCACGCGCTCGCTCTGCACGCTCAGCACCTTGGTGCGCGCATCGTTCTTGAGCTCGTTCGCCTGGTCGGGCGTGATGGTCACGATCAGATCCGACTTGCCGGTACGCAGATTGGCGACGCGCGTCGCGACGTCGGGCACGGGCTGGAATTCCACTGTCGGGAACGGGCCCTTGGCGCCCCAATAGGCGTCGTTGCGCGTCAGCGTCGTCTTCACGCCGCGCTGGATCGAGGCGAACTTGTAGGGACCGCTGCCCATCGGCTCCTGGTTGAAGCGCTGGTTGCCGATGCGCTCGACATAGGCTTTGGGCACGATCGACAGCTTGACGAGCTGCGCGGTGAGCACCGGATAGCAGGGCTGTTCAACGCTCATCACATGAAGCGCAGTGAACGGATGGCGTTGAGTCCGCCGATGGCGAGGCGATAGCGGGCGTCGGTGACGTTGTCGACGCCGTTGTGGCGCAGAATGTTGGCGGCGAA